>NZ_JBFTJD010000024.1:0-65236 GCF_056395245.1 Arthrobacter sp. 10L430 | reverse complement strand
GCCAGCAGCGCCAAGAAACACTCGATGCCTGCTACGCCCGCAACCCAAACAGATACCGACACAAGCCCACCGCCCCGGGATCACCACTCACTGCCGGCATCAACAACAAAGAAACCACCCCGCTGTCACAAACAGCTTGATAAATACCGCTATGGGCACTTTCTCGCCAGAAGAGGTCGTTCGGTAAGCGGAGCCTTCGGCGGGAGCCTTTACGGTGCCCGGTGGCGGATCGCCAAAGTCAGGGGGCAGCTGGGGCGGAAACGGCCAAGCTCTCCGCGGTCCTATGCCGGCACCTGCTCGTCCTGAACACGGCTGGCACGCACTTTGTTGCACGGGTCCGTGTCACGCAACCGCCTTCTCGACGAGCGCGCGGATCTTGGCCTCCGTCGCAGCATCCAGCGAGGTGATCGTCCACGCGACCGGGTGCATGTGGGCGCCCTCTTCACGTGCGGGGTTCACAACTTCGCCAAAGCCAAACGCGATGAAGTCCCTATCCGGTTTGATGTAGCAGATGTCCTTGCCGTCCTTTACATAGAACGGGAGTCCCCAGCGTACGATCGGCTCTAGCGAGGGCGCGCTCTCCCGGATGATGCTATGTAGGCGTTCTCCAATTTCCCGGTACTCTGCGGGGGCTTCACGGAGTTTGGTGAGAACAGCCGCGTCACCCTTCTTGGTGAACATCGTGTTCAAGCCTCCTTCGGATTGTCGTCAGGCAATTGTTGTGGCCGGCTGCGTGCGTCCGTGGACCACCGAAGGCGTCTGACCGACGGTGACAATCCTATGTCGCCAAGGTGGGGTAGTCGAGGCATACGAGGCAATCCGCGATCCGGCTGGGCTCTTCGTGGTCGACGGAGATGCGCTCCCAACCGGCGACGCGCAAGTCGGCACCCGGCGCCCCGGGTTCACGAGGGCCAACTGGGAGCAGACCACGATTCTAGAGTGATCAGGTCGTCCGCACCGGGAAGGAAAGCACCCTTGTTCCTGCGGCGCGGCAGCTGATCCCGGACAGGGGTTTGTCAGCACAGTGTGAGGTGGTCGAAGGGGATTTTTCAAAGCCGTTCCCGAGGCAGATGGTTGCTTCCTCAAGCTCATCCTGCATGACTGGGACGGCGAGCGCGCCACAGCCATCCTGGCCACCTGCGCCCGCTCGCTTCGGCCCGGCGGACGGATCACTGTCATTGACACCGTCGTCCCCGAGGACAGCAGCTTCCCGCTGCCAGTCATGCTGGATCTACACATGCGCACCATTCTGGGCGGCCGGAAAGAACCGCCGCCGAGCATGAAGAAATCTGGACCGTCGCCGGCCTGCGCCTGGAACAGGTCACCGCCACCTCGTCCTCCGCGCCGATCCTCCAAGGAACCTTGGCCTAAGCCCAACCGAGCCGGGCGCCGGTAACGATTGGCGCGCTGTCCCAGCCAGCCCAAGTGGTCGGTACTGAATGTCCGAAATAGTTATGCACGAGGCGTGGGATACAACCGCCAAATAGTGACCTCGGCTTCTCACCGAGCGGGGAAGCGCAGGCTGGACTGCGGCGTTGAGTGCTCATCCTGTCCCAGCCCAAGGCAAAGATGCCATTGGTGCATAATCCTGTGCCCTAACTTCAAGAACTAGGGCTCCGCTAGCACCTTCACCGTGTACCCGTCTCTCAGCGGTTCATCTCTGAAGCCGCGTGGCGGCTCCACGTCCATATGCAATTCCCGTGAAAGTCCAAATATAGGACCGGAGGGCAGGAACGGTCACTGCTACACTCTGCTCATGATCGGGCTTCCCTTCGCGGGAGACGGGCTGGTGCACGCCGGCCTGTTAGGGCTGGGAATCCTCGCAGCCTTGCTGTTCTACGCCTATGAGAAGCGCCGGCGCGGCCTGTCCGACCCGCGGTTGTGGCCCATTGCCGGTTTCGCTGTCGCCTTCGGGGCCATTGGCTCAAGGGTCCTCACGTGGGATGTTTCCCGGCAGGTCTCCTTCGCGGACTGGTGGGGCAACGGCGACCGCAGCATCCTCGCGGGCCTTGTGGGTGCGTGGTTAGGCGTCCATTTGGGTAAGCGGCTGACAGGTTACCGCGAGTCCACCGGGGATTTGCTTGCGCCCGCGGTCGCCTTGGCGCTGGTCATCGGTCGGGTGGGCTGTCTCCTCACGGAACTGCCCGGCACCCCGACGGGGGGAGCGTGGGGGATTTCGCTCACGCCCGGGCAGGCTGCGATGTTGGGCGGACCGCCCGGGGTAGGGCTCCACCCGTCCTTTGTCTACGAAATCGTGTTCCATGTGGCCGCATTCGCGCTCATGTGGCGTTATCGGGACCGTTTGCCTGGTCCTGGCGACCTCTTCATCTGCTACGTGACTGCCTACGCCTTGTTCCGGTTCGGAGTCGAATTCGTCCGCGGCAACGAGGTGCTCTGGCTGGGGATGAGCCGTCCCCAATGGTTCCTCCTGGTGATTCTTCCCCTGCTGTTCTGGCGGATGCTGCGGGTCTTCGGGAAACCACTCCGCCCGAAGTTGGAAGGAAAAGTGGCATGAGCGAGGACAACACCGACGTTCCCCGGAACCCGCCCTCACCGCCCCAGCAAGAGGAGCCGCCCTCTGAACCAAGACGCGGCTCCATGTGGCTCGGAATCCTGTTGGGGGCTCCTGCCCTTTATGCCCTTTACTTCGGGACAACAAGGGGTATCGCTCCGGATGAAGGGTATAAGACGTTCCTCGCTGGGCCTGCAGCGTTCATACCTATCGCTGCGTATCTGGCGGTAGCCGTTGTGCTGGCGGTCCGGCCAGGCACGTCCCGGTTGGGTGCGGGGCTGCTTATTGGCCTGGGGATCTTCACCCTCCTCGGCGGTGGGATCTGCGTCGGAAGCCTCGCGCAGATGAGAGGCCAGAGATGAATCCGTCCTCGTTCTCTTCCCGGCCGGCGCTGCCCGGTCCCGGCCAGCCGCTGCGCGGGGACCGCATCCACCGGTACGTCACAGCCTTCTGTCCCGCCTGCCACGAGACAAACCCCCCGCTCGCGCAGGTGCGGCGCCTCTCCGGCGTGCTGCTGATCCGCGATGACCGGGTCTGGCTCGAACGCGGCTGCCCGGACCACGGACTCGTCAGCACGTTGTACGACGAGTCTCCGGAAATTCTGCGCTACCTGGAGAAGTGGCAGGCGCCGACTAAGCAACACATCCCGGACCAGGCCAGCAATTACCGCCAGGTACCGGAGGCTTACGCCTACGGGCTGCCCGCCATGCAGACGCAGCACACGTGCATCCTCCTGCAGGACATCATCGAGCACTGCAACCTGCGCTGCCCCACCTGCTTCACCGCCTCCGGCCCCCAACTGCAGGGAGTGGCACCGCTCTGCGAGGTGCTCGCGAATATCGACACCCGGCTTGCCCGCGAAAACGGGCGGCTGGACGTGCTGATGCTCTCCGGCGGCGAACCGACACTTTATCCCCATCTGGGCGAACTTCTGGATGAGCTCGTCGCTCGGCCGATCGTTCGGATCATGGTGAACAGCAATGGCATGCTGATAGCGACCGACGACGAACTGCTCGCACTGCTGGCCAGGCACCGGGACCGCGTAGAGGTGTACCTCCAATACGACGGCCCGTCCAAAGGAGCATCCATCCACCACCGAGGGGGAGACCTGACCCGCTTCAAGGACATGGCCATCGCGCGCCTGTCCGAGGCAGGTGTTTTCACCACCCTGACGATGACAGCGACACTGGGCGTCAACGACGGTGGGGTGGGCGCCGTCGTGATGAGGGCTTTGGAAACCCCGTTCGTGGGCGGGGTTGCGCTTCAGCCGGTGTTCGGTTCCGGCCGGGGGCACGGCATCGACCCCCTGGACAGACTGACCCATACGGGGGTACTCGATAGGCTCGCGGAGCAGACCGGAGGGGTGGTCTCATGGCACGACCTCACAGCACTCCCGTGCTCACATCCGCACTGCGCGTCCGTGGGCTACATGCTGAAGGACGACGCAGGGGTCTGGCGTTCGCTGACAGCCCTCATCGGGCACGATCAGCTGCTCGCCTGGCTGGAACTCAATCCTGACAGCATCGCCAACCGCATCGCCGACAGCGCGATCCCGCTCGAGCTGCGCAACCTTATGAAATCCTCCCTGCTGGACCTGCTGAGCGAGCAGTCCTCGATGTCCCACCCGCGGACAATGGATCTTTGGAAGAACATCTGCACCCAGTGCGACCTCGGCATCGGCACACTCGCCACACTGGCTGCCGGCAAGCTCCCGGGCCAACAACAGCGGCTGCGCCGGCTGCTCGCCGAACGGATCACCCGCATCATGGTCAAGCCCTTCATGGACATCTCCACCATGATCGAGGAACGGCTCACGCAATGCTGCGTCCACGTGGGCACAAAGAGCGACGCCGGCGATCACCAGTGCGCTCCGTTCTGCGCTGTTCAGGCGTGGCCGGCCTTGGCCAGACAACGTATGAGCACAGCAACGGGCCGGGAGCTTCTCCCCGTCCGCCAGGTCGGAGTCAGCGATAGGGAGGAATGATGAGTTCCGCTTCTGATGCCCGGCGTATTGCAGCCGGGCCATTGCCGTCGCAGCTGGTGCGCTCCAAGCACGCAGTCCGGCACGGACACAGGCCTGACCCTGAAACGGATCCGCAGTCCCCGCCGCCCGTCGATCCGCTGCGGCTCTGCATCTTCGCGACCGTTGCCCTGCTCGGCTGGGCAGCCGGTCCGGTGGCAGTAGCCGTGTTCGCTGCAGTCGGATTCGCAGGCTATTGGAAAGCGCGACGGAGGGGCCTGACGAGGTCTAACTGTTACCTGCGCGATACGAGGCTGGTCCTAGCCTACCTGGGCGTCCTGTTGGCGGCTGGGTTGTGGGGGATATATTCGCTGGCAGTTCAACTTTTCGGCTCGTAGACGCCTCAGGATGTTGGCAGCAGCCACCGGAGACTGGGTATCCAGGTTCTCCCATCCCGGCTCCGCTTGTAGACGCTCGGCGATTGAATGAAGCTCTGCGATGATCTGCTCGCTCTTCCACGATGCCCAGAGAAAGAAGGCAGTGACTAGGGCGACAGCACCTGCCGCCACAGCGAGCCATAATTTCGGCTCCTGCTCATTCCCACCCTGCTGTCCACGGCATGCCTTCAGTTTCAATCCCGGATCTTGTCCTCACGATAGCTGCTGACCCACTCCTGTAGCCGGTCGGTGCTCCAGGTCGGGGTGGCGACCAAGAGAACTTCCGGAGTCCTTGGTCATCGCGCCCGCCCAGATGCATTTCTGAAGCGTCCTGTGTACTGTGCGGCTGTTCATTTCGAGCTGTCCGGCTCGCTGCGCCAACAATTCTCCGGACTCAGGGATGATGAGCTCCGTCGCTACCTTTAGATCCATGCCATCAACGTGACACAGCCTGCGAAGCCCGTAGCCGTCGTTCCCTTAGAACAGCGGCCAGGGCACCGCCGACATCTCACCGCTCGGAGCCGGAAACCTCCCTGCCAAGCGCAACCGGGCGCAGCGCGCGGCGAGCGAAGCGATTTCTTCGACGCTGAGCAAGTGCGCCAGGTCTCGGCCCAGCCCACCGTGCAGTCCTTCGCTGACACGATCGATGCCGTCGCGTTCCTCGGCGGTCAGGGCGTCTCCCAGCCACCCCCACAGCACCGTGCGCAGCTTGTGGTCACGGTGAAAGGTGAGCCCATGGTCCACACCATGCCGGTGTCCGTCTGACATGGCCAGGATGTGATCGCCTTTGCGGTCGGCGTTGTTGACGACCATGTCGAACACCGCCATGCGTCTGAGCGCAGGCGAGTCTTCGTGAACGAGGGCGACCATCCGTCCGTTCTCATCTCGTCCCTCGAGAACGTGTTTCCAGCCCGTCTCCGGCACGTGGTCCGTCGCGACCAGGGTCACGGCGCTTTGGGCGGGGTCTGGCTCCTGCCAGAGCTGCACCATTCCTTCGCCCATCGGACCATCGCGCAGCCAGGTGTGCGGCACGACGTCCCAGCCGAAGACCTGCGAGACCAGGTAGGCGGCCACCTCCCGGTGAGCCAGGGTGCCGTGGGGAAAATCCCACAGCGGACTTTCGCCTGCTATCGGCTTATAGACGACCACCACGTCGCCGATGCTGCCCAGAAATGTAGCGTTTGAAGCCGTCGTGATGCGGCCGGTGAGCGTCAGCTCGGCGGTCACTAGGTCCGGCGCTGGCATCAGACCTCGGGAAGGGTGCAGATGTGCCCGTCGGCGTCTATGGGGTAACCGCAGAGCGAGCACGTCGGACGCCCGGCGCCCACGATCTCACGGGTGCGCTTGGCGAATGCGCGGGCGGTGCCGACCGGCATTCGCACCAGCAGCATTTCGGGCTCGTTAGCGCCGTCCTCATCAAGCGATGCGTCGTTGTCATCAGCATCGACATCGGCGATGGGGTAGGCCTCTACTACGACCTGGGCCGTGGTTGGGTCCCAACCTAAGCTCATGGCGCCGGTGCGAAACTGCTCCTGAACGGCCTCGAGCTGGTCGTTGTCGACAAGTTCAATGGGAGTACTCGTGGGAACGCTGAAGGGGTTGCCCTCGACCGTGATGAGCTGGTCGAGAATTTCGTCGATCTTCTCCGCGAGCAGAGCCGACTGCTGCTTCTCCAGGGCAATACTCACGATCTGCGTCCCTGCGCGCACCTGAAGGTAAAACGTGCGCGCCCCCGGAAGGCCAATGGTGCCGACGACGACCCGATCGGGCCAGGCAAACTCGTGAACACGTGTAGGCATGTCAGTATTTTAGGCACATGAGGTTCATGGTGCCTTTTGCCCTGCACCGCCGCCCACCGGCGCTTCGCCGGAGTGGGTGCCGTTCGACAGCCACGACAGATCACCCGCATCGGTGTTGGTCGCGTAGACGCTCGGCCGACTAGCGCCGTAGCGCACGATCGATACGGAGGCGGGGCCCACGTTAATACGCTGGAACAGGTCAAGGTGCATGCCGAGCGCGTCGGCGAGGATTGACTTGATGATGTCACCGTGACTTACCGCCACCCACACCGCCCCTGGCCCGTACTCGGCTTCGAAGGCTGCATCGTGGCGTCGAATCGCTGCCACCGACCGAGCCTGCATCGCGGCCATGGATTCACCGCGGGGAAAGACGACGGCGGACGGTCGCGACTGCACAACCGGCCACAAATCCTCGGTCGCGAGATCACTGAGCGTGCGGCCCTGCCACTGGCCGTAATCGCACTCGGTGAGATCGGGATCGACCGGCGCGTACGGCGTGCCAGCCTGGCGATCGAGGGATGAGCTGGGCGGTCTGCTGACAACGCTCAAGCGGGCTCGACACCACCCCGACCACGGGCACGGCCGCGAGCCGGTCTCCGGTCAGAGCCGCCTGGTCGCGCCCGATCTCGTCCAGGCTGACGCCGACGGCCCGACCGGCCAGCAGCCCAGTGGCATTGGCTGTGGTGCGGCCGTGCCGCACGAGAATAACTGTCGCCATCCCCCAAGCCTAACCACCCGCTCGATGGCGGTGTGAACCGTACCGGGTCGCGCGTCGAACAGGCAGACAAAGCACTGGCGGAACACTTCAAGCACGCCGACGGGCTCAAACCCGCCCAGACGGACTCGGCACGCATTGACCAGCTAATGGACGACGCAGCAAAACCGGAAACCGGCGGCCAGAACCCCGGCCGAAGTCGACCCCCGCATGGAGGACGTCCGGTGTCCGCTCCGCGTCGGATCCAGAAGTTCCCGCCATCTCAGAGCGGGTCGTGTGCCATCGGTTGTGATGGACCACACCTACCCCGCGCTGTGCGCCCAGAACCAGGGCACCGCACTCTTTGTAAAAGCCCCGGCTTTTGTGGAGACGGGGACTAAATTTATCGGTGTAACTCCAGAGAATTAGGAGGTAGCCGTGACTGATGTGGTTGATGAGGCGAAGGGTGTTGCCGGGCCCGTTCCGGCGGGCGCGGTGGATGAGCAGCTGGTGCGGCAGCTGAGCGAGCGGGCCCGTGAGGAGGGCCTGCGGCTGACCGGTGAGGGCGGGCTGCTGGCGCGGCTGACGAAGATCGTCGTTGAATCGGCGCTGGAAGGTGAGATGGAGGATCATCTTGGCTACGCCCGGCATGATCCCGCTGGGCGGGACGGCGGGAACTCGCGAAACGGCACACGGTCCAAGGAACTGCTGACCGAGGCCGGACCTGTGCAGATCGCGGTTCCGCGGGACCGAGACGGCTCGTTCGCCCCGCAGCTGGTCAGGAAACGGCAGCGCCGGCTGTCCGGTCTCGATGACCTGGTCATTTCACTGTCCGCCAAGGGGCTCACTCATGGGGAGATCTGCGCCCACCTGCTCGGACGCCGGCGGGTTTTCGTGTTCGGGCTGGTGGTGTTCTCGATCGCGTCGCTGCTGATCGGACTGTCGCCGTCGGGCTGGTGGGCCATCGCCGGCCGCGCCGTTCAGGGTATTGGGGCTGCGATCGTCGCGCCCGCCTCGTTGTCCCTGCTCACGCTTCCGGAGGGCCGTGGGCGCACCCGTGCTGTGGCGTTGTACGGCGCTACCGCAGGGATTGGTGCCAGTCTCGGGCTGGTCATCGGCGGGGCGCTGGCCCACTGGATCTCCTGGCGGGCCGGGTTCTTCGTCAACGTACCCATTGGCGCCGCGATGATCGCCCTCGCACCGCGGTTCATCCCGGAAACAGGCCGGGCAAGCGGCCGCTTCGACGTATTCGGCGCGCTCAGCGCCACACTGGGTGTCGGCGCTCTCGTGTTCGGCATCGTCAACACCGCCGACGCCGGCTGGACGTCGCCGGCCACGCTCACGGCTGTCGCCGTAGGCGTCTTCCTTCTCATCGCGTTTGTCCTGATTGAACGCCGGGCTGCCCAGCCGATCATGCCGCTCCGTCTGTTCGCGAGCCGCCGCCGCACCGGCGCCTACCTTGCCCGCTTCCTGTACCTGGGCGCTATGATCGGGTTCTTCTTCATCACGCAGTTCCTACAGGAAGTAGTTGGCTTTGACCCGCTGCAGGCCGGCATGGGATTCCTGCCCATGACCGCAGTCAACTTCGCTGTTGCAATGAGTATCCCGCGGCTCGTGGGCAAAGTGCCGGGTTCAATTCCACTCGTGGCCGGCGTGCTGCTCACCCTTGCCGGGATGTTCTGGCTCAGCCGAGTCGGTGTCGACTCCGGCGACGTGACCGGGGTGGCCCTGCCGATGGTCCTCATTGGCGCGGGCCAAGGTCTCGCATTTGCGCCGCTGACCTCCTTCGGCATCATCGGCGCCCCCGCGGCCGACGCCGGGGCGGCATCGGGCCTGGTGAACACCTTTCACCAGGTTGGTACCTGCCTTGGGCTTGGCATTGGGGTCGCGGCGGCAGCGACCGTCCCGACTAGCGGTCCCGCCGTAGCGCATCTGGCCTCGCAGGTCAGCGTCGCCCTCACGACGGGCAGCATACTCCTGCTTCTGGCCCTGGTCGTGACGGCAGCTTTCATCCTGCCCGCCGATCTTGCCGCCCACCGCACAAAGAAACAGCCCGGGACCGTACCTGCACCGCAGGTCCAACAGGTCCGTTGAACCAGCAATGCCATCCACATCAAGGGGGGTACTGACGTGCACTCCCACAACGCCACGCATCTCAATACCGTGAAAGGCATGGACATGGAACTAACACTTAACAACGGCGTCACGATGCCAGCCCTCGGTCTGGGCGTCTTCCAAAGCGCCCCGCAGCAGACCACTACGGCCGTCGAGGCAGCGCTTGCGACCGGCTACCGGCACATTGACACTGCCGCCGCGTACGGCAACGAGCGGGAGGTCGGCGAAGGCATCCGAAACGCGGGCCTGGATCGTTCGGAGGTGTTCATCGAGACCAAGATCTGGGTCAGTGATTACGGCTACGACCAGACCCTGCACGCGTGGGAGAAGGCGGTGGGCAAACTCGGCGTCGACTACCTGGACCTGCTCATCCTGCACCAGCCCGCCCCCGACCGGTTCGAAAAAACCATCTCCGCCTACAAGGCCCTGGAGACCCTGCTCGCCGACGGGCGCGCGCGGGCGATCGGCGTCAGCAATTTCATGCCCCACCACCTGAAGCAACTGCTCGACTCGACCGACATCATCCCGGCCGTGAACCAGATCGAACTGCACCCCTACTTCACCCAGCCGGACGTACAGGCGGCCGACGCCCAACACGGGATCCTTACCCAGGCCTGGTCACCGATCGGCGGCATCACCTTCTATCCCGGGTGGGGCGGCGAGGACCGCCGGAACGTGATGGAAGACCCGACGATCGCCGCCATCGCGCGAGCCTGCGGCAAGAGCCCGGCGCAGGTCATGCTCCGCTGGCACCTGCAGCAGGGCCGTTCAGCCATCCCCAAATCAACCAATCCGGTACGCATCGGCGAGAACTTCGACGTCTTCGGTTTCGAACTCAACGCCGACCAGCTCGCCGCCATCGACGCGCTCGACACCGGCATCCGCAACGGACCGGACCCCGACGAGGCCCGCGAAGAGCGCTTCGCGATGGTCATCCCCGAAGCTTAAGACAGAGACAAGGAACCACCATGGACTGCCGTCCCCTCGGCCGCACAGGCGTGCAGGTCAGTCCCTTGTGCCTGCGTGCGATGATGTTCGGCCCCTGGGGCAACAAGGACACCGCCGATTCCATCCGCATCATCCACCACGCCCTCGACGCGGGCATCAATTTCATCGACACCGCCGACGTCTACTCCGACGGTGCATCCGAAGAAATCGTAGGACAGGCACTGGAAGGTCGGCGTGATGACGTGTTCCTTGCCACGAAGTTCTTCATGCCAATGAGCGAAGAAGACCCCAACCAGCGCGGTGGGACCGCCGCTGGATCATCCGCGAAGTCGAGAACTCCCTCCGGCGCCTGAACACCGACTACCTCGACCTCCACCAAGTCCACCGGCCCAGCCCCGATACCGACGTCGAGTGACCCTCGGGGCCCTCACCGATCTCGTCCGCCAAGGCAAGGTCCGTTACATCGGCACCTCGTCGTACTCGGGATCCCAGATCGTCGAAGCCCAGTGGGCATCCCGGGACCGCCACCTGGAACGGTTCGTCACCGAGCAGCCGCCCTACTCGATTCTCGTGAGGGGCATCGAGGAAGACATCCTCCCGACGGTGCAACGCCACGGCATGGGCACTCTCACCTATAGCCCGCTCAGCGGCGGGTGGCTCTCAGGGCGCTGGCGCAAAGACTCAGCGTCCGCACCCACCTCCTCCGCGCGTCCGCACGCCCGGTTCGATATGACAAGCCCGGCCAACCAGCGGAAACTCGACATCGTCGAAGAACTCGCCCAGCTCGCCGAACAAACCGGACTCAGCCTCATCGAGCTGGCCATCGCGTTCGTGATCAACCACCCCGGCGTCACTGCCGCCATCGTCGGACCGCGCACCCTGGAACAGCTCGAGTCCTACTTGCCCGCGGCCGACACTAAACTGGCACCGATGTGCTGGACCGCATCGACCAGCTCGTCTCGCCCGGAGTGACCGTCAACCCCGACGACAACAGCTACGGTACCCAGGAACTCACCCCAATGGCACGACGAAGGTGACAGACGTGACCGCATCGGCTGTGAGAGCACTCCATGATGCCCTCTGCGAGGCGATGGTCGCCGGGGACTTGGCAGAGTTGGCCAGCATCCTGACCGACGAATTCACCCTTACGCACATGACCGGATACGTGCAGTCAAAGTCGGAATGGCTTGATGCCATCGAAACCGGCCAGATGCAGTACCACCGGATGGAAACAGTCGAGGCCACCGTCAGCGCGGAAGGGACCACGCCCGGTTTGACCGCCCGCACACTCACCGACGCCACGATCTGGGGATCCAGGTCCACGTGGCGACTGACGTTGCGTTCCTGGTTCGAACCCCATGGAGACGATTGGGTCGTAGCGCGCACCGTCGCATCCACCTGGTAAGTCCGACGCAGCCCGTCGGTTTGGCGAGCGCAATAGAACACAATCGAAAGGAGATGTCATGGACGGCCTGGAAACCGTCGTGCTCCTGGGTGTGACCGTGCTCTCGGGCGCGATCCTGGCTCCCCGCGTCCGTGTCGCCGCACCCTTGCTGCTGCTGGTTTTCGGCCTTGTCCTTGGCTTCATTCCGCAACTGCGGCAGATCGAGCTTCCACCGGAGACGGTGCTGCTGATCTTCCTGCCGGTCATGCTGTTCTGGGAAAGCCTGACCACCTCGCTCCGCTCGATCCGGCGGGACCTGCGCGGCATCGTCTTGCTCAGCACTCTGCTGGTGGTTGCCACCGCTCTCGCCGTGGCGGGTGTAGCAAGCCTTTTTGGTGTGCCATGGAGTGCCGCACTCATCCTCGGGGCGGCTCTGGCTCCTCCGGACGCGACGGCGGTCGCAGCGCTTGGACGGATGCTGCCTCGCAGAAACTTCATGCTGCTCAAGGCCGAGAGCCTGACCAATGACGGCACAGCCCTGGTGCTGTACGCCATAGCCGTGGGTGCGGCACGTGGCGGCAGCTACTCGCCGGTCAATATCGCTGGCCTGTTCGCCATCTCCTACGTTGGAGGGGCGGTCGCCGGAATCGTGGTCGCAGGTGCGGCCTACCTGCTGTTGGTCCGGCTACGCGACCCGCTCATCATCAACATTGCCCTGCTGATCACTCCGTTCGCTGCTTTCCTGCTCGCCGAAGCCGTTGAAGCCTCGGGCGTGCTGGCCGTCGTAGTCGCCGGGTTGATCATCTCCTTCACCTCCAGCAGGATCAGCACGGCAGCATCGCGTCGCCAGACCGAATCCGCATGGCCTCTCGGTTCCTACCTTTTGAACGGCGCCTTGTTCGTGCTCATCGGCCTTCAGGTGCAGGCTGCCGTGCACGAAATCAACCCTCAGGACGTGGGACGGCTCCTGCTAACCACGGTTGCCGTTTGGCTGGTGCTCATCATCATCCGGTTCGTGTTCCAGACCGTGAGTGTCGCCGTCACCCGAATTCTGGACAGGCGCCCCTCCCAACGCCAGCGCCGGATGACCTACCGGGCCCGGGTCGTGAGCTCCATTGCTGGCTTCCGCGGGGCGGTTTCCCTCGCGATCGCGCTCTCCGTGCCATCGGCGCTTAATGACGGCACCCCGCTCTCGGGACGCGAGGACATCATCTTCATCAGCGCCGGCGTCATAGTGCTGACCATGCTCGTCCAAGGCCCTCTGCTGCCCGCCGTAGTCCGTTGGGCCAAGCTTCCCGATGAACCTGAAGAGGAGGAACTCCGCCTGGCCGAACTGGCCATTGCTGCCGCCGCCGTCTCCGCCGTTGACGAACTCGCCCACGAACTCAGGACCAGCGCAGAAGTCCACGTCCGCGTCGCGGACGAATATCGATCCCATCTGTCAGTCATACAGGCTCTGAAAGGTGGTTCCGTTCCCGAGACCACCAAGCAACATCAGGAAGAAACGACGCTCCGCCAAGCCCTACTCGACAGGAAACGCGAAGCACTTCTGGGGCTCCGCCTCGCTGGCACGGTCGATGACAGCGTCGCCCGGCGACTTCAGACCAGGCTTGATGTCGAAGAACAACGCCTGACCGGCGTCGAAACATACGACTGACAGTCCTCGGAACTGATCGCAGCTCATCACGGCAGCCGTGCTCACCGCTGGCGGAAACACCAGCAAGTAAGGAAATCATGAACATCGAACCCAATGCGCCGACAACCAAAAACCCGCCGGCCCAATTCGCTGGCGACGTGTGACTGGATCCAATCGCTGCGCCGCACGAGAGATTTGAGTCCTCCACCGCCTTCGATCCCAAACTAACGCTCAAGGGGAAATGGACGGTTCAGGTCAAATGGTCGAAGTCTCCTCGCGCCCACGCAGCGTGCCGTTGGGCGGAATCGTGCAGAACGGCCTTGGCTCCCGACGCGATTACATTGTTGAAGTTGCCGTGGATCCGGTCGAACTTGAGCTCTTCCAGCTGCGCGGCGATTCGCAACGCCACTGCGCCGGAAAGCGGCAAGCGATTCGGGTAGCTGCGCATGAATGCGATGGAGCGACGGTCTGGGTTCGGAAACACGCTGTCACCGGTCAGCAGAACTCCTCGGCCGCCCGCTCCTGCAGCCCAGTGCACCACCGCGCTGCCCGGGAAGTGCCCTCCGGTTTGGTGCAGTGTCAACCCTTCGGCGATGGTTTGACTGCCGGACCAGTATTCGATGACCGGATCGTTGCGCCCCAGCCATCGCCGGTCTGCGTCCGCCACAAGTACAGGGACGCCACCGAGCCGATGCGACCATTCGACCTGCACACCGAACATGTGCGGATGGCTGGCGGCGATCGCCAGGACCGGGCCGCGCTCGAGTGCTGCCTGCACAGCGTTGTCATCGACATATCCGACCGGATCCCACAGCAGCGAACCCTCCTGTGTCACCACAAGCTGAGCGGTCTGGCCGATCCCAACTTTTGGCTCCGTCTCGATCCCGACAAGTCCCGGCTCATTCTGCTTCAGCAATGTCTGCTGGCCCTCCTGCGCCAGCCCGTCCAGCGTGAGCCACTTTTGTCCGTCCTCGGGCACATACTGCCGCTCATCGCTGCAGATCGGGCAGACCCCCGGGGCAGGTTCGTCGCGTTCGACAGCGCAGGTTGCGCAGATCAGCATGGTCGGTCCCTTCTAAGCGTTGTGTGCTTCCCGCCTTCGGCCGCAGGCTGGCGTGCCCAGACTATGGCACGCGAAAGTGTCCTAGGAAGGGAACTCGTTGCGGTATCAATTGAGTTGGTGCACGGGTCACATGATTCCAGTCGGAACCAACAGGGCCCATGCCAGTGCGGGGGCAACCAGGACCACTCCACCGGCGTACATCATCAGCTGCTTGTAGACGCGTTGGCGGTCGTTCTCCCGGGCGTTGGCGACAACGAGGGCACCGTCGGTGGAGAAGGGGGAGACATCCACCACTGTCGCGGCGATTGCGAGTGCGGCGACGGTGCCCGAAGCGCTCAGTGAACTGGACGCCAAGAGGGGACCGGCCAGGGGGATGAATGCGGTCAGCAATGCCGTGGAGGAGGCGAAGGCTGAGCCGACGCCAATCACGTAGCAGAGGACCAGGGCGATCAGCAGGGGCGCGCCCAGGGCGAGGGCTTGTTGGGCGAGGGTGTCGATGACGCCGACGTGTTGGAGCAGTGAGACGTAGGTGATCATGCCGGCCACCAGCAGGACGGTAGACCAGGAGATGCCGCTGATGAAGGTCCGGTGTTCTTTGATGTTGATCAGTGCCAGGAGGAGGCCGGCAGAGAGGGCGACAAAGCCGATCGGCATGTGGAAGCCCAGGGTGCAGACGAGCATCGCAGCGATCAGCACCAGCGTGAGGATTTGCTGGCCGTGCGGACGCGTGGTGCGGGGCGCGTCAGCGTCGACGTGCTGGGTGCCTTCGCCGTCGCGCAGTTTGCCCAGGAGGGCAAACAGTACGACCGTCAGGGCTGAAAGGATGAGGTTGAGGGCGAAGCTGGCGGCAAAGAGTCCGCCCTGGGAGATGGGGAAGCCGTTTTTCAGCGCGATGTCGTGTACCAGCACGCCGGCAACGGACAGTGGGGAGAACCCGCCCGCGTGGGCTCCGTTGATGATGAACGCGCCCATGAGTACGGGGTGGATGCGCGATTCGTAGGCGAAGCCGATGGCTGCAGGTGCGAGAAGTGCGACGGCGGCGGGGGAGAAGGTGCCTAATGAGGTCAGCGCAGCAGCCATAAGAAAGAACACCCAGGGGAGCAGCAGTGTCTTGCCCCTGACGAGGCGCACACAGGTCTGCACGATGATGTCGATGGTCCCGTTCCGCTGGGCCATGCTGAAGAAGTAGGTGACGCCGATGATCGTCAGAACGATGCTGGCCGGGAATTCCTGGAGGATCTCCTTGTCGCTCATTCCGAGCATGAAGTAGCCGACGCCGAACGACGCCACCAGCCCCATCACCCCGATGTTCAGTGGCCATTTCGTGGCGACGACGAACATCACGACAAGTATGACGAGCGGGATGATCTGGGTAGCGGTCATGGGCGACTCCGATTCCGGGGTGGCCGCGGGGTTGAAAATGGCTCCCCCGAACACGAGGCCAACCAGACCGAGGATCGCGATCGCGGCTACCGATATCAGCAGGATACGGCGGCGACGGTTGGGGCGCTTGGGACGGTCTTCCCGGATTCTGCTCTCTGCCTCGGGAGCAGGCTGGTAAATAGTCTTAGTCATGATTGGTGGCTCCTCATTGAGTGGCTGATGCTAGTGAGGCTTCGGCAGCGCTGCCGAGAGCCTCCGGGACGTGGATGATGGTGGTGGCGATGGTGCGGGCCGTTCGGTCGACGCCGACCAGCAGGGTCCCGTCGCGCTCCTCGCTCCAGGTCTCGATCACCCCTGCAGGAGTGCGTAGTCTCAGCGTGGGCTGCAGAGTGTCGCCCGTGATGCTGTTTAGTACGGTGCCCGGGGTGCCGGCGGCGAGAGTCAAGGCGATGCTGCCGGTGATGGCCAGCGCCGGGTGGGGCTTGCCCATCGAGAGCATCATGACGTTGACGTCGCTGTCCGCGTCCGACTTGGTAGGGGAGGCGACAATCGCGAGCTTGGGGATGGCTCGGGCAGCTTCTGCCGTTGTTTGTACCAGCCCCATCCGGACGGCGGCCTGTCGACGGATATGCTCCAAAGTTTCCAGCTGCAATTCCACCCCGGCGACCCAGCTGTCGTACCGGGCTGGGTCCAGGCCGAGCTCTTCAGCACGGACCATCACAACCGGCGCTCCGGCGTCGACCATTGAAACAGTCCAGCGTGTTCCACCAGCGGTTATCGTGTCTGTCGCTGCACCGGTGGGCAGCAATTCTCCTGTGGTCTTGCCCGCTGGATCCTGGAAGCCGAGACCGACCCGGTAGCCGGGAAACGCAACCCCGGGCATCTGAGCTTCCGGAACGATGGGCAGGGCCCCTGCGGGAGTGGCGACCCGCTGGACGATGATCTGGCCGGTGTTGGTGTTGCGGGTGACGATCCGGGTGACGTCTCCGTGGGGGATCACCCATCCCTTTTCGATCGCGTAAAGGCCGACAACCGCGGAGCAGTTCCCGCAGTTGCTCCCCCAGTCCACTGCCGCCTCTTCGATGCCGACCTGAGCGAAGGTGAACTCGACGTCAACATCCTTGTCGGGCGTCCGGCGAAGGATCATCGCTTTGCTGGTTGTCGAAGTTGCTCCGCCGACACCGTCAATCTGTCTGGGGTCGGGACTCCCGAACAGCCGGGGAAGCAGATCGTCCAGGCTGGTGCGGGTTTCGTCCAGGTGCTCCGTTTCGAAGACCCAGCACTTGCTGGTGCCTCCGCGCATCCATTCAGCTTCTATCTTCATCGTGTTTCCTACATCTCTCCGTGCCGCGCTTTGGTCAGGGGCCTGATAAAAGAATGAGCCGGATCACAAATGAAGACAATGTTCAATTTTTGAGGGGGGATGTAGATATACTTAAGTCATTGGCATTCAACGCCCAAAGTTCCATTTTCCGGACCTTCTTGGACCAGATGTGTCCCCGCTGTCACGCAGATATCCTCGTGATTGCATAGATTGAACTAAACGAACAGAAGGGTGAACCATTGCTTAACGATGAAGGGCAGAATTTGTTCGACATCCGTCGCTTGGCCCTGCTGGTGGAGGTCGTCGAGCAGGGATCGATCACTGCTGCGGCTGAGTTGATGATGTACACCCCGTCGGCAGTTTCCCAGCAGCTGCGGAAACTCGAACAGGAGGTGGGGCAGCCGCTGCTCAACCGCCGCTCCCGTGGGGTTGTGCCTACCGAGGCTGGCCAGGTGCTGGCTGGGCACGCCCGCAAGATCGTAGGGCAGATGCGGGCAGCACAGTCCGACCTGGACCAGATCGCCGGTCTCAGACGCGGCTCTTTGACCGTCGGTACGTTTCCGACGTTGGCAGGGTCTTTCCTGCCCGTTGTTATCCGCGCCTTTAAGAAGCGATACCCGGCAATCGGACTCTCGGTGCGAAGCGCGCGCTTTGACGAACTTGTGTCGGACCTCGAGGCAGGAGTCACCGGATTGTGCCTGCTCTGGGACTATCCCTGGAATCGGTTCCAAGACGATTCCATCCGAGTAACAGAAGTCTTCCAGGAAAGCACTGTAATCCTGGTAGCCCGCGGGCACCCACTCGCCGACCGGGATGAGGTGAAGATGGAGGACCTGCGAAAGGAGTCGTGGATAGTTCGCGCGGAGGCCCACCCGGTGGTGGAGGTCCTTCAACGTTCCGCCCACGATGCCGGGTTCGAGCCGACCATTGGCTTCCTGGCCAACGATTACCAAGAGGCACAGGCCATGGTCAGCGTTGGAATGGGCGTGGCCATGGTGCCCAAAACTGCCGTGGCCCTCCAGCACCCTGACGTCAAGGTGCTCAGTCTCGGTTCTGTTGCCCCACTGCGACGGGTATTGCTGGCCCAACGCCAAGACAAGGTCTACGCCCCGTCAGAGGTCGCATTCCACACCACGCTCCTGGAAATTGCCCGCGAGCGAGCCCGCGATTATCTCTAATCGCATGGCATGGGGCTCAATGCCGGCAGACTGCTTGCCCCGTGGTTGCGGACAGCCTGGACAGGCGGCCGATCCGGTTCATTTAGTTGAAGCTGCAAGTAATCGAGTGTATCGTAGAAGGCGGTCAACTGCCCGCCACCGTGCCTGTGGCCGGTGATGGCCGTTCGTTCCATACCTCCCGCGGATCCGGGCGGCGCCCGAGCCGCACGCCGATTCCGGATCCCCTTAGCCCCAGGAGCTGATCCTCAGAATGAACACCACACTGCGCGACGTGCGCTCGCACGGCTGGGCCACCAATCCGGTTCCCGAGGCGGTCGCGCTCTTCCTGCATGGATTCGGCTCCAACGAGCACGATTTGGGCTCGCTGGCGCCGGCGCTTGGGCTGAACCTGCCCTGGGCATCCCTGCGGGCACCGATTGAGCTCGGCAATGGCGGGGCGGCATGGTTCTCGATCACCACCCCCGGAAACCCCGAGGCCGGGCCGGTGGAGAAAGCAACCGACGCCATCTGGGCCTGGGTCGAGACAAACGTGGACCCCGGCACCCACCTCGTGCCCATCGGGTTCTCGCAGGGAGGGCTCATGGCCAGCCAGCTGCTGCGCGCGCGGCCCGAACGGGTGGTGGCCCCCGTCGTGCTGGGCGGATTCGTGCTGGGCGCACCACAGCCGGGCGACGAGACGCTTCGCGGCAGTCGCCCGAGCCTGTTCTGGGGCCGAGGCTCCGAAGACGGAGTCATTGCCCCCGTTGCGATCACCCGCAGCAGCGAGTACCTTCCACGGCACACCTCGCTGATCGAGCGGGTCTATCCGGGACTGGCTCATGGCATCAATGCAACCGAGCTTGACGACGTGCGCGGCTTCCTCGCCGCCGAGGTCGGTCCCCAGGCGGTGGCCCGAGCATGAGCGCCGCCACCCCGTTCGAGATCGGCATCTTCACCTTCGGCGAGCTCACCCGCAACGCCGAGGGAAAGCCGATGGATGCCGGTGCGCGTACCCGCGACATCCTTGAATGGGCGCGGGTCGCCGACGAGGCCGGGCTGGATGTCTTCGGCGTCGGCGAGCACCACCGGGAGGATTTCGCGGTGTCCTCGCCCCCGGTCCTGCTGGCCGCAGCGGCCGCGCAGACCACGCGAATCCGCCTGACCAGCACAGTCACCGTACTCTCAAGCGCCGATCCCGTCCGCGTCTTCGAAGACTTCGCGACGCTAGATCTCATCAGCGCCGGGCGCGCCGAAATCACCGCCGGACGCGGCGCCTACCTGGAGTCCTTCCCGCTCTTCGGCCAGCCGCTGGAGCGCTACGACGAGTACTTCGAGGACCGGCTCGAGCTGCTGCTGCGGATCCGCGACGAAAACCCCGTCACCTGGAACGGAACCACCCGTCCGCCGCTGAGAGATGCAGGAATCTGGCCGCGACCGGCCCAGGCAGCTCTGCCGATCTGGGCTGCGGTCGGCGGGACGCCTGCCTCGGCGGTGCGTGCCGGAAAGCTGGGGCTGCCGTTGTACCTGGCGATCCTCGGCGGACCGGAGCGGTTCGCACCCCTGGCCGAACTGTATCGGCGCTCCGCCGCAGAGGCAGGCCAGATGCCTGGTCAGATCGGAGTGACCTCGCACTTCTACGTCGAGGAGACCTCGCAGGGAGCGAAGGACACGTTCTTCCCGCACTATTCGTCATACATCGGCCAGAACATGCCGCGCACGGGGCGGCTCGATCGTGCAGGCTTCGAGGCCTGGGCGGGCCCGCGCGGCGCGCTATTCGCTGGCAGCCCGGCCGAAATCATCGACAAGATCCTTTGGGAGCACGAGATTCTGGGCCATACTCGCTTCCTCGCCCAGGTCGGTCTGGGCGGCTTGTCGCAGGCGGCGACCCTGCGCTCCATCGGGCTGCTCGCGACCGAGGTGCTGCCCGCTGTCCGCGCGGCGCTGAAGCAATAGGGATTCCCGCGGAATCCGGACAGCTACAAAGTGGCGCTTCCGGCTGGTTCAGTCAGCATCCCGCAGAGTTGTATGTCTTATCCACGTTGGCTGCCCTTATGTGCGCCGTCAGAACCCGACGTTGTCCTTGCCCTTGAGGCCGAGCATTTGTCGGGCTTCATCGGGGGTTGCGATCTCAAAGTTGAGCGCTTCCAGGATGGTGCGGATGCGGGTGACCTGCTCGGCGTTGGAGCTGGCGAGCTTGCCCGGTCCGATCCACAGGGAGTCTTCCAGTCCGACCCGGACGTGGGAGCCCATGGCAGCGCCGATGGTGGCCAGTGGCATCTGGTTTTTACCCGCTCCGAGGATGGACCACTCATAGTCCTGGCCCAAAAGACGGTCTGCCGTGCGTCGCATGTGCATCAGGTCTTCAGGGTGGCCGCCGATGCCGCCGAGCAGGCCGAAGACTGACTGCACAAACATCGGTCCCTTGGCCAGGCCACGGGAATGCAACGTTAAGCAGGGAATCCGGCCCTGTCCGCAGAAGACGTACACCAGGCTGGCCAGTCACGGCGCTCAATTGACCAATTGGAGCTTCGATGTGAGATGTTCTTCTGCCTCCGGCGAGAGGTCGGTGCTAACAATCACGTAGAGGGCACGCGCCTTGTTCTCCGGTGAGATAAAAGCCATCACCTTAATGACGTCCGAGTCCAGGGTCGGAGGCCAGGTGATGACGAGCTTCCCGTTCTCGAAATCCAGCTTGCCCGATACAGCCCACGCGTCATTCTGTTGGAGCGAGACTGGCCCAGGGTTGTCCCAGTGGAAAACTCCGAAATGCTTGTCGCCCCCGACTTCAGTTGTGTAGTGGAGCTTTCCCTTTGTGCCAGTCAGTAGGCCGGAATCCTTTGTCAAACACCCGGCCAGCTGCCACGCGTCAATCTGGGCAGGGGGTAGGACATTCTGCCCGAGACCTGGGTCGTCCGCCCATTTGCCTTGCTTGTGCGCTTCTTTCGTCAGTAGGAACGAGTAGTTCGTCAAGTTCGCCATGCGTATCGCGACCGTGTCATCGGTGTCGACCGCCTCGTAGACCGCCTTCAATGTCTTTTCAACCTCTTGCGCGGCCGAAGCAACCTTCTTTGCGGTTTCATCGACGGCAGCAGCGATGTCTCCGACGTACTCAATTGCCTGAACGATTGCCATTGGGGATTCCTATCGAAGAGCTCAGGGCAGAGCTTGGCCAACAAGCAGGTGTGTGCGTATTGGCGGTCCGCATATCACCTCCGCGGGCCCGCCGGCTCGACTCCTCAGGTGCGGTGACTCAATATTGGACTCAGGCCCGTGGCCGGTCAAGGTGCTTGCGTTCCCGTAAGGCTTAGGGCTCCTGGTAACACGCTCCCGCGGCCCCCCCCGTGGCCGAAAATTGTGCACTGGACGGTGCTACTCGGCGGACGGCCGCTGTCGTTGCCGTTTCGTCGCCGCACGCTGTTCCTTTGCAGCGAGGCGCCGCCGGTTCGAGCCCCGGGTGGGTTTTGTTGCCCGGCGGAGGGCCGCTCCTGGAGCAAGACCCTCTGCCACGAGGTCGGAGAGCTTGGCCAGGGCGATCTCGCGATTGCGCAGCTGAGAGCGCTGCTCGGATGCGGTCACGGTGATCACGCCGGCGATGAGTCGTCGCCCGAGACGCGTTACCAGCAGCTGCCGTTTGTCGTCAGACAGTGCCACAGAGTTGCCGACGTCCCACGAGAGCTCGACGCGGCTGTCCGAGGTGTTGACATGTTGACCGCCTGGCCCGGACGAACGCGAGAACCGCCAGCGCAGTTCCGACGCGGGAATCATAAGCGCGGGCGACACTTCCAGATCCATGCAACCAGCGTTGCACAACTTGGGCGAATACACCGCTATAGGGGTGTCCGTTGCGACGGCAAACCGGGGGAGCGGCACCCGCGATTTGGAAACTAAGCCTGCTGACGATAATTTGGTTGCAGTGTCTCCGCGTTCCCCCATTCGCAGAGGCATTGACCTAGAAGGACCCCGCATCGCTGACTCGTGCTGCGGGGTCCTTCGCCGTCCGGGCCCGGTTCCCTGCGGAAGCCGCAGTCCTGACTCGGCAGTCCTGGCTCGTCAGTTCGGCCCGAGGATGGTGCTCTGGGGCGGGGATCGCGTGGGCAGCCCGGCCGTGGCGCTCCACGGACCTTCCCTGGGTCAACGCGGTCTCTTGAACGTCTGATCGCTGCAGGGATAGCATTGCCGGCACGGGCGTCGAAGGCGCACCTGGACAGCGTGGTGTCCGTGAGGGACTCGGCCTGGCTAGGTTAGACCCGGACGGGAACCGGCCGTCCTGGCCGGGGGCCCAGTGGACATTGACGTCGATCAGATCGAGGAGCCGGCCATGGGCGAGACAACTGCAGAGGCACCATCAGCGGAACTGATGGTCGACCTGATCATTTCCCTGGATGGGTATGCCTCGGCCGAGGGATGGCCCGGCTGGTGGGGCCTGGAGGGGCCGGAATACCTGGCTTGGCTCGAGCAGGAGGGGGAGAAGGACTACACCTTCCTTCTCGGGGCGAACACATATCGGCTGATGTCCGGCATGTCACAGGAGGCGGCGGCCGGGGGCTCCGGGTTCTCCGAGGATGAGGGCACCGCCTTGACTGGCCTTGCCGCCGTGCCGAAGGTCGTCTTCTCTTCCACCTTGCAGGGGCCCCTGACGTGGCCGAACTCGAAGCTGGTCACCGGTGACGCGGTGGCGCCCGTGACGGAGATGAAACGGGCCGGTGCCGGGCCCTTGAGCACCCTCGGCAGCCTCAGCCTCTCCCGGTCGCTGCTGGCCGCTGGCCTCGTGGACAGGTTCCGGGTGGTCGTCTTCCCGGTGATCACGGGGCGCACCGGGCGGGAGCGGATCTACGACGGCTATCCGGACATTTCGCTCGAGATGGTGGACAGCCGGACCTTCGACGGCCGGCTCCAGCTGCTCGAGTACGTCCCCACCGTGCTCAGCGGTCCGCCGGGCGGGGGCAGCAAGTGACAGGGGAATCAACTCGAGTTGTCCCGCCTTAAGGACCTTCGGTCCACAGCGGCAGCGGCACCACGCTGCGGCTGCAGCCTGATTCATCCAGGACGTGGCCCATGCGCTTGAATGTCCGCACGACGGCCTGTCGGGAGATGACTGCACTTCCCGGAGCCCGATCGGCCAGTTCGCGCTCGTAGGCCTGGACCTCCAGGTAGTCACGGACCCACAGGGTAACCAGCAGATTCTGCGCGCCAAGAACTTGGGCGCTGAGGCGGCAGTTGCTGAGTGCCGCGAAGTAGCGGCCGACGTCGTCAACGTGGTGCGCGGGGACGTTCAGAACCAAGGTGACTTCCCGCAGTCCCTGTTGGGCCGCCGTCGACGTATCGCAACGCAGCGCTATGTAACCTGTGGCCAGGAACCGTTCCACGCGTCGTCGTGCTGTTTGGGGAGAGACGCCGCATGCGGCACCCAGCTCCGCCCAACTGGCCCGCCCGTCCTTGGCGAGCTCTTCCAGCAGTGCCGCATCCAGCCGGTCCGGAGAGTACGCGGGCTGCTCAGGTAGTGGTTCCGCCGACACGAGCCGGGCGCGTGCAGGTTCCAGCGTCCCGCTGCGCCATTCCGATGCTTGCCGGTACAGCTTTGTGACGAAAACAACCTCGCGATGCGTGACGCCAGGCAACCCCGGAAACGAACCGGTGACTATGTCCATCAGTTCGTCGTGGCTGGACGCAAAGCAGTCCACAAAGAGGTCGTGCGAGCCAGTGACCAGCGAGACGGTGCCGAACGCCGGCTCGGCGCACAGCCGCTCGATGAGCGCCTCACCCTCGCTGGGCAGAGACGACAGATGGATGAACGCCGACCAGCCGGCACTGAGGTAGCGCTGCCCGGGAGCCGGCGTGATCCATGCCCGTCCCCGCTCAGTAAGGGCGTTCCAGCGCCTTGCCACCGTGGGCCCGGACAGGCCCAGGGCGTCCGCAACGCGGCTCCATTCGGCCCGTGGATTGATTTGTAGGGCATTCACGATTTCGAGATCAAGCTCCGAGATCATGGCTGATTCGTTCAATATTTGCTGCCTCAAGTGGGTTTCGAACAATCTCAAAGTCAGTGTAAACGGGAGGCATAGCGTTGTGACTCGCATCACCACTGGCAAATACGCCCTGGACCACAAGGAATCATATGGCAAGCAAGACAGCACCTCCTCCGATGGCGGCCACTAGGCCCACGACCATTGCGGGAATGATCCTGGCAATGGCACTCATTGAGTCGCTCAGCGGGGTCACACAGGGGTACCTGAATCCCATCCTGCCCGCGCTGGGACCCGTCTTCGAGATTGACGACCCCACCATCAACGGCATCTTCCTCATCTCCAATGTCAGCTTCGCCGTCCTCACCCCGATTCTTTCGAGGCTCGGCGACAGCTATGGATACCGGCTGGTGCTGCGCTGGTCTACTGGCGTTGTGGCGGTCGGCGTGCTTCAAATGGCGCTTTGGCCCTCGCTGTGGACGGTGACCCTCGGCGTCGTCATGCTCACCTGCGTGGTGGGCTTCATCCCGCTCATGATGGGAATCCTGCGGGTCAGCAGCCCAGCCCACACGCGCACCGGCGTGAGCGTCATGATCGGCGTGCTCATGATCATGGTGGGAGCCGGCGGGCTTCTTGCCGGCATTATCGGTGTCACCGACCCGACGCTCGGCTTCTGGGTGGCGGTACCGCTCGCCGTGGTCGCCTTTGTTTGTTCGTTCGTACTGCCCGACGCCGGGATTCCGACGCGTGAGGGCATCGCCCTGGCGCCGCTCCTGGCTTGCTCACTTGGGCTGATTGGTTTTGTCGTGGCGCTCTCGATGGCGCCTGAATGGGGTTGGCTCGACGCCAGGACGCTGGCGGCCGGCGTGGCAGGGATTGCCCTGCTGGCGTACTGGGCCAAGCGGGACTTCAGCGCCACCGAGGGCCGCAGGTTTATGGACCTGCGGATGCTGGTGAATCCGCGGATCCGCACTGTCTCGCTCGCCACATTTTTCTTCGGCTTCGCGTCCATCAGCTACTTCGGTACCAACGGCATTTTCCTGCATTCCAACCCGGACAAGACCGGTTACGGATTCGGCCTGAGCCCGCTGATGATAGCGATTGTCCTTGCATTGGCCTCGGTTCTTTCCCTGGCTTCCTCACTGCTGACGGCCAAGGCGCTCAGGAAGTTCGGCGAACGCGCCACCCTCGTCTTCGCCGGTGTCCTGCTGGCCGGCGGCTTCCTGGTGATGGTGGTGGCCCACGGATCGCTACCGGGCTACTGCGTCGGCTTTGCCATGTTCAACCTGAGCCTGGGGGTGTACCAGGCCGGAACCCGCGCACTGTCCGTCGAAGGCGTCCCCGTGGAGGAGACCTCGACGGCGGCCGGGCTCAATGAGTTGGCCTTGTCCGTCGGCATCGCGGTGGGCGCTGCGGTGGTCAAGCTCATCTCCTCAGCTTCGGCCGAGTCCGGGCACATCACAGAGCCCGGGCTATTGTCCATCTGGGGCGCCCTGGCAGCGGCGGCTCTGATGGCCGCCGCCGCGGGTGCAGGCTACCGCAGGCGCCAGGCTGCCGAGGTGGCGGCATGATCACTGGAGTCAACATCGATAGGCGAGGGGCCGCCGTCGTCCCCGTATCCCGGGGCGACATCGAAACCGCCCTCGAGGCCGCCGTGAAGCGCCGGAAGCCGGAGATCCTGGATCTGAGCCACGCCATCCATGCGGATCCGGAGCTTGGTGCCCACGAATTCCGTGCCGCCAAGCGCGTGAGGCGTGTACTGCGGATGGCCGGGTTCAGCTTCGATGCCCCGCAGCCTGCGCAGCCCACGGCATTCAGCGCGCGTTTCGGATCCGGCGAGCTTGTGGTGGCACTCTGCGTTGAGTACGACGCGTTGCCCGCCATCGGTCATGCCTGCGGGCACAACGTGAACGCGGCCAGCGCGGTGGGGGCGGCGCTGGCGCTGACGGCGGTGGCCGACGAACTGGGCCTCACCGTCAAAGTGCTCGGAACGCCCGCGGAAGAGACCACCGGCGGCAAAGTGGACTTGATAGACGAGGGCTTTTTTGACGACGTATCGCTGGCCATGATGGCGCACGCTGCGGCAACGGACGTGGTGGGTGGTTCGTCCTTGGCCATGTGCATGTGGGACGTGCTTTTCGAGGGTCGTCCCGCCCATGCCGCCGCGGCTCCTTCGGAAGGTGTCAATGCCCTCGATGCGCTCGTAGTCGCGCAGACCGCCATTGCCCTGGCCCGGCAGCAACTCCCTGCTGGTTCGATCGTTTCGCTGATCGTGACGGAAGGCGGGAGCGCCGTCAATGTCATCCCAGAGCGGGCCCGGGCCAACATTGAAATGCGGGCCGCCAGCATCGACAACCTGCGGCTGATCCAGGACAAGGTGAGGCGCTGCCTTGAAGCCGGTGCCCATGCGAGCGGCAGCACCCTTCAGGTCACACCCACGGGCAACGACTACGCAGAACTCCGTCAGGACGCGTTCCTGTCAGAGGCCTACCGGGCGGCGATGACGGTCAAGGGCAGGGAAGTTGCATTCAACGCCCAGCCAGTGGCCTCCACGGACATGGGAAACGTGTCGCAGCTCGTGCCGAGCATTCACCCCATGATCGGCTACGACGTGCGGGGCGCCGCACACCACACCGCAGAGTTCGCCGCCTTCGGCGCTTCGGCGGGTGCGGATAAGGCTGTCATTGACGGCGCGTTCGGCCTGGCCGCTGCTGCGTGTGCTGCGGCCCTGGACCCGGAGCAGAGGGAGCGGCTGCTCCGACGAACGGAGGAGTAGTAGGGATCTCTGGTCCCGTCACGGCCCAGGCCATTTGTACAGAGGCGGAGCATCAGCTCCTGCGGGCGTGGCTGCCGCGCCGGAGCTCTACCTCAGCGGTGTCCGGATAGGCGGCCTGGGTGCCCTTCTTGGTGGCGGCCAAGGCCGCAGCAACGGAGGCAAACGCGGCCGCCTCGGCCAATGATTCCCCGCCTGCCAGCCGCGCTGCTACTGCGCCCGTGAAGGCGTCGCCGGCTCCGGTGGTGTCAACGGCTGCGACCTTGGTAGGCGGGATGGGCGTGATTTGTTGTGTGCCGGCGGCTAGGGAATCCAGCACGACGGAACCGTGGGCGCCCAGCGTCACCAATACCCGCTGCAAGCCACGGTCAGCAAACTGCTTGCGCACCGGCTCCCATTCAGCCGCGTCCAGGTTGGAACCGGGCATGGCCTCCTTCCCCAGGAACAAGGAAGCCTCATGCGCATTCACCAGCAATACGTCGGTCAACCCGACAAGAGCTCCCGGTACCTCGGCATAGGGAGAGAGGTTCAGCAGAACCGTTGCGCCGGCGTCGTGACCTGCCTGGGCGGCGGCCGCAACAGTGTCGAGGCCGACCTCCAGGCAGAGGCAGACCACTGCGGCGTCGTTGAAAACGTCCGCGGCGCCCTGGACGTCTGCCGGGGTCAGGGCGCCGTTGGCGCCGGCTGAGATGATGATGCTGTTCTCGCCGACGGCATCGACCGAGATGACGGCGACGCCGGTGGCGGCATCGGCCGCGCGGCGGACGCGCGAGACGTCCACCCCGGCGCGTGCCGTCGACTCAAGGAGCATGGCGCCGTTCGGGTCGTCGCCAATGGCGCCCACCAGGCTGACCTGGCCGCCCAGTTTGCTGGCAGCCACCGCCTGGTTGGCGCTTTTGCCGCCCGGATTGACGGCGAAGCTGTTCCCGTGGACCGTCTCGCCCGGCTGGGGGAGACGGTCGCAGTAGATGGTGAGGTCGGCGTTGAGGGAACCAACGACGACGATCCTGGACGCCGCGCGCCCGCTGGCTTGTGTGCTCATTCGGTGACCTCGGCGTCGGCGGCCTTGGGGATCAGAAGGGACGCGGCGAAGGCTGCCGTGGTGATGGCGAGGCCCACGACCACAACGGTCAGGTACGACGCCCTCGCGTCCCCCACGGACGATGTCGCGACGAGGACCGCCGGGAGGACCAGGAAGCTCAGCCCCGCGCCGAGGTTGAAGGCGCCGGCGTTCATGCCAGGCAGGAAGCCGGGGTTGCCGTGCGGGGAGAGCACCACGCCAAGCCCGTTCAGCATGATGTTGGCCGTACCGGCATACATGATCCCCAGCAAAGCCGTGCCCAGCATCATCATCGGCAGGTTGTTCAGGCCGAGGAACGCGATGATCGCCAGGGCAGCGAGGCTGCCCAGCAGCCCGATGCGCAGGACCTTCGTGTAGCCCAGGACGGGGGCCAGACGGCCGCTGATCGGACCGAAGATCCAACCCAGGAGGGCGTACGGCGTGAGGATGAGCAGGGCCATTTCGGTGGGGCCGACGCCGAAGCCCGGGTCGGCTGCCTGAACGTATGCCGGGACGATGCCGTTGATGACGGCGAAAATTCCGGTCATGGTGAGCGTGGTGGTGAGCAGCGGTGCCCAGGTTGAGCGCTGGCGAAGGTGCGCAGTTTCCACCATGGGCGACTTGGCACGTTTCTCCACCATCCAGAACGCGAAGAACGCGACGGCGGCCACCACGACCAGGCCGATGGCGAGTATCAAGGTGCCTGCAGAGAAGTCCGCAGCGAGCTTGGAGCCTTCGTTCAGTGCGGTCAGGAGTGCTCCCACCGCGATCACGATGAAGAATACGCCCAGCCAGTCCATGGTGGTGCCTGCAGCCGGCTTGCTCTCGCCGGCCAGGACGGCAATCAGAACCGTCGCGGCAACAGCCAGGACAACCATGAGCCAGAAGATGCTGCGGAAACCGAAGTGCTCGGCAAAGTAGCCGCCAACAAACGAGTCAACGCCGGCCACGCCGCCGTTGACCGCAGTGATGAGGCCCATGAGGGCACCGTATTTACGCGGGTTGCTGACCGCAGAGCGGAGCATGATGAGGCATAGGGGGACGGTCGGGCCACTGACGCCCTGGATGATTCGGCCCACGAAGAGCCACGTGACGTCGGGAGCGAGGGCGGCGATGACCGAGCCCGCGGCCATCAGCAGCATCATGCCCAGAAGGATCTTCTTTCGCCCTACGATGTCACTGAGGCGCGGCAGGAAGAGCGAGAACAAGGCCGCGGCCGTGAAGAACCAGGTTTGGGACAGACCGATGACGGCCTGATCCGTGTGAAGCTCGTTGCCCATCGTGACCAGGGCGGGGCTGAGCATGGAGGCGTTGAGCTGGAAGGCCACGCAGGCGGCCAGCAGTGCGACCACGAGCGCGGTGACGTTGCCGCGGGTGGACTTGGTGTCGGAGATGAGGGCGGTCATTTACTTGGCCCCTCCTGCAATGGCACCTGCGGTAACGGCACCTGAAGCGGTGACGTCGCCTGTCACGGTGGCGGGAGCGCCGCCGTCGGGCTCTCCGATCCGGACGATCGCGTCGGTGACCAGATCCCAGAACTTCTTATGGTCGAGGTCCACGGCAACGGACGTGTGGCAGTCGTCCGGGGCCGGCACGCGGAAGTCGGCGACGGTCATGCCGAGCGTCAGCTTGCCCTGCAGCTCAATGTCCACCGGGACCTTGCGGGTGGTCATCACGGTGGGGTCGATGACGTAAGCCACTGCGCAAGGATCGTGGACGGGCGGGTAGTCGAAGCCCTGCGCGTCCTTGTAGGTCTTGGTGAAGAACTCCATCAATTCCATGACGAACCTGGCCGGCTTGGTGCCGATGGCTGCGATCCGGTCGAGAATCTCCGGAGTGGCCAACGCCTGGTGCGTGAGGTCGAGGCCAACCATCACCACCGGCCACTTTTCGTTGAACACGATGTGTGCGGCTTCGGGGTCGATGATGATGTTGAATTCAGCCACGGCACTCCAGTTGCCCACGTGGTAACCGCCGCCCATGAGGACGACTTCCTTGACGCGCTCCACGATGCGCGGTTCCTTCCGGGCCGCCATGGCGATGTTGGTCAGTCCGGCGGTGGGGACCAGGGTGACCGTTCCCGGCTCATGCGCCATCACGGTTTCGATGATCAGGTCGACGGCGTGGCGGGGGTCAAGCTCGATGGTGGACTGGGGCTGGTCGGGGCCGTCCATGCCGGTCTCGCCGTGGATGCTGGGGGCGGTTTCGATGGTGCGGACCAAGGGGCGGTCGCAGCCTGCGGCGAACGGAACGCCGGTGATGCCCGCAATCGTGGCTACCGAGAGTGCGTTGCGGGTGACCTTTTCGAGGGTCTGGTTGCCCACCACGGTGGTGACGGCGAGCAGTTCGATATCCGGGTTGCCGTGAGCCAGCAGCAATGCCACGGCGTCGTCATGTCCAGGGTCGCAGTCAAGAATGATCTTCTTGCGCGCCGGTGTTATGGGCTGGGTTTCCATTGTTGTCTCCACGTCATTGGGGCCTGCCGGTGCCGGGCACCCGCGTCCGACGGCGGGCTGTACCTTTTTGGTGCTTTGCCGCGTGGGGTTTGGGTGCCTCGCCCAAGCAGGGCGCTAAGCATTCACAGGAATTCTGACATCGTTCACTGCAATACGTCAAGCGCTTAACGTGAAGTTCGTCAAGCGCTTGATGCCATGTGGTGCCTGAAACCGTGAAACCTTGGCTACGATCGATACATGGACACCATCGACCGGCCCAGCGGCAGGGCACCCCGCGTCACGGCCGCGATGGTGGCCCAGCGCGCCGGCGTTTCCACCGCCACGGTGTCCCTTGTGGCCAACGGGAAAACCCGGGGGCGCGTGTCCGAGGACAACATTTCGCGCGTGCGGGAGGCCATCTCCGAGCTGGGCTATGTGGTGGACGGCATTGGGAGCTCGCTGGCCAAAGGCGTGAGTTCGATCGTCATCCTGGTGGCGCCGGACATCTCCAACCCCTTTTTCGCCAAGGTGATCGCCGGAGTCCGGGAGACCCTTGGCGCCGACTACCAGCTGCTGCTGTCCGTCACCGACGCCGGCGAGTTTCCCCAGGCCGAGGACGTCCGGAAGCTCATGGCGCTCCGGCCCGCCGGCCTCCTGGTGGATGCCCCCAACGCCGGCTTCCTCGAAGAACTGTCTGCAGCCGGGCCCCTGGTGCTGCTTGATGCACCCGGCCTGGAGGCCTACGCCGCCTCGGTAAACCTGGACGTCGCGCACGGCGCACGTGAGCTGGCGGCGCACCTGGCGGATTCAGGGCACACGCGTGCGGCATACATCGACAGCGTGACAGGCACGGCCACCTTCGATGTGCGGCGCAACGCATTCCTCGAGGAGGCCAAGGCGCGCGGAATATCGGTGCCGGCCGACTGCATCATCAGCACCACGATCGATGTCGGCGCGGCCGCCGAGGCGTTCGCCCTGGCCTGGCCGCAGTGGCAGCGTTCCGGAGTCACCGCCGTCGTGTGCGGTACCGACACGCACGCCTACGGTGTTCTGCAGGAAGCGCGTGTGGCCGGTGTCCTCATTCCGCAGGAACTGGCCGTGGCAGGCTTCGACGACCTGCCTTATTCGGCAACCAGCAACCCCGGCCTGACCAGTGTGCATCTGCCGGCCATGCCGCTTGGGCGCAAAGCGGGCCAGCAGCTCCGCGGGCTCATGGCAGGACTGGAGCTCGAGGAACCGCATGTGACGCTTGACAGCTCGTTGGTGGTCCGGGGTTCGACCGGCTGACCGGCTTGCCCCTTCTGGACGCCTTCCGCGCGTTCGCTTGACCAGCTTCTGGCGAAGGGTGCGGGGACCGGTTTTTTGCCCTGTCCCTGAGCCGGGAGTGGGAGCTCAGCTTCGGCTTCGCAGCGCCGCCAGGGCCTCAGCCAAGGGCATGCGCAATGCGGGGCCATGGCCGGGAAGTATCACTGCGGCGTTAATCCCGTCCAGGCGGTGCGTTGCCGTCAGCGCCGCAGCGGGGTCGGTGTGATACATCCGGTGGAGCATCTGCGGCCCCGTCTTCCGGCTTAGCGGATGGCCACTGACAAACGAGTCCCCGACGGCGATTGCGCCGGCTTGGGGAAGGAGGATCGAGACGTTGCCTGGCGTGTGGCCCGGAACCAGGATGGCTTCCGGATGGCCGGGAAGTCCCCGGAGTTTCTCGGTGCTCCATGCTTGAGCTTGCGTCGCGGGCTTCGCCGTAAGGGACCCTGCCTTGATCACGTGAATCATCCAGCGGAGGACGCGGGGGCGCCATGCCCGGACGATGGCCTGTCCGAAGGTGACTTGGTGCTTTTCTTTGCCCTGGACGTGGGCCAGCTCTTCCGGGGCGCACAGGACCGGCGTTCCGAAGGTGCTGGAGAAGTAGGCGGCGGAGCCGGTGTGATCGACATGGCCGTGCGTGATGAGCAGGGCCCGTGCGTCGGCTGGACGCAAGCACAAATGGCGGATGGACTCGAGGACAAGGGCACGGTCAGAGGGATAACCGCTGTCAATGAGCATGTAACCAGACTCGTCGCGGACCACGATCCAGTTGGAGGCCGGTCCTTGGACGAAAAAGACGCCCGGCGCCTGCTCTGATACAGCGGACGAGGGATGCCATTCATTGGATTGGGGGTGCACCGCTACATAGTAGCCCTCGGCCCAGCGTCCACTGCCCACGTCGGGACGACACCGGGTCATCCGTTGCTGCCGGGGCTCCTACGCCGTGCCTTTCTCACCGGCGGAGCGGAACAAAACAGTTGGAGATCGGCGACCAACCGGTAGTACCGGTCGGATTCGAGGGCAATGAGTGCCGTGTTGTACGCCGCAACGTAGGCGGTTTCCGGTGCGGTGCCCCGGCGTCCGTAGGCCTGGGCGGTTTTATTGGTCCACGGCTCTTGGACGTTCGGCTGGGCCTGTTCCTGCGCAGGCGTGGAGTGGCTGAGTGGGGTCATGGCCTCGGTGAGCCATGCTAGCTCTGCACGGAGCTCCTTCACGGCGGTCTTGTTGAACAGACGGCGGTGATTGCCGAGGACTGAGTCGACCCGATGCGCTGCGGTTGTCATGGCGCGTGAGGCATCCTGTGCACCGGATCGGACGCCGGGGTCGTAACGGAGTAGCGCCGCCACCTGATCGAAAAGGAAGGATGACGGTAACGGCTCGAATTGGTGCTGCTGCAGCTTCCAGCTGCTGGACCGGTATCCCGGCAGTTGGGGGCTTCCGTGCTGAGCGTAGGGCCCAGGTTCCCGCCCTGAGCGGCCGGCGCCGTCGAAAATGTGGTGAGTTTTCTCTAGGGTTTTCAAGGTTACATCTCCCGCTGATGGACTGCAGGGTCGAGGGTGCTTGAAGCGCCGGTAGGGGCGGGAGTCATCAGCATCTCCTCTTCCGCTTGTCCTGATGCCGGGGTCCCGAAGAAGGGCCCGGATCATTTCGTCGTCTCGGACACCTTCCATGCTGGACTGCGGACCTGAGGCAGCCATGAGAAGCCTGTGAGGGTCTTCTCATGCGCGCTTTCGCTCCGGTTGAAGCTCAATTGAGGTTCAGGCGGATGAAGCATGACCACCATCGTGGCACGTCCACGGAGCGGGTCCCTTCGCTCATTTGACGGTCAGCGTCCCATGCATGTTCACGTGGTAGGTGCAGTGGAAGGGATAGGTGCCGGGTTTGGACGGCGCGGTGAACGTGGCGGTTCCGGAGCTCGTCACCTCGACATCGAACGCCGATCCTTCGTCGGCAGTCACGGTGTGTTCGGCGGTATCCGTGTTCGTCACCGTCACCGTGGCACCGGGGGACACGGACGGGGGCGTCTGATAGGCGAAATCCTTGATCGTGATCGCCGTGGGCGATGCCGCCGGAGCGGAGCCGGTGGCCGTGCCGGCTGAAGTCGTCGACGTCGGCGACGGTCCAACGGACGTAGTCGAAGCCGTCGGGTTCCCCGTCGCTGAGGGAGTGCTGCTGCCGGCGCCGCACCCCGCCGTTCCGGACAGAATCACCGCCAGTGCGAGAATGCCCAGCGTTGTACCTGTCCTCATGGGGGCACCATCCTCAACAGCACACGAAGTCGTTGTGATCCATTGTGCTCCCGCACGGGAGCAAAAGCACCGCCCTGGTCAGCACCGAGCGAGCGCGCAAAAAGGACGCGTCCACTTGAACCAGCTATCGTCGAGTGGCGATCATGGTCTTTGGCCGACGTTCGGGGCTGCGAGGATGGCCAGTTGTTGGGTCGCTCGGGTCATGGCGACATAGCGGTCGACCGCTCCCTCGATGCCCGTGCCGAAAGCCTCCGGGTCGACGAGGACAACCAGGTCGAACTCGAGCCCCTTCGACAGCTCCGGGGTCAGCGACCTGACGCGGGTCCCCTCCCGGAACGAGCCGTGCACCGTCTCACTCCTGCCGATGACGCAGGCGACCCCCTCGGCATGCGCGGCCAGCCAGGTGTCGAGGATCGAGCTCAGCTCCGACGTGGATCCGTGGACGACGGGCATGCCGCTGCTCCGGATGGAGGTCGGGACGTTGGCGTCCGGGAGCACGGCCCTGATGACCGGTTCGGCTTCCGCCATGACCTCCTCCGGCGTTCGGTAATTGATGCTGAGGGTCGCCAGGTTCACGTTGCTCAATCCGACCCGCTCGAGCCGTTCCAGCCAGGACTCCGCGAACCCGTGCCTGGCCTGGGCGCGGTCCCCGACGATAGTGAAGCTCCGGGACGGGCAACGGAGCAGCAGCATCTGCCACTCGGCGTCGGTCAGCTCCTGCGCCTCGTCCACGACGACGTGGGCGAACGGGCCGGCAAGGTAGTCCGGGTCGGCGGTCGGCGCGGCACCCTCGTCACCCAACTTTTCCTGCAGGTCTTGCCCGCGCAGCATCGACATCACCAGCAGTTCGGAGTCGTCGGCCGCGATCAGATCGTCGACCACCCGGTCCATGAGCTCTCGCTCCGCGGCCAGCGCGGCGTCCTGCCTACGCTTGCGGCGTGACGTCTCGGGGTCGCCGAGGCGTTGCCGGGCCGCGTCCAGGAGCGGCAGGTCGGACACGGTCCAGGCCCGGGGATCCTGGCGCTGCAGCTTTTTGACGCCGTCAGGGTTGAGCCAGGGGGCGCACATGCGCAGGTAGGCGGGCACCGTCCAAAGGTCGCCGACAAGGTCGGTGTAATCGAGCAGCGGCCACGCTCGGCCGAACGCGTCCACCAACTCCGCGTTCCGCGCCAACGCCCTGCGGAGCAACTCCTCCGGGACGTCATCGCCGTCGAACTTGTCTACGAGAATTGTGAGCAGCTCCTCCCAGACCTCGTCCCGCGCCTCGTTGTGCGGAGTGCCAAGGCTCGGTGACTCGAACGCCTCGGCCCAGGCGTCGGCGCTCAGCCAGATATCGGCCCAGGGCGTCTCGACCTCCATCCCCGTGGTGGGCGGCTGTTCGTAGAACCTGACTGCGGGCTCGATCGCTTTCACCATGGCCGCCGACGACTTCAGGAGGGCCACGTTCGGGTCGCTCTCAATCGCTGCTGTGGCTCCCTCGGGGAGGAGGTTCCGCAGGGTGCATGTTTGCACGCCCTCCTCACCGAGGCTGGGGAGGACGTCGGCGATGTAGTTCAGGTATGGCTGATGCGGGCCGATGAACAGCACACTGCTTTTGCTGTGGGCACCACGGTGACCAAGGCGGGGGTCGGAGTAGAGGAGGAAGGCGGAGCGGTGCAGTGCGACAACGGTCTTCCCCGTCCCTGGACCGCCGTCGACGACAAGAGCGCCGCGGGATCCCGCGCGGATGATGGCGTCCTGGTCGGCCTGGATGGTGCCGAGCACATCCTGCATCCGGGCAGACCGGCTGCTGCCCAGACTGGCGATAAAGGCAGAAAGGTCCTCGAGGGCGGCGTGCCCTTCGTACGCGTCCGACGTGAACACCTCGTCCCAGTAGTCGCTGATCCGACCGCGGGTCCACCGATACCTGCGGCGGCTTGCCAGACCCATCGGGTTGGCGTAGGTCGCCCCGAAGAACGGCTCAGCCGCAGGGGAACGCCAGTCAATGAGCAGGCGGCGCCCCTCGCTGTCCGTGAGGCCAAGCCGTCCGACGTACACCGGCTCAGAGTTGTCTGCGCGGACCATCTGTCCGAGGCACACGTCCAAACCGAAGCGACGCAGTGCGCGCAGGCGGGCGGTCAGCCTGCGGATCTCCACATCCTTCTCCAGCGCCTCCTGGCCTAAGCGGCCGGGTGCCCTGCGCGCAGCGTCGAGCCGGTCGGACAGATCGGTGATCGACTGCTCGAGGCTTTCCGAGATGGCCGCGAAGCGCAGCTCGTCGCCGGCGATCCGCGCCGGATCGGCCTTGGGCGTGAGGTGGCCGGGAAGGTTAAACGCGCTGGTGGTCAAGGGCACGTCATCACCTCCTTTCCGGGCTTTTGGCTTAGGCTCTCAATTTTGGCGCACCACCCGGATCTTGCGGCAAGCCCCCCTGCGCGCTATAGATTGAAAGTAGGGAGGAGTGTGCCGCTTCCGTGTCCCTGTCCCGCCACCCCAAACCGTACTTCCCAACCCAGACCGTACTGGCCAACCGCCGTGGATACTTCACGGGCACCGCAGGTCATCGAGGAGCCCTTGCAATTGCTCCGGCCGCTCGATGTTGGCGAAGTGGCCGCAGCGCGGGATCGTCACCATCTGGACGTGCGGGACTATGCCAGCCAACCGGATCAGGTCCGACGGTGGCGTGAACACATCGTTGTCCCCGCGGATCGCCAGCACCGGGCAGAGGATGCCGCGCCACCGGTCAAAATCGTAGTGCGACGCCGCCCGGGCAGCAGCGGAGAAGCTGGCCGGCCGGGCGTCATTGCTGAGCCTGCGGATCTCGCCCGGGGAAATGACTGCGGGTTCTGCGAAGAACGGGGACATCAGCGGTCCCATCACAGGGGTGGTCCCGATTGCTCGGATCAGCGCTGACCCCGCGGGACCGAGGGCCGCCATGGAGCGCATTACGAGCAGCATCCCCACGAACGCCGGGAACCTGAACAGCCGGCGCAGTGGCCGCCGGGTGGCCTCGGACACGCCGAATGTGGTGGCCGAAATGGCGGCTACGCTGACGGTCCGCTCCGGCCACGCGGCGGCAACGTGCAATGCCAGGAAGCCCCCCATGGAGTGGCCCACCAGGTTCCACCGCCGGTAGCCGAGCGAGAGCAGTACACCAGTGACGGCCCGTGCCATCGCGTCGATGCTGAAATGTTCCAGCCGGGCATCCGTGGTGGATTCACCCCAGCCGGGCAGGTCAATCAGCACCCGGTCGTGGGCCGGCGCCCCGGAAAGCAGCGTCCGGAAGGTAGTCCAGGTTCCCGCGGCGCCGTGAAGGTAGACATCCGGTGTGCCGGAGTCGGGAGACCGGCCTACGGTGCCTTGCTGGACACGCACCGTGCAGGCACCCAGCTCCGTGGGAAGCACCACCCGCCTCAGCGTGGCCCATCCCGAGTTGGTTTCCTGCTGAACACTCATGGTCATCCTCTGCTCATGGTCTCTGAAATTGATTCGGAGCCGCAGGGGTGCCGGATGGGCCACTGGAACAATCCGGAGTGTCAGCTGGGCCCAGGCATCACCATGACCGTTCGTGGGGCCTGGAAGGATAGAAGCCTGATCCATTCGGTCCCGTGGTCCAGCAGCTTGACTCGAGGAAGCGCTGCGGCGGTTTCCTGGACGGTGACGGCCGCCTCGAGTTCTGCGAGTTTGGCTCCGAGGCAGCGGTGGATGCCGGAGCCGAACACCAGGCCATGGCCGGTGGGTTGACCGTCCCGGGCCGGCTGCGCAGGTGCCGCCCGCGCAGGCAGGCTCTCGGGTCCGGCCGGTGACGTGATGTGGTTGCCGCTCACTTCGAGGAGGATTTCGGTGCCGGCGGGGATCAGGCCGCCGGCGAGTTTTGTGTCGTACGCTGCGATGCGGCGCCAGGTGGGGACGGATGATTCGGCGGCAAGTACGTGCCGGACCACCTTCCTGGAGCCTGCTTCGGAGGCCGCGTCGTTCCAGCCCACGGGAGCGGACCTCTCCAGAAGGCGGAAGAGGGTGGTGCTGATTAGCTGGGTGGTTGTTTCCTGCCCGGCTATCAGCAGGAAGTAGCCGAGGGAGCAGATTTCAGGCGTGGACAGGCCGTGTTCGGCAAGGGATTTGAACAGGTTGCGTCCGGGGGCCGTCCTGGAGTCTGCCACGAGCTTGCGCAGCCAGACGTAGAAATCGGCGGCGCTGTGGGCCAGTTCGAGTTGCCGCTCCTCGTCGGGCCAGCCCCAGAACAGTTCCATGGAGTCAAGGCCCCACCGCTTCAGGGCCGCAAGATCCCGGACGGGCAGCCCGAGGAGTTCGAGCATCACGACTGCCGGGGGAAACGCCGCCACGCCCTGCACGAGGTCCGCATGGCCGGATGAATCGAGCTGCTCCGCGGCGTTCCGTGCCGCTTCCCGCGCCAGCTCCCGGATCCGCGGCTCCATGGCGGCGACCGTGGCGGGTGTGAAGAAGCCTGCCACGACCTTGCGGATCCCGGCGTGCGTGGCCGTGTCGTTGCTGGCCAGAACGGGCGGCAACGCGAAGCCCACGCGCTGCAGCACCCGCAGCGCTGGCCCCGCCAGGGTGGTCACGGCGACGAGCGCGTTCGCGGGGCTGAAGTCGGCAGGCCGGTGCAGGACATCACGGACCACGTCCGGGTCCCGCACCACAAGGTACGGGCAGCGCGCCGTCAACGCCGGGTTCATGCGGGCAAGCCGTTCAGCCATGCAGCTGCTTCGGCGCGGAAGGCAGCCGGGGACAGTTCCGATGCTTGCTCGGGCAGGGCGCCAAGGAAGGGCGCCGGCAGTGTTCCGAGCACCTGCCGGTTACTGCGGTGCACCAATTCAGGGTTGCCGGGCCAGCTTCCCAGCACCACACCAAGAACCTGGAGATCCCGCGCAGCCAGCGCCTCGAGGGTCAGGGCGGTGTGGTTCAGGGTGCCGAGGCCCGGCCGGGCGACGAGCACGAATGCCCCCGCCAGGAGCGGTCCAAGGTCCGCCAGGGTGCCGCCGGCGGAATCGAGCTCCACCAGCAGGCCTCCTGCACCCTCCACCAGGACGTGGTCGTGGGAGGCGGCGAGCTCGCGGATGCGTCCGGCGTGCGCCGCCACGCCGGGCAGCGGCGTTCCGTCGACGGCGGCAGCGGCGACAGGCGCCAGTGGCTCCTGCAGAACGACTCCGGTTGCTGCCGTCACCGGGCCGGCGAGACGGACAATCTCCGCCGCGTCGGAATCGCCGTCGGCGGCGCCTGACTGGCACGGCTTGTACACCGCGACGCTGCGCCCCGTTCCGTGGAGGACGGCGGCGAGGGCCGCCGTCGTCATGGTTTTGCCGACGCCGGTGTCCGTTCCGGTGATCAGGATGATGCCGGGCAGGTTCATGGAAGTTCCTCCAAAATGCCGCGCAGCACTGCGCAGCTGCCTTCGATTTCCTCGGTGGTCAGGGTGGCGCGGGCGGTGAGCCGCAACCGCGAAATCCCGTCTGGAACGGACGGCGGGCGGAAGCAGCCGATCCGGACGCCGGCGGTGCGCGCGGCCCCGGCTGCCGCCAGGGCCGATTCCGCGGACGGTATGGCAATGGACTGCACGGCCCCCGCTGCCCGGTCGACGGCGGCGCCGCGGGCTGCAAGGGCCGGGGCGAGTCCGGCGGCCAGCGCCGCAGCGTTGCTTTGGACGGATCCGGCCCGCCAAGGTTCGTCGCGGATGATCCGCACCCCGGCGAGGGCCGCCGCTGCGGACGCAGGTGCCAGACCGGTGTCGAAGATGAAGCTGCGGGCCCGGTTGATGAGGTGGTCGCGCAGCAGGGAGGACCCCAGGACGGCTCCGCCCTGGCTGCCCAGAGCCTTTGACAGCGTCGCGGTCACGATCACGTTGGGATGCCCGGCAAGGGCTGTCCCGGCCACCGAGCCGCGGCCCTGAAAGTCTCCGGTGCCGGTGACTCCGAGGCTGTGGGCCTCGTCGATGAGCAGCACGGCGTCGTATTCCTCGGCCAGGGGCAGCAGGCCAGCGAGCGGTGCCTCGTCGCCCAGGACGCTGTAGAGGGATTCGACGGCGATCAGCGCGCGCGGCTCCGGTCGGTCAGCGAGCAGCCGGCCGGCGTGCTCCACGCTGTTGTGGGGGAACGATTCGGTGCGGGAGCGGCTGAGCCGGAATCCGTCGATCATCGAGGCGTGGCAGTGTTCATCCGCGACGATCAAGGTCCCGGGGCCGCCGAGCGCGGTGATCACGCCGATGTTGGCCAGGTAGCCGGAGGAGAACACCAGTGCCGTTTCCATGCCGGCCAGCCTGGCCAGTTCCTGCTCGAGGTCCAGGTGCAGCCTGGTGGTTCCGGCCACCAGGCGTGAGGACGTGGCACCCGCGCCCCACAGCGACGTCGCCGCCGCGGCTGCCTCGGCAACGCGCGGGTCCGCCGCGAGGCCCAGATAGTCGTTGCTGGCCAGGTCGATGAACTGTTCGTCCGCGGCGCGGGGGAGCGGGCGGCGGACCAATCCACGGCGGTCCCGGACGGCGGCCTGCCGCTCGAGCCACTGGGTCATGGAGTTGCTCATACCGCGCCTCCGGACCGTGCCGCGACCCGCTCATGGACTTCGGCGACCGCAGCGATCATGCCCGCGGTGATCTGGTCAACATCCGCTGCCGTACTGATGTACGGGGGCATGGTGTAGACGAGGTTCCGGAATGGCCGGACCCAGACCCCGTGCCGGATGGCCGCGGTGGTGACGGCGGTGACGTCGACGGGGCCATTCAGCTCGATGACTCCGACGGCGCCGATGGTCCTGACATCCCGGACGGCCTCTAGTTCCAGGGCCGGGGCGAGCCCAGCTTCCAGGCCCGCGCCGATCCGGGCAACGTCGGCCCGCCAGCCGCCGTCGCCGATGATGCCCAGGCTCGCGTTGGCCACCGCACATGCCAGCGGGTTGCCCATGAAGGTGGGGCCGTGCAGCAGCGCCCCGGCCTGGCCGCCCGAAACCGTCGACGCAATCTCCCCCGTGCAGAGCATGGCGGCGAGGGTCACGTATCCGCCGGTCAGGGCCTTGCCCACGCACATGATGTCCGGCACGACGCCGGCGTGGTCGGCCGCGAACAGCTCGCCGGTCCGCCCAAAGCCGGTGGCGATCTCATCGAAGATGAGCAGCAGACCGTGCCGGTCAGCCACCTGCCGCAGCGTCGTCAGGCATTCGGCCGGGTAGGCGTGCATGCCGCCGGCACCCTGGAGGACCGGCTCGACGATGATCGCTGCCAGCTCCCCGGAATGATTGGCTGCAATGTCCTGGAGCTCCAATGCCCACGCCTGCGCGGATTCGCGGGTGGCTGACGCCGCCGCCGGGGGACGGGGCGCAAACACGTTGCCGGCAAGCAGGCCCGGGAAGGCGGAGTGCATGCCGTCGACGGGATCGCAGACCCCCATCGCCGCGAAGGTGTCGCCGTGGTATCCGCCGCGGATGCTCAGGAATCGCTGCCTCGATGGCCTGCCGGAAGCGGTCTGGAACTGCACCGCCAGCTTCAGCGCAACCTCCACGGCCACCGACCCCGAGTCCGCGAGGAACACCCGCTCCAGCCCCGGCCGCCCGGGCGCGGTAGGGGCCATCCCCACCAGCCGCTCGGCCAGTTCCACGGCCGGGGCATGCGTAAGGCCGCCGAACATCACATGGCTGAAACTCTCCAACTGCCGCCTTGCAGCGGCGTCCAGCACCGGGTGCCGGTAGCCATGGATCGCCGACCACCACGAGGACATCGCATCAACTACCTCATGGCAGGTGCCGTCCTCGTCCCGGAGTCGCAGCCGCACGCCGTCGGCCGCCCCGACCTCCCACAGCGCAAGGTCCGGGGACGCCGGTGCGTACGGGTGCCACAACCGCGCGCGGTCCCGTTCGATCAGGCCCGTCGGCGCCACACCTGTCATGGAACAAGCACCCCGTGGCGGGAGCATTCAGCCGACCAGCCCAGCGGTGTGACCTGGACTTTCATCCGGCGCCGGCAGGCGGCGCAGTACCGCGGCGGTTCCATCGCGAGGCGTTCGCCGCAGCGGCGGTGAACGTCCGACGTCGGGCGGGCGCCGCCGTCGGACGGCTCACCGCAGTGCCCGCAGAACTCAGCGGTGGTTGAGCCCGTCGAAACCCCGGTGGTTGAGCGGCTGGGTAGCGAAAGCCCGTTCATAGCGTCTTCTGGAGTTCCTTGATGGGCATGTTCAGCTCGACCAGCAGGTTGAGGTCGGCCGTCGCGGGCCGGCCCAGGGTGGTGAGGTAGTTTCCGACGATGACGGCGTTGATGCCGCCGAGCAGGCCCTCGCGTGTGCCGAGGTCGCCGAGGGTCAGTTCGCGGCCGCCGGCGTAGCGCAGCACCGTGCGGGGCATGGCGAGCCGGAACGCGGCGATCGCGCGGAGGGCATCTTTGCCGTCCATAATGCCCTGGTTTTCCAGCGGTGTGCCGGGGCGGGGGTTGAGGAAGTTCAGCGGGACCTCGTGGGGTTCGAGGGCTGCGAGCTGCGCGGCGAGCTCGGCCCGCTGTTCGAGGGATTCGCCCATGCCGATCAGGGCACCGCAGCACAGCTCCATGCCCGCGGCCTTGACCATGTTGCAGGTATCCAGGCGTTCCTCGTAGCTGTGGGTGGTGACCACTTCGGGGAAGTAGCTGCGGGCCGTTTCAAGGTTGTGGTTGTACCGGTGCACGCCCCATTCGGCGAGCTGGTCGACCTGGCGCTGGGTGAGCATGCCCAGGGAGCAGGCGATATTGATGTCCACGGCTTCGTTGATGCGGTCGATCGCGAACTTGATCTGGTTCATCAGCTTGATGTCCGGACCGCGGACCGCGGCGACGATGCAGAACTCGGTGGCGCCGGTGGCCGCAGTTTCCTTCGCGGCCTTGACGAGCTCCGGGATGTCCAGCCACACCCCGCGCACAGGGGAGTCGAACAGTCCTGACTGGCTGCAGAAGTGGCAGTCCTCGGGGCATCCGCCGGTCTTGATGGAGATGATGCCTTCCACCTCGACGTCCTCGCCGCAGTGCCGCAGCCGGACCTCGTGGGAGAGCTGCAGGGCTGCTGGAAGTGCTTCATCCGGGAGGCGGAGTACTTCTTCGAGCTGCGCCTGCGTCAGGCCGATGCCGTCTTCGAGGACCTGCCGGCGGGCGGTTTCCAGGATTTCGTATCTTGTGCCGGGGATGATTGCGTCGTTTGCTTTGTCGCCCGTGGCGACGTTTGCCTGAATCGTCATTGATGGGTCCTTTGCGCTTGCTGGCTGCGGATATGCCTCACAGCAGACGCTAGTTTCCTGCCGACGACAGGATTTTGTCGGGTATCTACAAGCAGGCGCCCTGGACTTTGGTTCTGCCTGGTTGGTCCTGGAAGGTGATGCGCTCAGTGCGCCTAATGTTTGACCGTGTGTCCGAGGCTCGTGACGAGGCGGGCTATGGCGTTCTCGGCGGTTGGCGCCGCGCCGAAGACTTCGCGTTGTCGGGTGGTGTCGGCGACGCATTGGCCGGACTGAAACCAGCCGGCCATCGCGCCCATGCCCTTGACCATGGGGTTAATGGGTCCGAGCACAGTGCCCACGGCTTGGATCAGTCGGCTGGGGATGGTTCGGACCCGGATCCGGTTGCCGAGGATCCTGCCGGAAATCTCAGCGACTTCCTGCATGCTGACAGGTCGATCCCAGCCGATGTCGATGCGCTGCCCATCGATGCCCTCTGTGTCTGTCGCGGCAGCCAGGTAGCCAGCCAGGTCGGCTGTGAGGACGAACGTCAACGGAATGTGCGAGGACCCGAGCCACGTGAGGCGCCCTTTGCTGAAGGGGTCGCCACCGAACGGGTCACCTGGTCCAGGAATGCCCCCGGACGCAGCGCCACGAACGGGACGCCGAGTTCCTCGAGCCGGTCCTCGGCCAGCTTCTTGTGCCAGAAGTGGGGAACTTCCGGGGTCTGGTCGCAGGTGAGGATGTTTGTCAGCACGAATCTGCGAACGTGGGTGCGGCTGGCGGCTTCGGCGAGGTTGCTGTTGCCTACGGTGTCGATTTGAGGAGTGTCGCCTTTGCTGTGCCGCGTATAGCCTGCCGCCATGGTGATCACGCTGTCGGCGCCGTCCATCGCGCGGACCAACGAGTCAAGGTCCATCATGTCGCCACGGGCGATGGTGGCCCCGGCGGCTTCCAGCCGCGTGGCGTCGGAACCCGGGCGCACCAGTGCACGCACGTGTTTTCCTCGCGCTGGGAGCCCGGCCACCACCTGGCTTCCCAGCATGCCGGTGCCGCCCACAACCAGGACGGTGCCATCGCCAGTCACCGTCGCCTCCAGTGCAGTCGAACGCGTGGACACCCTGCGTTAAGCAAATCTACTCATCCGGGCGGAAGCCGCAAGCCGCTGCCATCGCCACGTGGCCAAAACTTTGATTGCTAAACAGACTCCTCCAGAACCGCCACTAAACACGGGGCGCATTTGCCCTGTCGGAGAATAAATCCGGTGTCTATCCTGTTTGTAAAGACCGTTGCGACACGCGGTCCACAGGCCGCCGGCACGTCCCGGGGAAGCCTTCCCGCTCCGGGGGCCCGTCTCGATGAGGAGGCGTCGATGTCCAGTCCTGATGTGCCAACGCGAGCGCCGGCAAGATACGGTCCATACATCATCTCCGGAATTCTGTTGGCTATCGCCGTTGTGGTTCCGTTGTTTGTTCCTGCGTATTCCGTCGATGAGCCGCGCTTGGCCGGTATGCCGTTCTTCTACTGGTATCAGATGTCGTGGATTCCGGTCACCGCGTGCCTGGTGGGGATCTCCTACTGGCTGGTTAGCAAGGAGGATCGCCGCCGTCGCGAATCGGCGCGCGGCATGACCAGCGCCGAGGAGGAGCCATGATCGGGGCCAGCGTGCCGTTGGCGGTCGGGGACCGGCCCATTAACGGCGTGGCACTCACCATTGTCATCATTCTCTTCGTCTTGGTGGCGGCCTTGGGGTTCGTTGCTGCGCGGTGGCGGCGGGAAGAAGCGACAGGGCTGCACAGCCTGGACGAGTGGGGCCTCGGGGGCCGCGGATTTGGAACGTGGGTGACCTGGTTCCTGCTCGGCGGCGACCTGTATACGGCCTACACTTTTGTGGCCGTTCCGGCTGCGATGTGGGCCACCGGAGCCGTGAGCGGTTTCTTCGCGGTGCCGTACACGATCGTTCTGTACCCGATCGTGTTCCTCCTGATGAGCCGGTTGTGGTCCGTCTCGCACCGGCATGGGTTCGTCACGCCGGCCGACTTCGTTGGCGGCCGCTATGGCAGCAAGGCGCTAACCCTCGCCGTGGCGGTCACCGGCATCGTCGCGACCATGCCTTACATCGCGCTGCAGCTAGTCGGCATAAAGGCCGTGCTCACCGTGCTGGGTCTCGGTAGTGCGGAGAACGTGCTGCTGACGGACCTGCCGCTGATCATCGCGTTCGTGGTCCTGGCCGCCTATACGTACACGTCGGGCCTGCGGGCTCCGGCCCTGATCGCCGTTGTGAAGGATCTGCTGATCTATCTGGCGGTGATCGTTGCGGTAATCTACCTGCCGATCAAGTTCGGGGGGTGGGGAACCATCTTCGACGCCGCTGAGGCGAAACTCGGTGCGGTCAACCCGGCTACGGGCAAACCCGCTGGAGTTTTCATTCCGGGCGCGGGCAGTTACTCCGCATACTGGACGCTGGCTCTGGGCTCGGCCCTGGCGCTGTTCATGTACCCGCACTCGATCACGGGCGTCTTGGCGACGAAGAGCAGGAATACGATCCGTAAGAATGCGGCGGTACTGCCTCTGTACTCGTTGATGCTGGGGTTCCTGGCGCTGCTGGGCTATGCGGCTATCTACGCCGGCACTAAGCCCGTCGACTTGAACGGCGCCGTCAACCCGCAACTGGTAGTGCCGCAGCTGTTCTTGGATCACTTCCCGGACTGGTTTGCGGGTATTGCCCTGGCCGCCATCGCCATCGGTGCTCTGGTCCCGGCGGCGATCATGTCAATAGCAGCGGCGAACTTGTTCACCCGTAACATTTACCGCGATCTGATCAGGCCCGACGCCAAGCCCCGTCAGGAGGCGAAGGTCTCCAAGATCGCATCGCTTGTGGTGAAATTCGGCGCACTGATTTTCGTCATTGCCATGGACCAGTCGGCGGCCATCAATATGCAGCTCCTCGGCGGTATCTGGATCCTGCAGACCTTCCCGGCGATCGTGGCAGGTCTTTATACCCGCTGGTTCCACCGGTGGGCGCTTTTCGGCGGCTGGGCAGCCGGCATCATCTACGGCACTGTAGCGGCCTACAACGTGGTCAACCCCGTCACGAAAGCGAATTTTGGCGGCTCAATCGCGGCGATCCCCGGCACCGACATGCAGGTCTACATCGCTGTCGTGGCGTTTGCCATAAACCTTATTGTTGCCGCGGTCCTGTCTCTGGCCTTCCGCGCGATGAAGCTCCCTGATGGGAAGGACATCACCCGGAGCTCAGATTACGGCGCCGACGAGGACGATCCGAAGGTCGCCGAGATCCAGCGCGAGTATCCGCTCGGCGAACCCGGAGCCCCCGCGTTCTGAGTCACTGGGGCCGCGACAGAGAACGCCACGTTGGTCCTGAGGGGGTTGATGGCACGATCCACGCCGGGGCGCATGCGACGATGGCTTCCTGACGGGGGAGGCTGAACAATTGACAGGTCTTGAAGGTGAAGGGCTGCCCATGACGGCTCTTGCCGTTGCCGCCGGCCGCGCTGTCGAGACGACCCGGCCGGATGCACTTGCTGCCGATCCTTTTGCTGCTGCTCTCGTGGCCGGTGCCCGGTCGAACCTGGACCTGCCCACGGTGTGGCCTGCAGACCCGGCGGCCGCCCCTGCGTTGCAGCAGCCGCTCCTGCTTGCTTCCACCTACATCGGGCTGCGGACCCGCTTCATCGACGACTTTCTCCAGTCGAAGCCTCAAAACCTCCAGGCCGTGATCCTCGGCGCGGGACTGGACACCCGCGTCTACCGGCTCAACTGGCCGCCCGGCTCGCGGGTTCTGGAACTCGACCACGCCAACGTCCTCGAGTTCAAAGCCGCCGTGATGGAAGGGCTGTCCGCCAAACCGGCCTGCCAACTGATCACGGTGCCCACCGACCTGGCCCAGCCTTGGGAAAATGCTCTCCTCACCGCCGGCTATGACCGACAGCAGCCGACCACCTGGATCATCGAGGGCCTGCTGCCGTACCTGAGCGCCGACGCCCAGCTCGCGACGCTGCAAGAAGTGGCGGCGTTATCGCCGTCGGGCTCACGGGCGGTGATCGAGCGGGCCGTCCCCTGCCGGCCACCGAAGATGTGGAAGCGAAGCTGCGCGAGTTCAGCGCCCAGACCGGCCTGCCGATGAGCGAACTGCTGGCACGGGCGAATCCCCCTGATCCGGTCCGGTTGCTCGAATCAGCCGGCTGGGAGTGCAGGGAACATCCGATCCCGGAGCTGTGCGCGCTCTACGGCCGCGCCATCTCGCTCACAACCACAGACGGGCTCGCGAGCGACGGCAGCCATGATCGCTCCCGCGGCGGATTCGTGACCGCGAGGCTGCCGAGCCGCGCCTGACTGGCGCGCACGACGGACTTCTCGGGCAGGGAATTAGTGGGACTTCCTGAGCCTCAGCCACACACCCATCTGCCGTCGTGACAGGGGAATGCCGGTGAAATGGTGTAAGTTGCATTCCCGTCAGACAAGAACGTCAGAGAAGAGAATGAACCAAGTGGCAACCGATTACGACGAAGTACGATCCGACGTCAAAGAATCTCAGGACAACTCCCTGGAGGCGCTTCAGTCCGCGAACGCCCCGGACGCCCGCAGCGTCGTCCGCGAGCTGGACGAGGCTGACGCCTTGGACGACGCCGTCACCCCGGGCGGAGAGTTCGTCGCCGAGGAACTGGTCGTCCAGGTCGTACCCCAGGCGCAGGACGAATTCACCTGCTACTCCTGTTTCCTGGTCCGGCACCGCTCCCAAATCGCACGCGAGAAGGACGGCCACGCTTACTGCACCGAATGTGAAGGCTAGGCAATGCCGCGGATCGGGCTGCCGGCGCGGTCTTCAGCACTCCGGTACGGGTAGCCCGTGCTCCGTCTGAAGCGCCTTGCAGTTTTCAGCGTTTTCGCATTCTGCCTCGCTTCCGGATTCTCCTTCTGGGCGCTCCGCGTGTCCGGCGGGGAGACCGCCCAGGCACAGCCCGCACCGCCACAATCAGAGGCGAAACTCGAGGTGCTGTCCACGAACAGCACTCCTGCCGTCAACATCACCAAGAGCACGATTGACGCCCAGTGGCTCGCCCGGACTGCGGCGGAAACCGGTATACCGGCCCGGGCCCTTCAGGCCTATGCGGCTGCCGCCAGCGGTGCCAACACCACTGCCCCGACGTGCGGGATCGGCTGGAATACGGTGGCAGCCATCGGATTCGTCGAGTCCGCGCACGGAAGTCACGGAGGCGGACGTTTGACGACCACCGGGCAGGCGAGCCGGCCCATTATTGGTCCCCGCCTCAACGGCGATGGTTTCGCCGCCATCGCCGACACAGACGCCGGCGTCCTGGACGGCGACGCTCTCTGGGACCACGCCGTCGGACCGATGCAGTTCATTCCCTCCACCTGGCAGCTGGCAGGGCGCGACGGGAACGGAGACGGCGAAGCCGACCCCCTGAACATCGACGACGCCGCCCTGACTGCCGCTTCGTACCTCTGCGCCGACGGCCGTGACCTCACCACCGGCCAAGGCTGGACAGACGCCGTCCTCTCTTACAACCAGTCGGATGCCTACGTGCGCCAGGTGCGGGAGCAGGCCAACGCATACGCCACACGGTCGGGCCCCGCCTAGATGAACCTTGGAGTCATCCCCTCCATTCGGGGCAGTACCGAGACCACCCTCCGTGCTCGGCTCCGCGCTTATCCCAAGATGCACCCGTAAGACTGTGAGTGTCCTGGAGTTGAAGGTACCGCGACCGGAGAACCCCAGAACAGCCGGGTCCGGCGCACTCCCCCCAGTTGCACCGGACCCGGCATCCAAGGACCCGCGCCAGGCTGGGTGGCATAGCGGGCAGCTGGATCGCAGTGGCCGAGAAGATGCCGGTCCTTCAGTGTGACGTGGTCATCGACGGGCGGTGGGGCTTTCCATCTACGACGGGATGCCCCACCGACGCAATGTCCGCAGCAGAGCTCCGTGGCCGGCGGCGCGGGTGAGTTCGGATGCGACGGCGGCGAGCTTGGTGTTGGTGTGCTGGCTTCGGGTCGCAAGGATGGAGAAGGCCTTGTCCGACTGGACGTCCAGCAGGCCCATGATGATTCCTTTCGCCTGTTCTATGACAGCCCGGCTGGCGTAGGCGCCGGCGACAGCGGCGCTGGCTGCACGTCCTGCTTCCGCATCCACCGACCTGGTCAGGTCGATCGTGACTCCGTGAATCGGCGTGATCGGCTCACGGCCTTCATATGCTTGTGCCACGGTGAGAACACGGTGCTCGTTCCCCGTGCTGTCGATGATCCGGTGGAAGGTCGCGCCCTGACCGCCGTAGGAAAAGATGTCCGAGATCAGCCGGCGGACAGGCTCGCGGTCCTCCGCATGTGTGTGCGCCAGGGCCAGCTCGACGGTGGGTACAATCTCCCCGCGCGTGTAGCCGTGGATGGCGTACAGGCCGTCAGTCCAGTCGCAGCGCCCGGTGGACACGTCCAGGACGAACGTTCCCGACGGGCATTCGCTCCCTGGTCCGAGGGAAAAGGAGTAGGTCTCCAGTTTGTGCTCCATGCCGACTCTCCAATAGGTGATGGAACCGCCGGGCCCCTGCAGAGGACGGAGGGGCCCGGCGCCTGGTCGATCAGTTCATGGGGTGCGCTTCCCGACCAGATACTGAGAGTCTGGTGGGAGGAACCTAGAGATAGCCGGTAAACCTTGGAGGCCGCCCCGCCGACAGTTCCCGCCGCGTGATCATCGCCCCTGCGTGGCAGTCTCGGGTACTGTGAGGCCCATGGAGATGAGCCTCGAGGTCGTACAAGTACCGGTTACTGACGTGGACAAAGCTAAGTCGTTCTACACAGACCAGCTCGGTTTCGCCCTGGACCACGATGTTGAATACATAGCCGGCGTCAGGGTTGTCCAGCTCACGCCACCCGGCTCCGCCACGTCCATAGTCATCGGCACGGGAATGACCAGCATGGCCGCAGGCAGCCTGGAAGGCCTGCAGCTCGTGGTCGCCGATATGGAATCGACACGGGCTGAGCTACTCCGGCGGGGAGCGGTAATCAGCGACGTTCAGGACATGGGCGGTATCGCCTTCGCGTTCTTCAGTGACCCTGATGGCAACCGCTGGGTCATTCAGGAAAAGACGCCGCCGGACGTTAAGGAAGCCTTCCAGCGCTAGGCGCAGGGTTCTTACGTGGTGATGACGGCCGCCTTGGACTCCACCGAAGACCGCTGCGTGCGCAGCCATGGTCGATGGCTTGACGGGGGTCAGGGTTCGTCCAGCGACATCGGGGATACTTGGAAGCGGCGCGGGACTGGCGTCTTCAATCACAGTCGCGTCAGGAGACAGGGTCGGATGGTGCCTCGGTCCGGCTGAAGGTGGAACCGGCAGACTAGAGGCTCCGGAGGTTATATGACGTTGCTACGTGGAGGAACGGACGCGGCGGCCACCCAGCGAGGTGCAGAGCGCCCGAGGCTGGAGGGCCTGGACGTTCTTCGCGGTGCCGCAGTTGGTGCCGTTCTGTTGGGACACTCGTGGCCCGGTGTGTTTGAAGGCGCCGGCATCGTCGGTGTCATTGTCTTCTTCGTGCTGAGCGGCTACCTGATCACAGGCGTGCTGGTCAGGGATGTCGAACGGCATCGCAAAATCCGTTACGGCCGCTTTTACGCGCACCGGGCCTTCCGCCTGTTGCCGGCGCTCATCGCCTTCCTGAGCGTCTACGCCATCGTGGAACTCACGGCCGACGTGCTTGGGGACCGGTCCAAAGGAATCATCGGCTATACCCTCCTCACCGGTTTCGGCTATCTCAAGGACTTACCGCTGCCCTTCGATGTCAGCATGGCCATCGGACCGCTTTGGACGCTGGCCGTGGAAGAACAGTTCTATCTGGTCTGGCCGGCTCTGCTGGTGTTCGCCCTGCGGCGTAACCGCCAGGGCCGGCTGATTGGCTGGTCTGCCGCCGTCGTCGTTTCCGTCATGACGGCGAGTGTGCTGGCGATGCTGGTCCTGGCTCCGCACCTTCACTCCTTGGTCTACGCGCTGCCGACGACGTGGGGTCTCGGGCTTATCGTTGGTTCGGCGCTGCGCCTGTACAGGGTGCATGTCTTTCGCTGGTTCTCCGGCCGCAGGCTCAGGCTTGCGGCCCTGCCCGTCGCGGTCCTTGTCCTGGCGCTGCTGATGTTCTTCTCCAAGGCCAACGAAACGCCAGCCTTCTTCTTCGTCGGGGGTCCGCTGGCCATGGCCGGCGCGGCCGTCCTCGTGGTGCTGGCCGCCTCCCGTACCCGTGCGATGCCGACGTGGACGCGCGCATTGCAAGGGCTGGGCACAGTTTCCTACGCCGCGTACCTGTGGAACTATGTCGTCATTCTCTGGCTCAATGGCGGATCGACAGCCAACCTCCCGCCGTTGGTGGCTGTGTCGGCGATCCTGCTGACCCTGCTGCTCGCGGTCGTCAGCTGGCACACCGTCGAAAGGCTGGGACGCATCGCGCGAGATCGCTTCGACAGCCACTATCCGGACAGCTGCGGCGGCGTGGAGGACCGACTCGGCTAGGACCGAGGCCTTGGACTGGACGAGCACCACCATCGCCCCTGCGCTTGCATCCGCTCTGGCGGGCTCCGACAATCGAGACGAGAATGGATTCGTGCTCCCCCCTCGCCCTGGCGGGGACGGCGACGCGATGAACGCCGGCGCCCGCAAGACTCAGCGCGTCTACCTCACGCTGACGCTGGGCAACACCCTTGCGGCCTCCTTCATCTGGGGAATCAACACGCTTTTCCTGCTGGATGCTGGACTTAGCAACCTCGAAGCCTTTGCCGCCAACGCCTTTTTCACAGCTGGCATGGTGCTGTTCGAAGTGCCCACCGGCGTGGTTGCCGATGGGTGGGGGCGCCGCGTTTCATTCCTGCTCGGCACGGTGACACTGGCCATCTCGACCTACCTGTACTACCTGCTCTGGCAGGTCTCCGCCCCATTCTGGTGGTGGGCGGTGGTGTCGGTCCTGCTCGGCCTGGGCTTCACGTTCTTTTCGGGTGCGGTCGAGGCCTGGCTCGTCGACGCGTTGCGCTTCTCAGGGTACGAAGGCGGGCTGGAGACGGTGCTTGGGCGCGGGCAGATGGTGTCGGGGGTCGCGATGCTCGCCGGTTCGGTGGCAGGCGGTGTGATCGCGCAGGCCACCAACCTCGGCGTGCCGTTTCTGCTGCGCGTGGGGGTGCTGGCGGCCATGTTCGCCGTGGCCTTTTGGCTCATGCACGATATCGGGTTCACGCCCGAACGCTCGACCCATCCTCTCCAGGCCACCCATGCCGTGCTCTCCGCCTCGATTGAAAGCGGTCTAAAGAATCCCCCGGTGCGTTACGTGATGCTGGCCGCGCCGTTCAGCGCCGGCGTCGGTATCTACGTGTTCTACGCCCTCCAGCCGTTCCTGCTTGAGCTCTTCGGCGACCCGCACGCGTACTCCGTGGCGGGTCTGGCGGCGGCAATCGTGGCTGGAGGGCAGGTACTCGGCGGTTGGATGGCGCCCCACATCCGCCGCCTCGTGCGCAAACGCACGACCGTTCTGATTCTGAGCAGCATCCTTGGCGCAATGATTCTGGTCGTGCTCGGGTTCACCCAAGTGTTCTGGGTCGCCCTGGCGCTGTTGGCGGTTTGGGCTGTGGTCGCCTCGGCGGGAACGCCGGTACGGCAGGCCTACCTGAACGACATGATCGCCTCGAAGCAGCGGGCAACGGTACTTAGCTTCGACTCACTCATGGGATCAAGCGGCGGCGTGGTGGTGCAGCCGCTGCTCGGCCGGGCGGCAGATGTGTACGGCTACGCCGCCTCGTTGGCGATCGGCGGCGTTGTCGAGTTGATTGCGGTGCCGTTCCTGCTGGCGAGCCGTCAGCAGCATCCCCAGGCCGACCAGTCCGCAGACTCGACCAGCACGTCGACAGCTGAATCCCCGCCGTCGTAGAAGCTCGGAAGTTGCCAGTTCCGCGGCCCACCGCGGTGTTGAGTGTCACTCCCCGGCGGAGTAGCGTTGCAGTACCGTCAACTCGCATCACCCTGACTTGGGAGCCACCATGCCCTATGTGAGACGTCGACTGGCTGCCCTCACGGCGGCCCTGGCAATGACAGTGACAAGCGGCGCCGTCACCAGCCCCGCGTTCGCCGATCCGCGGCAGACCGACAAGACCGCAACCGCCACCGGGTACGGCGGCGCGGTGAGCACCGTGGACCCTGAGGCATCTGCCGCGGCGATCGAGGTCCTCCGCGAGGGCGGCAACGCGGCGGACGCCGCCGTCGCAGCCGCCGCGACGCTTGGCGTGACCGAGCCCTACAGCGCCGGGATCGGCGGGGGCGGCTACTTCGTGTTCTTCAACGCCAAGACCGGCCGAGTGGGCACGATTGACGGCCGCGAGACCGCACCGGCAGCGATGCCGCACAACGCGTTCATCGACCCCAAGACCGGCAAGCCCTACAATTTCACGCCCGAACTCGTCACGAGTGGCGTCTCCGTCGGCGTCCCCGGCACACCGGCCACGTGGGAGCGCGCACTCGACCGCTGGGGCACTTTGGACCTGGACGATGCCCTCAAGCCCGCCATCAAGGTCGCGACCCGCGGCTTCGTCGTCGACGACACGTTCCGCCAGCAGACCCTCGACAACAAGCTCCGCTTCAACGCGTTCACCTCGACGCGCAGCCTCTTCCTCCCCGGCGGCGACGCGCCCGCCGTCGGCAGTGTCTTCAAGAACCCCGACCTCGCCCGGACGTACCGGTTCCTTGCGGACAAGGGGATGCGGGGCTTCTACCGCGGCCCGCTCGCCGCGGAAATCGCTGCCACAGTGCAGGCTCCGCCGAAGACGGCGGCCACGAAGCTGCCCATCCCGGCCGGCCACATGACGACGGCGGATCTCGCAGCCTACCGCGCCCTGGACCAGGCGCCCACGCACGTGGAATACCGCGACCTGGACGTCTACGGCATGGCGCCGTCGAGCAGCGGAGGCACGACGGTCGGCGAGGCGCTGAACATCCTGGAACCCTTCAACCTTGCCGGGATGTCCACGCCCGACGCCCTCCACCACTATCTCGAGGCGAGCGCACTCGCCTTCGCGGACCGCGGCAAGTATGTGGGGGACCCGGCGTTTACCGACGTTCCCACTGCCGCCCTCACTGACCCGCTTTTCGGCAAGGAGCGCGCGTGCCGGATCAACCCGAAGAAAGCGGCCGCGAAGCCCGTCGCGGCAGGTGACGTGTCCACGTACGACGGCGTGTGCCCGGCTGCCGCCGCGGCCCTCGCTGACGAGAAGGACACCGAGAACATCTCGACAACCAACATGACGGTCGCCGACAAGTGGGGCAACGTGGTCGAGTACACCCTCACGATCGAGCAGACCGGCGGGTCCGGGATCGTGGTGCCCGGCCGCGGATTCCTGCTCAACAACGAGCTGACCGACTTCTCGACCGTGTATGACCCGAAGGACCCGAACCGGATTGAGGCGGGAATGCGTCCCCGCTCTTCGATGTCCCCGACCATCATCCTCGAGGACGGCGAGCCATTCCTCGCGCTCGGCTCGCCCGGCGGATCGACGATCATCACGACGGTCCTTCAGACCATCCTGAACAGGGTTGATCTGCACATGAGCATCGCCGGGGCCATCGCGGCACCGCGCGCCTCGCAGCGGAACACGGCCCAGGTCACGGCCGAGCCGCAGTTCATCACCGCCTACGGAAAGCAGCTGAAACCCTACGGTCATCAGCTCACAAAGTCAGGTGACGCGTTCACCTCGGCAGCAGAGATCGGCGCGGCGACCGCCATCGAATTCAAACCCGACGGGAGAATGGTCGCCGCGGCTGAGCCCGTGAGGCGCGGGGGCGGCTCGGCGATGGTGCTCAAACCCTCGAGGTGAGGTCCGCGCGGTACTAAATGTGAAGCCCCGGACCACTCGGCGGGTTCTGGGGCTCGGAGCTATCCCTTGGTGCCGGTCAGGGCCAAGGTGCCCCCGAGGCCGATCATGATCACTCCGCCGGTAGTGCTGACCGCGGCGACTCGGCGCGGCGAGCGCGCGAACCATTGCCTGGCCGTGCCTGCGGCGACGGCCCAGATGCTGTCCGAGACGAGGGCGATCACCAGGAACGTGGCGCCGAGCATGGCGAGCTGGAGCGGGATGGTGCCCGCGCCATGGTCCACGAACTGAGGGAGTACCGCGACGAAGAACACGACCGATTTGGGGTTGGTGGCTCCCACGATGAAGCCTTCCCGGAGGATTCGCCGGGTGGAGGCGGAACGTAGTGGATCCGGCCCGGCCGGCCGTCCCCGGCGTTTCCTGACCGCCTGCATGCCGAGGTAAACGAGGTATGCAGCTCCGGCCAATTTGATGACCGTGAAAAGGACCAACGACTGCGCCAGCACCACGCCGAGGCCCAACGCCACGGTTGCGACCTGCAGAAGTTCACCGGCGGCGTTGCCCAGGACGCTGAGCAGGCCGCCGCGCCTACCCAAAGCAAGCGACCGTCCAATGACAAACAGGACACTCGGGCCGGGGACGGCAATCAGCAGCGCGGCGACAACGGCAAAGGCCAGCAGATTCGTCACAGGGACCATGCCTGATCTTAACTCCGGGTGGCGTCACGCAACCAGCCACCATCCCTGGCGCGTGCGGGGAATCAGGCGCGGGGGCAGCGACACTCTCCGTTCCGTGCCTCACATGGATGATGCGTGCCGGTTCGTCAACGCCTCATTTGGGTTGAATGGCAGTCACGAACGCCAACGATTCCATGGTTTTCCCAACGTGTCCGCCGAACACTGGAGTCGTTGCAACTCAGGTTTCTGCACCTCCAGGGGGGAAGGCGGACTCGCGGCTTTCGGTCGCGGGCCCGCTGTATGTCAAGACACATAATCCCAATGTCTGGAGGAGACGATGACGTCTCGCAGGGAAGTACTGAGGCTGGGGGTGGTGGGCGCTGCGGCCATGACCGGGGCAGCGTCGGCTGGCGGGGCTGAGCCGGCGGCGACCACACAGGATATCAACCGGAGCCGGCTCGCACCGCAGAACACGCCAGTCCCGTATAGGGCAACCTTCCGGCGGCCGCCCGAGCTCGTGCCTTTTCAGCGGGGCTTCGACGGCGGCGATCCCAAGCGACCTTTCGAGCGCTACGCTCTCACCCAGAAGCTCGGACAGGCTCACATGCTGCCGGGCCTCACCACCACTGTGGCCGGGTACAACGGAATCTTCCCGGGTCCCACCATCCGGGCCAGGCAGGGAACCCGGATCGAGGTGCGGATCCGCAATGCGTTCCCGCAGCAGGGGCTGCTCCAACCGGGGACATTCAGCACCTCCACGCACCTGCACGGCTCGGCTTCCCTGCCCCAGTACGACGGCTATGCGAATGACATCACCGTTCCCGGCTTCTTCAAGAATTACCACTATCCCAACAGGCAGGCGGCCCGCACGCTTTGGTACCACGACCACAAGCACCACATCACTGCCCAGAATGTGTATTCAGGACTGGCCGCGTTCTACCCGCTGACGGACCGTTTTGAGCGGGCGCAGCTGCCGCAAGGTGAGTTCGACGTGCCGCTGATGCTTTCCGACGCACTGTTCCAGTCGGACGGCTCGCTCGGGTACAACGACAACGGCCAAAAGGGGCTGTGGGGTGACGTAATCCTGGTCAACGGGGTGCCGTGGCCGACCATGAAGGTCAAGCCGCGCATTTACCGTTTCCGCGTGCTCGACGCATCGATCTCACGCTCCTACCGGCCGACCCTCTCCAACGGTGAACCCGTCCACATCGTTGCCACCGATGCCGGCATGACGCCGGTGGTCCAGGCTGTTGCGTCGTGGCGAATGGGTACTGCGGAGCGCACCGAAATCCTGATCGACTTCCGCAAGTACAGGCCCGGGCAGACGGTTGATCTGCGCAACCTCAGCAACAAGAACAACATCGACTTTGCCAACACGGGCAAGATCATGCGGTTCCAAGTGGTGGCCGATTCGGGCTCCCGGGCAGGGTCCATCTCGTCCATCCCGTCGAGGCTCGACGGCGGGGGGTCACCCACCGCGTCCCGGGGCGGCATCGACACGATGAGCCTGACCCCGCAGATGGCCACGGTGAAGAGGCAGCTCAGGTTCGAGCGCCAGAACGGCCAGTGGAGCATCAACGGAGTCCTGTGGGACGACGTGGAAAGGTCCGGATTCACCAAGTTGTTCGGCAACCCGCAGCCCTTCGCCGTCGAGCAATGGACCATCATTAACCAATCTGGAGGATGGTTCCACCCGGTACACATCCATCTGATTGACGCCAAAATCATCGCCCGCAACACCAACGGCGGCAAACCCTTCGCCTGGGAAGGCGGCCCCAAGGACGTCTTCTACGCCGGCGAGAACGAGTCCATCACCACGCTGATGCAGTTCGACGCCACCGCGCAGGAGGGAGGGCGGTACATGATCCACTGCCACAACCTGGTACACGAGGACCACGACATGATGTTTCAGTACGCGGTGGCCAATTTGCGGACCAACGACCCAATCACCGCTGACCCGCCCAAGCATGACCCCCTGCCCGCGAACGCCTTCCCACCCGTGTACCGGCCGCTGCTTCCGGCAGGGACATGAGTTAAATCCATGACTGGGAGTTCGCTCCCGCGTCCGGAGTGGTCTGAGTTGACCACTCCGTACGCCGGGATGCACTAACCGGACGTGCCGGGTTGATCTGGATTCTCCACACCGACAGTAGCTACGCGTCGGGACCTCAGGAAGGGCAGCGCCGACACCTTCGTTCCGTCCCGCCGGGTGCCACCGTGGCTTGGCCGTGCCTTGGCGAAGCGGAGATAAAGGGATGGAACGATGAACAGGTTGAGGAGGGTGGAGGTAAGGAGGCCGCCAAGGATGACGACGGCCATGGGATGTTCGATTTCGTGGCCGGGGATGTTGCCCATGACGACCAGGGGCACCAGTGCCAACCCGGTGGCGAGGGTGGTCATGAGGATCGGTGAGAGTCTTTCGCCGGCGCCGCGCATCACGAGTGCCCGGCTGAATGCTTCGCCCTCGTTCCGTTCCAAATGCTGGCAGTGGCTGATCAGCAGGATGCCGTTTCTCGCTGCGATGCCCATCACGGTAAGGAATCCAACGAGCGATCCGAGTGAAAGGACACCACCGGTGAAATAGGCGGCGAAGACTCCGCCTACGAGGGCTATCGGAAGTGTCAGGAGGGCGAGTATGGCAAGCCTCCAGCTCCGGAAAGATGCCTGCAGAAACATGAGGATCAGCAGGACGGCGGCGATGGCGAAAATCGTCAGTCGTTCGGTGGCCGCCTGCCGTTCGGTGTATTCACCCAGCAGTTGGACGCTGTAGCCGGCCGGCATTTCCAGACTCGCCAGGCGGTCCTGCAACTGGGTGACGACGCGTCCCAGGTCAGCGTCGCTGTCGATGAAGGACCCGACCTCGACACGGCGGGATCCGTTGGTGCGGTCGATGAGGTTGGGGGTCGGCTGCACGCTGACCGCTGCGACGTCGGCCAGACGGACGTGCGACCCGGCAGGCGTGTCGATCGGGAGGTCTTCAATGCTGGTGACGCTGGCGCGGGTTTCGGGGGTGCTCCAGACCTGGACGTCGTAGGCCCTGCCATCACGGAAGACGTCGCCGACTTCCTCTCCGGCTACGAGGGTCGCGGCCGCGCGTCTGACGTCGCCGGGTTTCAGGCCGTACTTCTTGGCTGCTTCGAGATTTACCCTGACGGTAATCTGTGGAACTTCGACTTCCAGGGAGATATGCGGTTCGTCGGTGCCCTGAATTCCGTCCATCAGCTCCTTGATTTTTTGGGCTTGTTCGCGAAGCACGTTGAGGTCATCGCCATAGACACGGACGAGGATGGGTTCGCTGGCGCCGGTGATGACCTCTTCGATTCTCTCCTTCAGATATGTTTGCACGTCACGGTGAAGGCCAGGGTACCCGTCAACAACTTCCTGAACCGCTGCAACCGTCTTTTCATAATCGGCGTGGCGGTCGATGCTGATCCAGTTTTCGCCGGCGTTAACGCCGACTATTTCGTCTGCCTGGAACGCCTGCCCAATGTGTGATCCGCAATTGAGCACACCGGGTACTTTAAGCAATGCATCGCAGCCCCTTTGGGCGATCCGGTATTCCTCTGCCACAGAGGTGCCGGGCTCGGCGACCCAGTGCATCAGGAAATCCCGTTCCTTGAAGGTGGGGAACAAGGACTGGCCAAGCAAGGGAGCGATCGCCAGTCCCGTGAGTGCCAGGACACCGAAGCCCGCATAGCCGTAGCGGGGCCGGTTCATGATCCGGGACAGGACCGCATGGTATCCGCGCTTGAGGACGCGGACCAGCGGCGGTTCGCGCTGCTCCAGCTTGGCCCTGCCCAACAGAATCAGGGCCAGCGCCGGGGTGACAGTCAGCGCCACCAGCATCGAAGCCAGGACCGCGAGGGTGTAGGAGACGGCCAGCGGCCTGAAGAAGACGCCGGTCAGTCCGTTCAGGAAGAAGATGGGAAGGGAAGCCACAACAATGATCAGAGTTGCATAGACAATGGGACTGCGCATTTCAAGCGAGGCCTTCAGGACCACGGAAGCCGTTGGCTCGTCGCTGCCGCGGGCACGGTGCTGTCTTAGCCGGCGCATGATGTTTTCCACGTCGATGATCGCGTCGTCGACGACAACTCCCACTGCGATGACCAGCCCGGCGAGGACCATGGTGTTGATCGCACTGGCTGTGAAGTAGAGGACCAATGCCGCCGTCAGCAGGGAGAGGGGAATGGCAACCAGGCTGATCAGGGCGGTACGCCATTGGAAGAGGAAGGCGCTGAGAATCATGACCACCAGCAGACAGCCAAGGAGCAGGGCGAGGCTGAGGTTAGAGATCGCCTCCTCGATGAAGCTCGCCGGGCGGAAGATGGTGGTGTCAAAGCTGATGCCGCTCATGCCCGGTTGGAGCTCCTGAAGGGCTTCCTCGACTCCCCTGGTCACTTCCAAGGTGTTCCCCCAAGGAAGCTTTTCGACGATGAGCATGAGTCCGTGCCCGTTGTTGATGACGGCGTCACCGATGAGGGGCTGGTGATCTTCCACGACCTTGGCCACATCGCCCAGGTGCAGCGCGACGCCGTCCTTCTCGCGGATGGTGACCCGGGCCAGATCAGCGGGGCTGGTGATCGGCTGGACGTGCCGGACGCTCATCCGCTGATTTGGCGTGCCGACGAAGCCGCCTGTCCCGATGAACTTTCCCGGGGAGTACTTGAGCAGGCCGGCATCCACGGCCCCGGCGGTGACCTCCATGACCTGGTTGAGAGAGACGTTTTCGGCCTTGAGCCGCTCGGGTTGCACCTGCACCTGGAGCATCTGGAGCCGTTCGCCCCAGATGGCGACGTTGGCCACGCCCGGGACGCGGAGTATTCGGGCCCGGATATCCCAGTAGGAGAGCATGGACATTTCGATCAAGGACCGGCTGGAGGAGGTCATGCCGATTTTCATGACGCGGCTTGTCGACGACAGCGGCTGCAGCATCACCGGAGGGGCAGCCCATGTCGGCAGCGCTGAGGTCACCGCGGCCATGCGCTCGGATACCAGTTGGCGCGCGTTGAGCAGGTCGGTGCCCTGTTTGAAGACGAGCAGAATCGAGGACAGCTGGGGCACAGATTTCGAGCGTAGCTCGTCCAGTCCGGGCATGCCGCTGAGGGAGGCCTCGATCGGGACGCTGACCAGTTCTTCAACTTCCTGCGCGGTTAAACCCAGGCAGGCAGTCTGAATTTCGACACGTGGCGGCGCGAATTCGGGAAAGACATCTATGGACGCCGCGCTTAGCTGGAGGGAACCCAGCAGCATGATGACGCTGGCCAGGGCAACGACTATCGTCCTGAATTTTAGGCTGATTCCTATGATCCACCGCACGCTAGTGGGCCGTATCTAACTCTGCGCCGAACAGTTCCTCGGCTCCCAAAGTGACAACGGTGGTGCCGGGCGGCGGGCCGTCAGCCAGCCGGGCGATCTGCCCGTCGATGCGCTGGACGGTCACGGAGCTGCGAACGTAGACCCGGGGCTCGGGATTCGTGTAGACCCAGGTCTTTCCCTGGCTGTCATACAGGATCGCCTCGTAGGGGACAGACAGTTTCTTGCTCTTGGGGTCAGCACTCACCGTGGTCGTCTGCAGCCCGATGTTTCTGATGGCGTGCTCAGTCAGCCTGACCTTGCTGAGGTCCGTTCCCGGCACTGTTTCAAGGCTCGCAGCCGCGTCCCCGGTGGCAGCTTCCACCGGCGCCTGGCTACAGCCCGGCAAGCACAACGTCATGAGGACCAGGATGAACAGAACGAAAAGGCTGCGGCCTCGGGGCGAAATTAACGGATTCATGATGCATCTCGGCTTTCAGGCCCCGCCAGGGGGGCTGTAATTGATCCGTCGGCTTATTGCGCGACCGGGCGCGAAGCGAAGCAGCACTGCGGGTAGGACAAACAGAACGAAGAGAGTCGTTGTCAGCAGGCCCCCCCAGATGATGACGGCGAGCGGCAGAATGATTTCCGTCCCGGTCACGCCGCCGAAAAGAACCAGTGGAAGCAGCGCCAATGCCGTCACGATTGCGGTTCCGAGTGTTGGCCGCAGCCGGCCCCGTGCCGCGCGGATCACCAGGGAGGGCCCGGGGGACGTGTCGTCTGCGGAGCGAAGGTTCCGGAGCTGGGCTGCGAGAAGAAGGGAACTCCGGGCCGCGATTCCCAGGACGGCTGAAAATGCGACGAGCGAAATCAAGGAATTGATCCCACCGGCAGCGAATGCCGCCAGGACGCCTCCGGAGAGGGAAACGATCAATCCCAGGAAGACAGCAACAGCGAGCCGCCACCCCCCCAGAGCTGTCTGGAGCAGGACCAGGATGCCGAAGGCGGCAATCCCCGCCAGCAGCCACAACCACTGAAAATTACTTTGCTGCTGGGCATACTGAGTGAGGATCTCCGCATGGTAGGCCAGCGGGAACTGGATCTGCTGCAGACTCTTATTGATGTCCTGCTGCACATCATTCAACCCGCGCCCCTGAATGTCAGCCTTCACGTCAACGCGCCGAGAAGTACCGTCGTGGAGAATCACAGCATCGTTCCCCACAATACTGACCTTGGCAACGTCGCCCAGACGCACATGTCCGCCCGTGGGGGTATCGATCAGAAGCTCTCGGACGCTCGTCAGGCTGTTCCGGGTTGACGGTGTTCCTTTCACGATCACCGAGAAGACCTTCTGCTGTTCATAGACGTTGCCCACTTCGATGCCCTGCAGCAAGGCCGCAGCCGCACGCCGTGCATCCCCGGGTATGACGCCCGCCTTCTGAGCCGCGGCAAGATCAACCTTGACCTCGACGATCGGTTGTTCGTTGGGGGCGTCGACGCGCGGATTCACTACACCGGCGGTGCGCGCGAGGATCTGCCGCACCTCCTCCGCCTTCTGACGGATTGTGGCTATGTCCACCCCGTACACCCGGACCGTGAAACCGGAATCAGCGGCTTCCCGGATCTGGTCAATCTTCTGCTGGGGGTAGGTCGAGACCTTCGCGGCAAGACCCGGATAGCCCTCTACAACCTTTTGGATGGCGTCTGCCGTGTCACGGTAGGACGCTTCCGGTGCCACCGTCACCCAAAGCTCCCCGGAACCTACATCACCCACCTGGTCTGAAGTAATAGCCCGTCCGACCTCTGCTCCGACGTTTGAGACTCCCGGCAGCGCCCTGAGTTCACGCACGGCCGTCTCAGTGATCCGGCTCATTTCCTGGTCCGATGTGCCCGACATAGCGTTCCACTGGACGACGAGTGTTTTGTCCGCGAGCACCGGCACCACAGGCTGGTTCGAGGCCAGCCGCGGGGCTAGTACAAGGCCCGCTACAGCAATCACGGCTGCAGCTGTGAATACCCACCTGGTTTTGCCCGCCCCGCGCGACAGGAGACGGCCGTACCGAATACGAAGACGCTTCATCGCCTGCCCTTCCTGTCGTGGGGAGGAGCCGACCGGCAGGACGAACACCAATGCAGCGGTAACCGTCAACGCCACCACCATCGAGACAGCCAAGGCGAGAAGGTAGGTAAGTACCAGCGGTCCAAACATTGCTCCGTTCTCACCCGGTATGAAGAAAGCCGGCATGACACTCAGTGCCATAATCAACAACGAATAGAGCAGAGGCGTGCGAACTGCCTGCAAAGAACCTGCCACCAGGCCGTCACGCGCTTCGCCGGTATCGGCGCCAGCGGACGTCCGGTAGGACTGGATGGTGCCGCTAAGGTCTTCAGCGATATCTCCCACGATGACGGCCAAGGCGAGGATCATGCCTGCCAGGACCATGGTGTTCAACCCGGCGCCGCGCAGGGAGAGCAGCAGAGCGGCGGCGGTCAGTGACACTGGAATAGTGATCAGGCTGATGAGCGCCGTGCGCCACGAACGGAAGAAAGCGCCGAACATTACGGCTATCACGAGCAGGGTGACCAACAGCGCGACGCCGAGGGTGCCTACCTCCTCCTGGATAAATGACGCCTGCCGGTACACCGTGGTGTCGATCGTCACGCCGGGCAAACCGGGCTGGAGTGCGTGTAGTGTCTCATCGATGCCGCGGGTGACGTCCATCGTGTTCGTTTCCGGGAACTTCTCGATGACGAGCAGCAGTTCAGCGTCCTTGCCGGGTTGTGCGTCGCCGATCAGCGGCTGGTGATCAGTCTCGACCCGGGCCACATCGCCCAGGGTCAGTTTGCCGGACGGGCCCTGCAGACTGACCTTCCCCAGATCCAGTGGAGTGGTGATGGGAAGGACGTGCTGGACCCCTAGCCGCTGGTGTCCCGTCTCCAGGAAACCGCCCGTGCCGGGTGTGGACGCTTCCAGGTAGCTCAGTGGGGACACCCACACAGAGTTACCGGTGGTCCTAATGACTTGGTCCAGCGTCACCCCCTTGGCCTCAAGCTGCTCAGGATCCACCAGAACCTGCAGCTGTTGATCGCGCTGGCCCCAGATAGCGACGTTCGCGACCCCGGGTACGGCCAATAGTCCGGGCTTCATCGTCCACCGGGCCAAGACGGACATCTCGATGGCAGACATCTGCTTAGAAGTGAGTCGCACCATCATGACGCGGCTAGTGGATGACAGTGGCTGCATCAGGACAGGAGCCGCCGATACGTTCGGCAGGGCTCGCGCTTGGGTCAAACGCTCCGCGACCAATTGACGCGCCCGGAAGATGTCGGTCCCGGGCTGGAAGACCATCTGGATCGAGGAAAGACCCGGAACCGACTTGGACCGGATGGCCTCCACCCAGGCCACGCCGTTCAACAAATCGGCCTCCATGGGGGAGGTGATCAGCTGCTCAACCTCCGCGGCGGACAGCCCGAGGGCTTCAGTCTGGATTTCCACCTGTGGAGGCGCGAATTCCGGGAAAGCATCCACGGACATGGCTGGCAAAGAGGTGAGCCCGAAACCCAAGATCCCTGCCGCCACGACCAGGACAAATAGCCGGAACTGCAGTACCCAGCGGAGCACGGCGGCCATCATGGCCGGTACGCTGCTGACTCCGGACCTCGGACGGACGTGCGCCCGCGTCTACGGTGCCGTCGGCAGTCCGGCTGGTCCGGATCGATGAATGGAATTACTCCAGAACGAAGAATTCCCCCCGAAAGGGGGTTCGGGAAATTCCCGCAGACTACAGGTGTCGAAGGGTAACTGGCCACGGCGGGGCTCCTTTGCCTGACTGCCTAGCGTCCCCAGCCGTCGTCTAGGACAAATCATGTTCCTCAAACAAACCGGCGTCAATGCCCCGCGTTGACTCATCGAAGATGCCCGCGTAGCGGTATTCGAAGAATCATTTGAGAATGCCCGCGTAGCGGCGTGTCCGCCGGGGTGGTGTCTGCCGCGTCGGCATTGTGAGCCATGGAGCTTTCGATGAGTGAACGCAGGGCTATCACG
>NZ_JBFTJD010000023.1:0-67349 GCF_056395245.1 Arthrobacter sp. 10L430 | reverse complement strand
GCCGCCGGCGCGGCCATGGTGGTGGACGGCCGCGACCTGGTGGTCCCCGGCCACGAGGACGGCTTCTGGGTCGGCCCCACCGTCCTGGACCACGTCAAGACCGAAATGACCGCCTACACCGAGGAAATCTTCGGACCGGTCCTCGTCGTGGTCCGCGTGGAGGACCTGGATGCAGGCATCGCCCTGATCAACTCCAACCCCTACGGCAACGGCACCGCGATCTTCACCTCCTCCGGCGCCAACGCCCGCAAATTCCAGCGCTCCGTCACCGTCGGCATGATCGGCATCAACGTGCCGCTGCCCGTCCCGGTGGCCTACCACTCCTTCGGCGGCTGGAAGGCTTCGCTGTTCGGTGACAAGCACATCTACGGCCCCGAAGGCGTCTCCTTCTACACCCGCGGCAAAGTAGTTACCTCACGCTGGCCGGAGCCCACCCACGCCTCGGGTGCCTCCTACAACTTCCCGTCCAACTAGCACCTCGATGACCACCATCGATTGCTCCATAACCGCCGTTTTGAGCGTCCAAAACGGCACCTGCGGAGCAGTCGATGAGAAGGAACGGAAATGACTGAGAACAAACTGATCATCGGCACCGCGCCGGACTCCTGGGGTGTCTGGTTCGCGGATGACCCCAAGCAGACCCCTTGGGAGCGGTTCCTCGACGAAGTGGCCGAATCGGGCTACAAGTGGATCGAACTTGGCCCCTACGGCTACCTGCCGAACGACCCCACCCGGCTTGCCGAGGAGCTCAAGCAGCGCGACCTGAAGGTTACAGCCGGAACGGTTTTCACCGCCTTCCACCGCGGGCTGGACCAGTGGGAGACCGCATGGGAACCTGCCCGCAAGGTCGCGGAACTCACGGCCGCCATGGGCGGCGAGCACATCGTGGTCATCCCGGCCATGTGGCGCGACGACGTCACCGGGGAAGCCGTGGAAAGTGGCGAACTCACCGAGAAGGCGTGGAGCGACCTGTTCAGCGGACACAACCGCCTGGGCAAGACTCTGCTGGAGGACTTCGGCCTGAAGCAGCAGTTCCACTCGCACGCCGATTCCCATGTCGGGGCGCAGGAGGACATCGAAACCCTGCTGTCCGCCACGGACTCGAAATACCTGAACCTGTGCCTGGACACCGGCCACGCCGAATACTGCGGAGCCTCCAGCCTTGAGCTCATCAAGAACTACCCGGACCGCATCGGCTACCTGCACCTGAAGCAGATCAACCCGGACATCCTCAAAAAGGTCAACGAGGAGAACATGACCTGGGCAGCCGCCAACCTGGCCGGCGTGATGACCGAGCCGCCCAACGGGCTGCCGGACCTGCGCGCCGTCATCGAAGCCGTGGAGGCCCTGAACCGGCCCATCTTCGGCATCGTGGAACAGGACATGTACCCGGTAGCCTTCGACGTTCCCATGCCGATCGCCAAGCGCACCCGGAACTACCTGCTCTCCTGCGGCTCCCGCACGGCCGTCAACTAACCGCCGCCTGGCACCCGAAACGTAAGGAAATGACAATGACTGAAACCCTTCGCGTCGCCGTTATCGGCGCCGGCCGCATGGGCGCGGACCACATCCAGCGCCTCAGCACGCGCATCCACGGTGCCGAAGTTGCCGCCGTCGTCGACGTCGACCTCGCCCGTGCGCAGGCAGCCATCGAAGGCATCCCGGGCGCAGTGGCCCTGGCCGATGCCGAGGAGGCCCTCAACAACGGCGACGTCAACGCCGTGCTGATCGCCACCCCGGGCTTCCTTCACGAGGACATCCTGCTGAAAGCGATCGCCAAAGACATCCCCATCCTGTGCGAAAAGCCGCTGACGCCGGATGCCGAGTCCTCCTGGAAGATCGTCCAGGCCGAGGAAAAGCTGGGCCGCAAACGCATCCAGGTGGGCTTCATGCGACGCTTCGACGCCGAATACGCCGCCCTGGGGCAGGTCATCCGGGACCACGAACTGGGCGAACTGCTGATGCTGCACCACCAGCACCGCAACGCCACCACTCCGGCCGGCTTCACCAACGAAATGCTGATCAACGATTCCGTGGTGCACGAATTTGACGCCATCCGGTTCTTCACCGGCGAGGAAATCACCAGCGTGCAGGTGCGCCTGGGCAAGGCCACGAAAAACGCCCCGGCCGGCCAGCACGACCCGCAGCACGTCCTGCTCGAGACCGAGTCCGGCGTCCTGGCCGACGTCGAGATCTACGTCAACGCCAAGTTCGGCTATGAAGTGGCCACCCAGGCCTCCTTCGAAGACGGCATCGTGAGCATTGGCGCCGACAAGGGACCCTACACGCGCAGCGCAGGCCGCTGGGGCGGCAACGTCACGCCCGGTTTCGAGGAGCGCTTCGGTGCGGCGTACGACGTCGAAATCCAGTCATGGGTGGACGCTGCGGTCCGCGGCGAAATCGGCGGCCCCACCGCCTGGGACGGCTACGCCACCGCCGCCTGCTGCGAAGCCGGTGTTGAAGCGCAGAAGAACGGCGAAAAGGTCGCCGTGAAACTGAACGCCAAGCCTGCCCTTTACAGCTAGGAACGAGGGGGAGGGGGCCGCGGCCCCCTTCCCGTTTCTTTCCGCTCCCATGCACAACCTGACTGATCCACAATGGAGTGTCCCCCGTGAAAATTGCACTTGATCCCACGCCGTTCCACCACTCGCACACCCTGCTCGAATTTCCCAAGGTGGTGGCGGACCTCGGCTACAAGTACATGCAGATGACCCCGCACCCGGACCTCATCCCGTTCTTCAACCACCCGAAGGCGGACAACGAACTGGTGGGCCAGCTCAACAAGGCCTGCAGGGACGCCGGGATCGAGATCGCCTCCGTCCTGCCTGTGCTCCGCTGGTCAGGTCCGGACGAGGACGCGCGCGAGGCAGCCGTCCGCTACTGGAAGCGCGCAATCCAGATCACCGTGGACCTTGGCGTCAGCACGATGAACACCGAATTCAGCGGCCGCCCCGAAAAGGCCGAAGAATCGGAGCGTGCTTTCTACCGCTCCATGGAAGAGTTGCTGCCGATCATCGAACGCGAAGGGATCGACCTGCTGATCGATCCGCACCCGGACGACTTCGTGGAAGAGGGCCTTGCCGCCATCCGCGTCATCCGCGGCCTGAACTCCAAGAACGTTGGCCTGGTCTACGTGGCCTCGCACAGCTTCCACATGAAGAACGCACCCCTGGATATCATGCGAGCCGCGGGGGACAAGCTCCGCCTGGTCCACGTCGCCGACACCATGGACCACCACGCTTCGCACGGCCTGCGGTACATCACCAACCCGCCCGGCAATCCCGTGCGCGTGCACCAGCACCTGAAGATCGGCGACGGCGACGTCAACTGGGACGAGTTCTTCGGCGGCCTGCACGAAATCGGCTTCCTGGACCGCGACGACACCGTGATGGTCTCCAGCGTCTTTGCCGAGGACGACAACGCGGCGGACGTTTCGCGGTTCCAGCTGGAGACGATGAAGCAGTACGTGCAGAAGGTCAGCGTATGAGGCAACGGGAAGCCACCCACGCGAGCTCCGAGACCACAGAAACCCCGGTACGTGCAGCCCCCGCCAATCCCAAGGGGTTCTTGCGGCGGGTTGCCTTGTTCTCCACCTTCGGCGGGCTGCTGTTCGGCTACGACACCGGCGTCATCAACGGTGCGCTCCCCTTCATGCAGCGCGACCTCGGGCTGACACCGCTGACGGAAGGGCTGGTCACGTCCACCCTGCTGTTCGGCGCTGCGTTCGGCGCCATCACGGCCGGCCGGCTGTCGGACCGTTTCGGCCGGCGCAGGTCCATCATGGGGCTCGCCCTGATCTTCGCCGTGGCCACCGTCGCCTGTTCCATTGCGCCCACGACTGAACTGCTCATCGCCGCCCGCACGCTCCTTGGCCTGGCGGTCGGCGGGGCATCGGTGATCGTCCCGGTGTACTTGGCGGAAATGTCGCCGACGGCCCAACGCGGGCGGATCGTCACCCAGAACGAGCTGATGATTGTCACAGGCCAGTTCCTGGCGTTCACGTTCAACGCCGTGCTGGGCAATGCCTTCCCGGACGCCTCTCACGTATGGCGGTGGATGCTCGTGATCGCCACGCTGCCGGCCGTGGTGCTGTGGTTCGGAATGCTGGTGCTGCCTGAGAGCCCGCGCTGGCTGGCCTCGGCAGGACGCTTCGGCGAGGTCCTGGACGTGCTGCGGAAGACCCGCGCGTCGGCGGACATTTCAACCGAGTTCGATGAGGTGCGCCAGGCCGCCAGGGAAGACTACCAATCCAAGCTTGGAACCTTCCGGGACCTCACCGTGCCCTGGATCCGGCGGATTTTCGTGGTGGGCCTGGGCATGGCCATCATCAACCAGATCAGCGGCGTCAACGCCATCATGTACTACGGCAGCTCCATCCTCTCCAGCTCCGGCTTCGGGGACCAGGGCGCCTTGCTCGCAAACGTCGTTAACGGCGTCACCTCCGTGGTCGCCGTCATCGTCGGCATGTCCCTGATGACGCGCGTGGCCCGGAAGTCCATGCTGATTGTGGGCCTGGGCGGAACGGCGTCCTCGCTGCTGGCCATCGGCCTAATTTCGATGCTGATCCCGGAAGGCACGTTCCGCGGCTACCTCGTGCTGCTGTTCATGGTGACGTTCCTGGCGTCCATGCAGTCCTGCATCGGCACGGTCACGTGGCTGACAATGTCCGAGATCTTCCCGCTGCACGTCCGCGGGATCGGCATGGGCATCTGCGTCTTCGTGCTGTGGATGATCAACTTCCTGATCGGCTTCTTCTTCCCGCAGATGGTCGCCGGGATCGGCGTTTCAGCTACGTTCTTCGGCTTCGTCGTCATCCAGCTGGCCGCCATCGTCTGGGTGAAGCGCGTGGTGCCGGAAACCCGGGGCAAGAGCCTCGAGGACCTGGAGCACTACTTCAAGCAGGTCCCCGCAAAGTAAGTCCGGCCGGACAGCCAACGAAGCCCCGCCCCGCATCAGATGCGGGGCGGGGCTTTGTGCTTGATTCCGGGTCGCGCCCCTAGACGCCGGCGTGCAACCGGGGGAGGGCGTCCACCAGCGGAGCCAGCTCGGGGACCTCCTGGGCTTCGGCCAGGGTCCGCTCCAGCGCTGCGTCGTGGACCGGACGGGCCTCCTCCAGCAGCTTGATGCCGTTGGCGGTCAGCTCCGTGTAGATTCCGCGGCGGTCGTCGGCACACAGGATGCGCGTCAGCAGCCCGCGGTCCTCCAGCCTGTTGACCAGCCGGGTGGTCGCGCTGGCGCTGAGGGCCGTGGCGCGGGCCAGCTGCTGCATCCGCATGTGCCAGCCGTCCTGCCGGCTGAGCGCATCCAGCACCGTGTACTCCACTACGGACAGCTGCGCGTGCGCCTGCAGCGAGCGTTCAAGTTCCGCTTCGATCAGGCCGTGCAGTGCCGCCAGCGTGCGCCAGCCCTGCGCGCGCACTTCCACGGCGTCATCCTTGATGCCCATCGTTTGTCCTCCTCCAGCCTCCCCTCCAACGGGGAGACCCAAATATGTAGTTGCTTGCGCGGGGTATCTGCTTGTGCAACAATAAATAACGCGTCTGCAACTACTAGCGTACGCGCCCCACCTCATTCCGTACAGCTTCTAAGGAGCACTCCCATGCCTATTGGCCTGATTGCCCTCGCCCTTGGCGGGTTTGGCATCGGACTCACCGAGTTCGTCATCATGGGCCTGCTGCCCATTGTGGCCGCCGACTTCCAAGTCAGCGAAGCCTCGGCCGGCTGGCTCATCTCCGGCTACGCGCTGGCGGTGGTGGTCGGTGCACTCGGACTGACCGCCGCGGTGACCCGGTTCGAGCGCAAGCCGGTGCTGGCGGCCCTGCTCGTGCTGTTCATTGCCGGCAACCTCATCTCCGCCACGGCGCCCGACTACGGGATGATGATGATCGGCCGCATTGTGGCAGCCCTTGCGCACGGCGCTTTCTTCGGCATCGGTGCTGTGGTGGCCGCGGACATGGTGGCGCCCACCAAGAAGGCCGGCGCTATCGCCATCATGTTTACAGGCCTCACTGCGGCCAACGTACTGGGCGTGCCCTTCGGCACCATGCTGGGCCAGGCTGCCGGCTGGCGCTCCACGTTCTGGGCCATCACCGGAATCGGCGTGCTGGCGCTCGCGGGCATCTTGGCACTGGTGCCCAGAACCGGCGGCGGTGACACAGCCCCCGGCGGCCTGCGCAGCGAACTGCGTGCCTTCCGCTCCGGCCAAGTCTGGCTGTCCATCCTGGTGACCATCCTTGGTTACGGCGGCATGTTCGGCGCCTTCACCTACATCGCCTTCACCCTGACTGAGATCTCCGGATTCTCCGCCTCCACCGTCCCGTGGCTCCTGATCGTGTTCGGCGCTGGCCTCTTCATCGGCAACACGCTCGGCGGCAAGGCTGCCGACCGCAATGTGGACCGCACGCTGCTAGTGGTCCTGTCGGTGCTTGTGGTGGTGCTTGTGGCCTTCGCCCTAACGGCCGGCAACCAGGTCCTGACCATCGCCTCCATGGTCCTGATGGGGGGCTTCGGCTTCGCCACGGTGCCGGGCCTCCAGATGCGGGTCATGAAATACGCCGACGGCGCCCCCACCCTCGCGTCCGGCGCCAACATCGGCGCGTTTAACGTAGGCAACGCCCTCGGTGCCTGGCTGGGCGGCGTGACCATCACCGCCGGCCTCGGCTACACCTCGCCCATCTGGGCCGGGGCCGGCATCACCCTGCTGGGCCTGGCCGTGATGGCCATCGCCGCGGCCAAGGCGCCCGACTCCGCGCCCAACCCTGGTCCCACCAACGCTCCTGCAGATTCCGTCACGTCCACCACCGACGCTCCTGCAGATTCCGTCGGGTCCGGCGCCGACGCTCCTGCACTTCCGGCAGTCCGCTGACCCTGGCAAAACACCACAACAAGAGAGAACTTCCATGAATGCAAGTCAGATCACCACGCCCATCCCTACCGTCACGCTCAACAACGGCGTCCAGATGCCGCAGCTCGGCTTCGGAGTCTTCCAGGTGTCCGACGACGAGACCACCGACGCGGTCAGCGCGGCCCTCGCAGCCGGCTACCGGAGCATCGATACCGCCGCGATCTACGGAAACGAGGCCGGAACCGGCCGCGCCCTGGCGGGGTCGGGGATACCGCGCGGCGAACTGTTCGTCACGTCCAAGGTGTGGGTGGCCGACCATGGTTACGACGCCACCCTCGCTGCCTACGAGTCGAGCCTGGCAAAGTTGGGCCTCGACTACCTGGACCTCTACCTCATTCATTGGCCGGCTCCGGCCACGGCCGGTTACCTTGAGTCCTGGCGGGCCCTTGAGAAGCTGCTGTCAGACGGCCGCGTCAGGGCCATCGGCGTCTCCAACTTCCTGCCCCAGCACCTGGAGAAAATCATTGGTCTGGGCGGAACAGTACCGGCCGTCAACCAGGTGGAACTGCACCCGGCGCTCCAGCAGCGGGACGTCGCTGCGGCAAACCAAGCCCACGGCGTGGCCACCGAGGCGTGGAGCCCGCTGGCGCAGGGTGCCATGCTCGGGGAGCCGGCAGTCACCGCCATCGCCGCGGACCACGGTGTGTCGCCCGCCCAGGTGATCCTCCGCTGGCACCTTCAGCAGGGCCGCATCATCATCCCCAAGTCGGTCACTCCGGCGCGGATCCGCGAAAACCTCGATGTGTTCGGATTCGAGCTGACGGACACCGAGCTGGCGGCCATCGACGCCCTTGAACGGGACGGCCGGACCGGCCCGCATCCCGCTGAGTTCAACGGCTGAGTCGGCCGGCGTGAGGCGCTGGCCGGCCGGTGGGACTGCGCCGGCGGTGGCCGCCCAAAGGCCAGGCGGCGGGCGCTAGCTGCCGAATGGCAGGCGAGGATCCACGTCCTGGCCTTCCCAGCTCTGGCGGACCCAGCCATGGTGGGGGTCGTCGCTGATGAGCCAGTCGCGGACCCGGCCCGGCCCGGCCATGACATTGAGGTAGTACAGGTCGTAGCCGGGCGCGGCCATCGCGGGACCGTGCCAGCCATAGGGAACCAGGACCACATCGCCGGTGCGGACCTCGGCTGCGACGTCGATGGGGCGTTCGTCCGAGGCATAGACGCGCTGGTATCCGATGGCGTCCGCGTCAGGTCCTGGACCGGATGCGCCCGGAACATCTGCCACCCTGGTCTCGAAGTAGTAGATCTCCTCGAGGCGGGTCTCGCCGTCCTTCTCCTCGTCGTGCTTGTGGGGAGGGTAGGAGGACCAGTTGCCGGCGGGGGTGATGACCTCGCACACGATGAAACGGTCCGCCTCCAGCGCCGCGGGGGTGCCGAAGTTGTGGACCTGGCGTGAGCAGTTCCCGGCACCGCGCAGCTCCACCGGGGTCTCGGCCGCCGTGATCAGACGGGTGGGGTACTGGACTTTCGCGGGTGCCGTCGCGATGGCGACCCGGCCGCCGTCGGACGAAGTGACCGAGACCGCCTTCTCCGCACCGGAATACAGCACATCGCTGGGGCCGCTGAAGACGCCGGCGCGGCCGGCCAGTTCGTACTTCTCGCCGTCCACCGACACCGTGAAGGCCCCGCCCAGCGGAACCACGATCCGTTCCTCACCCGCGGCGGGGAGTTCGACGACGGCGCCCGGGGCCAGTGTGGCCACCTTCAGCCCGGTGTGTGCCCACCCTTCGACGGTGAGTGCAGAGTCCGCTGTTCCCAGCGAAACATCCCAGCAGCCTTCGGCTGCGCTGCCCAGCGGATATACCCAGTCGGCCATGGATTGTTCTCTTTCAGATTGTGAGTCGGTCAGGCTTCAGCGCTGAAGGCGTCTAACGCTGGACCAGGGTCATTTCAAAACTGTAGGAATCGGCGCGGTAGACGTGGTGTCCCGTCTCGACGTTCCGGCCCGTGTCGTCCACGGCGGTACGCTCCATGGTGACCAGCGCCGAGCCGGGTTCGGTCTCGAGGAGGGGTGCCTGGTATTCGTTGGCCACCATGGCGCCGATCCGCTGGGTGGCGAGCCGGAAGTTGACCCCGCCGCTGCGCAAAATACTGTAGAGCCCCTGCGACCCCAGCAGCTGCTCGTCGATGTGCGTGATGTCATCGCGGACCCAGTTCTCCATCAGGGCCAGCGGCTTGCCGCCGACCTTCCGCAGCCTGGTGAAGTGGTAGACCTTCGCGCCGGCCGGCAAATGCAGAGCCTGCCTCGTGGCGTCGTCGGCTTCGATGTGCGCGAACGTCAGGACGTCGGTGGTGGGTTTGCTGCCGTTGTTAGTGAGGTCGTCGTACAGGCTGGAAAGTTCGAGGGGGCGCCGGACCTGGCTCGAAACCACCTGGGTGCCCACTCCGCGTTTCCGCACGAGGAGCCCCGAGCGCACCAGTTCATCCATCGCCTTGCGCATGGTGGGCCGCGAGAGGTTCAGTTGCGCGGCGAGGTCGATTTCGTTCTCCAGCCGGCTGCCTGGCTCTAGCAGCCCCGTGTGGATTGCAGCCTCGATGCCCTGCACCACCTGGTGGTAGAGGGGCACCGGTGACGACCTGTCGATGCTGAGGTGAAGTTGGTTCGCCATTGAGTGCTCCCTTTGTGCTGCGGGCCGTCCTGCGTCCAGGAACCCGTATGTCCGGTGCATGTTCGCTTGATAGGACATACTGCCTTTTTGATAATAGCAGTGAGAAGCCCCCGGTCAAGGGCCCGCGGCGGATATCTCTGATCCCCCTATCCCGGGGCGATTTGGGTGCGGGAGTGTGGCTGATCCTGGAAAGTTTAGGTACAAACATCCTAATGTCAGGACAAACTATTGACATCTGTGAGCCGAATCACGATGATCGGTGTAGAAGGCGTGGTGACCCCGCAACGTGGCGCCGGTCCCAGCCCCCAAATCAAAGGAGATTCATCGTGACCAAGTTTTCGTGGCGCAAGACGGCCGTGCTCGCCGCCGTTGTTCCCATGCTGGCTCTCAGCGCGTGTTCCAGCCAGGGCGGACGGGCTCCCGAAGCCAACAGCGCAGGCGGCGCAGGCCAAGTCGCAACCACGGACCGCATTAAGATCGCCCTTATCACCCACGCCGCGGCCGGCGACACGTTCTGGGACATTGTCCGCAAGGGCGCCGAGGAGGCGTCGGCGAAGGACAATGTTGAGCTTCTCTACACCAGCGATCCCGAGGCCGGACGGCAGGCCCAGCTTGTCCAGCAGGCCATCGACCAGAAGGTTGACGGCATCGCCGTCACCCTCGCCACGCCCGACGCACTGAAAGACGTCCTGAAGAAGGCAAGCGACGCCGGGATTCCGATCGTGAGCCTCAACGCTGGAGAGGGTGTCGCGGCGAAGCTCGGTGCCTTCACACACTTCGGCTCGAACGAGCAGCTCGCCGGTGAAGCGGTTGGCACCAGGCTCGCGGCGGAGGGCTTCAAGCACCCCGTCTGCGTGATCCAGCAGCAGGGCCACGTCGGCCTCGAAGCCCGTTGCGCCGGCGTCAAGGCGAAGGTTCCCGGAACGGAGATCCTCTACGTCGACGGCAAGGACATGACCGCTGTCCAGTCCACCGCGACTGCCAAGCTCCAGGCGTCCAAGGACGCCGACGTCATCATTGGTCTCGGCGCCCCCATCACCCTCACGCTCCTCAAGTCGGTTACGGACGCCGGCAGCTCCTCCAAGGTCGCAAGCTTTGATCTGAACGCGGATCTCGCCCAAAAGATCGTTGACGGCAACGTCCTGTTCACGGTGGACCAGCAGCCATGGTTGCAGGGCTACATGTCAGTTGACGCGCTCTGGCAGAACAAGCGCGGCGGCTTCAAGCTAGGCGGCGGCCAGTCGGTCCTCACCGGCCCGAGCCTCGTCGACAAATCAAATGCGGCCGACGTCCTGAAGTTCGCCAAGCAGGGTATCCGCTAACAGTCCGCTGGCCCGGGCCGGCCCACGCCGGCCCGGCAGCAAGGAGAAATATCATGACTATGACCCAGACAATTACCAAACCGACGGCACCAGACGAGCGCGTCGTCAAACGCAACCCGTTGCAGCAACTTCTCGGTCGACCCGAGTTCGGTGCCCTGGTGGGCGCCATCGTTCTGTTTGTTTTCTTCGCACTGGTCTCCCCGACCTTTACGCAGCCCAATGCCTTCGCTACTGTCCTCTACGGCAGTTCCACCATCGGCATCATGGCGGTGGGTGTGTCCTTGCTGATGATCGGCGGCGAGTTCGACCTTTCCACGGGCGTCGCCGTCATTACGTCCGCACTGACGGCGTCGATGTTCAGCTGGTACTTCAGCATGAACGTCTGGGTCGGCGTGATCCTGGCCCTGGTGGTATCGCTGAGCATCGGGTTCATCAACGGCTGGATCCTCATGAAGACCAAGCTCCCCAGCTTCATCGTCACCCTCGCCACGTTCCTGATGCTGACCGGGTTGAACCTGGGCCTGACCCGCCTGATCGGCGGCGGCGTGTCCTCGCCGTCCATCTCTACCATGGACGGTTATGCGTCGGCGCAGGCCATCTTCTCCTCGTCCGTGAATATCGGCGGCGTGGACGTGAAGAACACGGTCTTCATCTGGATCGCTCTGGTTGCTGTGGCGTCCTGGGTGCTGCTTCGCACCAAGGTGGGCAACTGGATCTTCGCCGTCGGCGGCGACGCCAACGCCGCCCGCGCCGTCGGCGTCCCCGTCAAGGCCACGAAGATCGGCCTCTTCATGGCGGTCGGGTTTTGCGGCTGGATCCTGGGCATGCACAACCTGTTCGCCTTTGACGCCGTCCAGTCCGGCGAGGGTGTGGGCAACGAATTCCTCTACATCATCGCCGCAGTTATCGGCGGCTGCCTGCTCACCGGTGGCTACGGCTCCGCCGTGGGCGGCGCGATCGGCGCCTTTATTTTCGGCATGGCCAACAAGGGCATCGTCTACGCCCAGTGGAACCCGGACTGGTTCAAGTTCTTCCTGGGCCTGATGCTTCTCCTGGCCACAATCGTGAACCTGATCGTCAAGCGCCGCGCAGATTCAAGTAAAGGCTGAATATCATGAACGCCAAGCAGATCGACCAGCAACAGCTCCTCAAAGACGAAAAGGATCCACTCACCCACACCCCGGTGCACCTGCTTTCCCTGGACAAGGTCGGCAAGCACTACGGCAACATCGTTGCCCTGACCGATGTCACCATGGCCGTGGACAACGGCCGCGTCACCTGCGTCCTGGGCGACAACGGCGCCGGCAAATCCACCCTGATCAAGATCATCGCAGGCCTGCACCGGCACGACGAAGGCGTGCTCCACATCATGGGCGAGGAACGGAAGTTCGATTCTCCCCGGGACGCGCTGGATGCCGGCATTGCCACCGTCTACCAGGACCTCGCCGTCGTTCCCCTGATGCCCATCTGGCGCAACTTCTTCCTCGGCTCGGAGCTGACGTCCGGTTTTGGCCCGTTCAAGAGCCTGGACGTCCAAAAGATGAAGGACATCACCAAAAAGGAACTTGCCGAGATGGGCATCGACCTGCGCGATGTGGAGCAGCCCATCGGCCAGCTCTCCGGCGGTGAACGGCAGTGCGTCGCGATCGCACGCGCCGTCTACTTCGGCGCCAAGGTCCTGATCCTGGACGAACCGACGGCCGCCCTGGGCGTGAAGCAGTCCGGCGTCGTCCTGCGCTACATCCTGCAGGCCCGCGACCGCGGACTGGGCGTCATCTTCATCACCCACAACCCCCACCATGCCTTCCCCGTCGGGGACCGGTTCCTGCTTCTCAAGCGCGGCAAATCAATCGGTTACTACGACAAGAAGGACATCACCCTCGACGAACTCACCGCCCAGATGGCCGGCGGCGCCGAACTCGCCGAACTCGCCCACGAGCTCGAACAGCTCGGCGGCCACGGCGACGTCGTCAAGGAAGTCCAGGCCGAAGTCGCCGGCACCGCAAGCCAGCTGCCGGCATGACCCCTGAAATCGGACTGACAACCAAGCAAAAGGAAAGCATGAAGGACATAACGCTCGGGCTCGTCGGCGTCGGCCGCATCGGGGTGATGCACGCCGGCAACATCGCGTCGCTGAACAGCGTGCTGCAGCCGCAGGGGATCAACGTCCGGCTCAGGCTGACGGATGTTGCCGCGGACCACGCGCGCACCATCGCCCAGGGTCTGGGCGCGGAGTTCCTGCCGTCTGTGGAGGAGCTGATCGGATCCGGGATCGACGGCCTGGTCATCGCCACCGGCACGGGCACGCACCCGGAGCTGATCAGGGCGGGCGTGGACGCCGGCATTCCGGTGTTCTGCGAGAAGCCGGTGGCCATGAACGTGGCGGATTCGCTGCCCGTCCTGGACTACATCCGGGCAAATCAGGGAACCGTCCAGATCGGCCACCAGCGGCGGTTCGACGCCGGCTATCTCGAGGCCAAGCGCGCCTTCGAGGCAGGCGAGCTTGGCTGGATCCACTCGCTGCGGGCCGTCACCTGTGACATGACGCCGCCGCCCGTGGAGTTCCTGGCGACCTCGGGCGGGTTGTTCCGCGACTGCTCAGTCCATGATTTTGACATTCTGCGCTGGCTCACCGGCCGGGAAATCGTGGAGGTCTATGCCAAGGGCTCCAACAACGGGGACCCTGCCATCGGGGCAGTGGGGGACGTGGACACCGCACTTGCCGTGGTGACGTTCGACGACGGCACGCTGGGTTCCGTAGGGGCCTCCCGCTACAACGGGGCCGGGCACGACGTACGCCTGGAAATCCAGGGTTCGGCCGGTTCCCTCATGGTGGGCCTTGACGAGAAATCAGCAGTGACCTCCGCGGAAGCCGGGATTGGGTTCCCGTCGGGAGCCTCCCACAAAACGTTCGCGGAGCGCTTCGACCAGGCCTACCGCTCCGAGCTGGAGGCCTTCGTGGAACTGGTGCTCGGCCGGCGGGAAAACCCCTGCACGCCGGAGGACGCCGTGGCGGCCTCCCGGGTTGCTGACGCCGCCCAGGAGTCGCTCGAAACCGGGCTGCCTGTGCGGCTGGCTGCCGCCGTGGCGCACTAAGGGCGGAGCTTCTCAGGGTGGTGCCGGAAACCTGCCGGGACCGTACAGCTAGCGGTTTTGCCGGCAGACGTCCACGAAGGCGCGGAACGGCGCCAGCCGCTGGACCTCTGGCAGTTCGACCGCCTCGGGATGCCACTGAACCGAGGCCACCCACCGCTCAGGGTCCTCAAGTGCCTCCACGGTGCCGTCCTCCGCCACCGCGGTCACCACCAGGCCTGGTGCCACCTGCGCCACGGCCTGGTGGTGGCCCGACGCGATCTTCACGCTGCTTGCACCTGCGGTGCCGGGGGCGGGATCTGTGACGGCGCCGTACAGGCACGCCACCTTGGAGCCCGGCGTCATCGCCACGTCGTGCCAAGCCCACAGTCCGCCGCCCTCGGCGGGGCTGTCGCGGTGCGGCACGGTGCCCGGTGCCATGTCCTGAATCAGCGTTCCGCCGTAAAGGACGTTGAGCAGCTGGTGGCCGCGGCAGATGCCCAGCAGGGGGAGCCCTGCGTCGATTGCCTGGCGCGCCACCGCAATGTCCAGCCTGTCCTGTTCCGGGTTGACGTCGTAGCAGGTGTCGCCCGGAACTTCGCCGTAAAGCCGCGGGTCGAGGTCGCCGCCGCCGGGGAGTACGACGCCGTCAAGCGCCTCAGGCGCGCCGGCGCGCCTGTCGCCGTCGAGCACGCCGCCCTCCACCAGATCGGGGGTCAGCAGCACCGGTTCGCCGCCGCCGTCGCGCACGAGGTCCACGATGTAATCGAAGAGGCCGTTGGCCTCTGCCACCCGGACGTCTGGATCGGCTGAACTGCTGAGCCGGACAGGGATGCCGATGCGCGGGCTGCCGGCAGGCGATGAATTCTGCATGCTCAAATTCTGCACCAATTTTTAGCGGCTAGGCTGGCCGGATGAACAACCGATATCTCGTGTCCAGGGACCGCTTCATCGCCGCCGCGCCGGCCCGGATCTTCGAGGTCCTGGCCACTCCGGCCCTGCATAGCGAAATCGACGGTTCGGGCACGGTGAGGGGCACCCAGCCCCGCGGCCCGGAACGGCTTGGGCCGGGGGTTAAGTTTGGTATGGAAATGAACGTCAAGGTGGACTACAAGATTCTGAATACCGTGACGGAATTCGAAGAAGGGCGCAGGATCGGCTGGCGCCACTTCTACGGGCATGTCTGGCGCTACCTGCTGGAGCCGGCCACGGACGACGCCGGAATCCCCGGCACGCTTGTCACAGAGCAGTGGGACGCACGCCAGGTCCGCGGCAAGTTCTTCCTCCGGCTGGCAGGGTACCTCCGGCGCCACCCCGACAATATCGAAAACACCCTCGCCAGGCTGGATACCTACGTTACGGACTCACACGCAGCCGGCCGACGCGCTGCCGGCTGACGCGTAGCCGGCTGACGTTCAGCCGGGGCATTTTCCGCGGTCCGCCGCCGTTTCTGTAGTGTTAGGCCCATCGAGGGCAGCATGCAAGGCGAAAGTGGGTCGTTCCAATGGGTCGCAGGACACTGGTTGACGACCTCGTCGACGGCCTGCTGGACGACATCCTTGACGGTAGGTTGAAGCCGCACGATGCGCTGCCCCCGGAGGCCGACATCGCCAAGGCCTACGACGTCAGCCGCCTGACGGTCCGCGAGGCGCTCAAGGCCCTCCGGGCGCAGAACATCCTTTACGTCAAGGCGGGCCGCGGAACCTTCGTGAATCCCGCGGACAACTGGACCGGCCTTGACGCGATCATCAAGGCGGCGTCATACGGCAACGCGGAGGACCAGGTCTCGAGGGGACTCATCGAAGTGCGGCGCATGGTGGAGACCGGCGCGGCCGCGCTCGCCGCCCGGCGCCACACACCGGAGCACGCCGAGGACATGCGCCGGTCGATTGCGGACATGAAGCGGTTTCACGAGTCCGGCGACCTTGATGGCTTTGTGACAGCTGACATCGCGTTCCATGACGTGGTGCTGAAGGCTTCGGGCAACCCGTTCGTGCGTGCCTTGCTCGCCCAGCTCGGCCAGTCCCTGTACCGCGCCCGCCGCGAGACTTCCGCGGTCGAAGAGATCCAGCGCCACGCCATCGCCTTTCACCAGCGCGTGCTGGACAGCATCCTCACCGGCGACTCCGAGCTTGCCCGCCGGGCGATGGACGAGCACATGGACCAGACGTTCGAGGACTACGAACGCTACGTCCACGGCACGAAATCCTGAGCCGAACCCACCGGCCTTGACGTAATGCGCGTCACCCTTCTATGCTTTTGCTCATGTTCTTCCGTCAGATGTCTGACATCAGATTCAAATAAGAATCAAAAAAACGCTCTGATCTGGAGCGGACAGAACCCCCATAAAAGCATCGGATTCCTCCGCGCGAAGCCGCCGGCCCGGAACCGTCAGATAGAAGGTCGATGATGACTTCATTAACCACAAAGTCCGGACTCGGCGAGCTTGGCGACCGCACACTCCGCAAAGTCCGCCGCCGCGTCATGCCCCTGATCGTTCTCCTGTACTTCGTTGCGTACCTTGACCGCAACAACGTGGGCTTCGCCAAGCTCACCATGAGTGAGGACATCGGCCTCACCTCTGCAGCCTACGGGCTGGGCGCAGGCATCTTCTTCCTCGGCTACGCGCTGCTCGAAATCCCGAGCAACGCCGGAATGTACCGGTTCGGAGCCCGCAAGTGGCTGGCCCGCATCCTCATCACGTGGGGCATCTTCGCCGCGGCCATGTGCCTCGTGAACGGTGAGACCACCTACTACATCATCCGGTTCCTGCTGGGCGCAGCTGAGGCAGGGTTCTTCCCCGCCATCCTGTTCTACCTGACCCTGTGGTTCCCCGCAGCTCAGCGCGTCACCGTGCTGGGCATCTTCATCCTCGCCCAGCCGGTCTCCAACGCCCTCGGCGCCCCGGTTTCCGGCCTGCTGCTCCAGATGGACGGAGTCCTCGGACTGCACGGCTGGCAGTGGCTCTACATCCTCGAAGGCATCCCGGCCATCCTCCTCGGCCTGCTCACCCCGATCCTCATGACTGACCGTCCGCGGGACGCCAAGTGGCTCAACAACGACGAGCGCGAATGGCTCGCCACCACCATGGACGCCGAACTGGCAGCCAAGTCCCAGGGCGGCAGCCATAACTTCCTGGCCGGCCTCAAGGACAAGCGCACCCTGGTCTACTCTGCCCTGTATTTCGGCCTGGTCTGCGGCATCTACGGCCTGGGCCTCTGGATGCCCACCATCGTTGCCGCGCTGGGCAAGTTCTCCACAGCGGAGGTCGGGTTCATCGTCCTCATTCCGTACGCCATCGCAGCGGTGTTCGTGTACTTCTGGAGCAAGCGTGCAGACAAGACCGGCAAGCGGGCCTGGCACAGCGCGGTCAGCATGGTGCTCGCCGGCGTGGGCCTGCTGGCCGCAGGCTACCTGCTCCCGGTCAACCCGGTTCTGGCACTCATCGGCCTGACGGTCTCGGCCATGGGCATTTACGGCGCCATCGCCCCCTTCCTGTCCATGCCGTCCGCGGCGCTGACCGGTGCGGCAGCAGCCTCCGGCCTTGCCATGGTCAACTCCCTCGGCAACCTCGGCGGCTTCGTGGCCCCGTACGCAGTCGGCCTCCTCAAGGACGCCACCGGCAACAACCAGAGCGGTCTGTTGTTCCTGTCCTTCTGCCTCTGCGTCACGGCAGTGGCCACGTACTTCTATGCGCGGAAGCGCCCCGAAGGCGATGCCGCTCTGGACCCCGCCGTCGCGGCTGCAGCCAAAGCCACCACCTCCCGCTAAGAACCACCCAGCGAACCACCTGAAGGAATATCTGCAATGAACTCAACCACTGCTTTCCCCGCCGACCGCACAGTCGTGCTGACCGGTGCGGCCTCCGCCCGCGGCATCGGCCGCGCAGCTGCCGACCGCATGGCCAGCGAAGGCTGGTCCATCGCGATCCTGGACATCAACGCCGAAGACGCGAAGGCTGCAGCTGCAGAGATTGGCTCCAACCGTGCGGTGAAGGCCATCGGTGTCGGCGCGGACGTCTCCGACGCTGCCTCGGTGGACCGTGCGATCAGCGAAATCGAAGAGTCGCTGCCGCCGATCGTGGCTCTGGCCAACCTCGCGGGCATCAGCTCTCCGACGACGTTCATGGAAACCACCGTGGAGGAGTGGGACAAGGTTTTCGCGATCAACATGCGGGGAACGTTCATCGTCTCCCAGCGTGTCCTCAAGGGCATGATCGAGCGCAAGCTCGGACGCATCGTGAGCATTTCCTCGATCTCGGCGCAGCGCGGCGGCGGCACCTACTCCAAGGTTGCCTACAGCGCCTCCAAGGCCGGCATCATCGGATTCACCCGGGCGCTGGCCCGTGAGGTGGGCGAGTTTGGCGTGACCGTCAACGCCATCGCCCCCGGCCCCATCGACACCGACATCATGGGCGGCACGCTGTCCGATGAGCGCAAGGCGCAGATGTCCGAAGGCATCATGATGGGCCGCGTCGGCACAAGGGAAGAAGTTGCTGCACTCATCTCCTTCCTGCTGGGCCAGGACTCCGGCTACATCACCGCCGCCACCTATGACATCAACGGCGGTCTCCAGGTCTCCTGACCTGATCCCACCAGCAACACCGGTGAAGTGCCCCGCAGCCAGCTGCGGGGCACTTCCGCGTTCCAGCCCGCTTGGCTGGCTTCGCTGGCACGGCCCGCTTCGCTGGAACAGCCCGCTACGCTGGCACCATGAACCCCTCCGGCAGCCTGAACCCCAGCCCGCGGACCCTCGAGGTGGAGAGCGTCACCCGCTTTGACCAGCTCGTCAGCGCCGGAGCGAAGACCATGCATGGCTGGCACGCACAGTCCCTCGACCTGCGCGGCAGGGCTCCGGTCCTCGCCGCCATGGAGGCGGAAGGCGCCATCTTCCTGGGCTGCACGTTCGATCCCGGGGTGGAAGACTCGCTCCGCCGGCGCGGTGCCCTGATATTTCCCAAGCTGGCCGGCGTGCCGTTCGATGCCTACCGCGGTGAGCTGTACACGCCCCAGGAGCTCTACGCCGGCATCCTGGACGTGCCGTACGAGGAAACGCCGGATGCCCTCGTGTACCAGTGGAGTATCCGCCCCGGCCAGCGCCGGCACCTCGATGCCACCCTGGCGGCTGCCCTGCATGACCACGCGATCGGCGACGCCCTGGAGGAGCTGGCCCGCTCCGTCCTGCGCGGGGGACGCGCCATCGTCGGGGTCATGGGCGGCCACGCGTCGCAGCGGGGAAGCGCGGGATTTGCCGAGGCCGCAACGCTGGGCAGGCTGCTGGCCCGCAGCGGCAGGATGGTGGCCACGGGCGGCGGCCCTGGGGCGATGGAGGCAGCAAACCTGGGCGCCTACCTCAGCGAGGCACCAGACCAGGATTTCCGGGATGTTCTCACCGAACTGGCTTCCGTCCCCGGCTTCCGGCCCTCGGTGTCAGCGTGGGCACGGGCCGCGGCGGCCGTCGTCACGCGTTTCCCTCACGGAACGTCGTCGCTGGGCATCCCCACCTGGTTTTATGGCCACGAACCGCCCAACTTCTTCGCGACACGCATTGCCAAGTACTTCGCCAACGCGGTCCGCGAGGCCGTCCTCCTGGAGCTGTGCAAGGGCGGCATCGTGTTCCTGCCGGGCTCGGCCGGGACCATCCAGGAGATCTTCCAGGATGCATGCGAGAACTACTACGGTGCACCGGAAACCGTGACCCCCATGGTGCTGGTGGGACGGGAACACTGGGAGCGGCAGTATCCTGCCTGGCCCATGCTGCAGAGCCTGGCTCACGGGAGGGCGATGGAGCAGCGGATCTTTTTGGTGGACAGCGTGGACGAGGCACTCGCGGTTTTGGGCGGCTGATGACTGGAGACGCCGGGTCCTGAAAGCCGAGCCCGCTTAGAGGTCCTTCCGGCACGGGGCCTTGCCAAGAGCCTGCAGTCCGTTGAGGTCCCCTGCCGCCAGACCGTCGGGCGCGCCGATCTCCGGGTACATCAGCTGGACGGGGTCATCCACGTGTTCAAGCCCCATGACGTGGCCGAGCTCGTGCAGGATGACGGCGGTGGCATATCCGGGACCGTCCGGACGGTTGAGTTCCGCGGCAATCTGCGGGGCGTCGAGCTCGAGGCTTCCGGTGACGAAGCTCTTGGGCCCGTCCCCATAGCTGTAGTGCGTGCTGCCCCCGGTGCCGATGATCTTGCCCTTGAGCTTGGGGGCCGCCCCCGGAGTGGTCCAGCTGATGAGCAGCGGAGCCCACCTCTCGCCGTAGGTCTCGGGCTGGAAGGGGGCGCGCGATTCCGAGGGCTGTTCGTCGGTGGCCCCGTCGTTAACGAAACGGATGCCCGTGGCCCGGGACACCGTCTCGATCGCCGCGGGGACCAGCCCGGCCGCGCCCTCCGGCGCCAGGCCGGCGTTCACTACGTAGTGCAGCGGCCGGCAGGGTGAATATCCAACCGGAGTGCCGTCGTCGTTGGTGGCCAGGAACTTATACGAATCGCTCGGTTCCGGCGGCACTGCCGGCGTTCCCAGCGGTGCTGCTGCCTCTTCGACGCCGGGAGGCGGTGCGCCTGCGGCCCGCTCACCCGTGCCAGGCTGCCCTGCCTGGCCGGCCCCCTGCGCCAGGCCGGGCCCCCCGGCCCGGTCCGTCTGACCAGGCTTGGGCTGGGCAGGATGTCCGTTGCCGGCCCCGAGCCGGAACTCCAGGAGGCTGGCAAAACGGGGGTCCCCGTAGGCGAAGCCCGCCGCCACGAATGCTGCACACCCGATGGCGGTTATCAGGACGAGGTTGCGGATGAACCTGCTGGCTGCGCTGGCGGTCCCGGAATGGCGCGGGTGCTTCCGGTGCCGCTGCCCGTAATCGGTGTCACGGCGTTCATCGTGAGGTGCGCGCAGGCCGGTGTCTTCTCCGCCCGGCTCTTCTTCCACTACTGCGTCTCCGCGGCGCGGAGAGCGCCGGCCAGCCGCACTAGGCGATCACGGCGCCGAACGCCATGCCCAACACGTAGGTGACTCCGGCTGCTCCCAGCCCGATGGCCAACTGGCGAAGACCGCGGGTCAGGGGAGAGGTGCCGGAAAGGAGGCCGACGACGCCGCCTGTCGCCAGCAGTGCCATGCCCACCAGCACGGCGGCCACCACGAGCGCGCCCACGCCGGTCATGCCGAACAGGAAGGGAATGACGGGGACGATCGCGCCGGAGGCGAAGAAGCAGAAACTGGACAGCGCGGCGCCCCAGGCGGTGCCCACGGCCTCGTGCTGATCCTCGGTCTCCGGGAGCTCGGGCTGGAGCGAGAGGCTCGGGTCGCAGTCGCAGCTGAAGAGGCCCATCCGCTCGGCCACCCGGTGTTCCGCGGCCTCGCGGGACATGCCCCGGGCCAGATAGACCAGCAGGAGCTCGTTGTGCTCAATATCCAGTTGCGGCGCCGCGGCGAGCGTCACCTGCGTGGGTCGCGTGGCGGCCAGAAGCTCACGCTGCGAACGGACGGAGACGAATTCTCCCGCGCCCATGGAGAACGCGCCGGCCAGCAGGCCGGCGATGCCGCTCAGCAGAACCACGCTGCTGGCCACGCCGGTGGCCGCCATGCCCATTACGAGCGACAGGTTGCTGACGAGGCCGTCGTTGGCGCCGAAAACGGCCGCCCGGAAGGTTCCGGCCAGCCGGTTGCGGCCCCGCGTGGCCAGGCCGCGCACCACTTCCTCATGAATCTGTTCGTCCGCCGCCATGGCCGGAGTGGCGGAGGGCTCCTTGGTGTAGGGGGAGCGGCCCTCGGCACGCTGGGCAAGGGCCAACACGAAAACGGACCCGAAGTGCCGGGCAAGGAGGCCCAGCAGCCGGCTGCGGGCGGAGGCGCGGCGCGGCTTGCCCGCGTGCTCGCCGAGGAGCTTGAGCCAGTGGGCTTCGTGGCGTCCCTCGGCCTCGGCTAGGGCCAGGAGGATGGCCCGTTCTTCGCCGGAGCGGCTCTGCGCGAGGTCCCGGTAGACGTCAGCCTCGGCGCGTTCGTCGGCCAGATACTGGCGCCAGCGTTTCACGTCCGCTGCGTTTGGGGTACCGGCGGGCGATGCGTGTGCGGCGGGGCTGGTTCCGCTGTGGCGGTCAGATTTTGCGTGCTGAGACACGGGAACTCCTGGGCTAGATGAGGCATGGTTCGGCCTCATTGCAACGCCCAGCTTACCCCGCAATTCCGCGGATTTTCGGCCGGTATTCCTCAGCCGGAAATTTAGGGACCCCGTAAATGCGCGGCTCCGAGAACGGTTTCCTAGCGCTCTGCCGCGGGGCCCTTGACCGTCTACAAGGGTGGTGATCTGATGAAAACGTGCCTCGTTGACGGAGGGCACGGAAGTCCAATCACACGGAGGTCTGCATCATGAACACCACCGGATCACGCCCCGAGCCCGACGCCCGCCACACCCTGGAATCCGATCCCGCCTACGATTTCGCCGAGGACGCGCCGGTCGACGAAGACTGGGATACCGAAGACGAGTTCATCGACTCCGAGGAAAGAGTTGTTCCCGTCGCGCCGGAAGCCGTTGACGACGACGAGCGGGTGGTGTCGCTGGATGCCGACGAATTCCGCGGGGACGAAGGCTACGAAGAATAACGTCACGCGGAATATCGTCACGCGCTTAGAGACGAACGCTTAAACCCCGACGGCGGTGACTTCCCCGCGGAGGGAAGGCACCGCCGTCGTGATTAATTCAGTTTGCCTAGTGCGCCGCGTGGCTGGCTACCGGGTGGGCCTCCAGGGACAGTTCCTCGGACACGGCTCCGGCGACGCGCTTGTCCCACGCTTCGCGGACCTCGGGATCCGTGGGTGGCGTGAGTACGGATATCACCAAGTACACTGCCAGCGAGGCCCCGAGGCCCCAGTAGATGGGATCGTTGGCGTAGACGCCGTCCTCGCTCGGGATGATTCCCGTGGCGTACATGATCAGCAGGCCCAGGGTCAGGACCGAGCCCACGGCCATGGACCAGGCGGCGGCGATGCCGGTGCCGCGCTTCCAGACCAGGCCGCCGAGGATGGCTACCAGCAGGCCGCCCACCAGGATGTCATAGGCGATGGTCAGGGCCACCACGACGTCCTGGGCTGCCATGGAGATCAGCACCGCCACGATGCCCAGGCCAAGGACCCAGTAACGGTTGGCCTTGACGTCGTGCTCGGGGTTTTCGGTGTCGTCGGTGTTGATCGTCTTGCCGAACCAGCTGGCCACGAACGGCACAACGTCGGCGCGGGCCACCGTTGCAGCGGCGATGAGGGCGCCGGAGGCGGTGGACATCATGGCGGCGACGGCTGCGGCCATGACGAGGCCGCCGATGCCGATCGGCAGGATGTGGGTGGCAACCTCGGCGTAGACAACGTCCTTGCCGAGATTGGCGACGTCGATGTCGGGCAGGGCCACACGGGCGGCCAGGCCGATCAACGCGCCGGCGACGCCGTACAGGATGCAATAGACACCTGCGGTGGCGCCGCCCCAGCGGGCCACGGTGGGGGTCTTGGCGGTGAAGACGCGCTGCCAGATGTCCTGGCCGATCAGCAGGCCAAGTGTGTACACCACGAAGTACGTGATGATGGTCTGCACGCCGATGCCGTCGAGCTGGAAGAAGCTCGCGTCAACGCGGGCACGGATGCCGTCGAGGCCGCCCGCGGCGTTAAGGACGAACGGGAGCATGAGGAAGAAGATGCCCACCGTCTTGATGATGAACTGCACCTGGTCGGCGAGGGTGATGGACCACATGCCGCCGATGGTGGAGTACACCAGCACAATGGCGCCGCCGACGGCGATGGCGAGCCAGCGCTCCCAGCCGAACAGGACCACGAAGATGGTGGCGTAGGCGCCCGTGGAGGTGGCGCAGAGCATCAGGGTGTAAGCCAGCATGACGATGCCGGAGGTCTGGGTGGCGCGCTGGCCGTAGCGCAGGCTCAGCATCTGGGAGACCGTGTAGATCTTCAGCCGCTGGAGGGTCCCGGCAAAGAGCAGGCTCAGCAGGAGCACACCCGCGCCGATTGCGACGACAAGCCACATGCCGGAGATGCCGAACTTGTAGCCGAGGCCCACGCCGCCCACCGTTGAGGCGCCGCCGAGCACGACGGCGGCCATGGTTCCGGTGTAAAGGAGCGGGCCCAGCCTGCGGCCGGCCACCAGGTAGTCACTGTTGTTCTTGGTGCGGGACTTGCCCCACCAGCCGAAGGCCAGCATCGCGGCGAGGTACACCACCACGATGGCAATATTGACGAAGTTTGCGTCCATGATTCTTGGGGCTCCTTGGAGCTCTGGCAGCTTTACGGTAATCCGGAGCGCAGTTGGGGTACGCGGTTTGGGCTGCTCTAAAGGGGAAAACTGAAGGGATCGAGCTCTGTTGCTTCGCATGCAACAGTTGTTGCCAATAAGCGTAGGGTGTGATCGGAGTAACAGTCAAGACGCAATCTTCTGTGACGCGGTTCCCGGGCCGTCGGATCGGCGGGGTGCCGCTAGTATGGCTCCAAAGATGGGGCCGAGCGGCCGGCCGTGAAAGGTTCGTAAATGAAGGCACTTCCAGTTGAGCCGAGCAATGTTCCGGTTGCCATCGGTTCAAGAATCCGTGCCGCCCGACAGTCGCAGCGGCTCACGATTGAACAGGTGGCGGATGCCACCGGGCTGACCAAGGGCTTCCTGAGCCGGGTCGAGCGGGACCTCACCTCGCCCTCTGTCGCCTCGCTGGTGACCCTGTGCCAGGTCCTCTCCATTTCCATTGGCGACCTGTTTGCCGCGCCTGAAACCCACCTCACAAAGCGCGACGCCGGCCCCCGCATTTCGCTGGGCGGCGAAGGGATCGTTGAGCGGCTGCTGACCGCTCGGTCGGAGCGGCGCGTTCAAATCATCCAGGCCGTCATTGAGCCGCTGGGCCGCGGCGAGTCCGAGCTCTACGCCGTTGATTGCGACGTCGATGTGCTCCACGTCATTAAGGGCACCATCAAGCTCATCCTCACCAATGAGGAGTATGAGCTCAATACCGGGGATACCGTCACGTTTCCGGGGCGCGAACCCCACACCTGGGTCAATCCCACAAACGACGCCGTCGAGGTCCTCTGGGTCCTGGTTCCCGCCGCCAGCCGCTAGGAGCGTGGCGCGGGTCCGATGCTTGATGCGGACCGCTGGCTGAGGCGGTCTGCTGCCGCCTGCTCCAGCGGTGCCTGCCGGCGGCGTGGTGAGATGTACGTCACATTCCGGACATCTCCCGTACACGCGTAATTCACACCCGGAGCCCTCCTGTTACATGCCCGCAAAGCAGAATGCTGCCAGCGGAAACACGGGTTTTGTAGTCTCGGCCCGGGGAATTCGAAACAGTCTGGCTATCGACCGGTCACGGTCTCGCAGGTCTCGCCACATGCACGCCTCCGGGCGGCAAATCCGAGGAAGGCTCCCGCGATGGATCATCTTTTTCTCTCTGTTAGGCTCGAAACAGACCCGCTTGCCCTGGATCCTGGCGCGACCGCCTGGATGCTGGCGGCCTCGGCGCTGGTGCTCCTGATGACACCCGGCCTGGCCTTCTTCTATGGCGGCCTGGTGCGGATGAAGTCCGTCCTGAACATCATGATGATGAGCTTTGGCGCCATGGGCGTGGTGGCCGTCGTCTGGGCGCTCTGGGGCTATGGGCTGGCGTTCGGCCCTGACACGTTGGGCGGCTGGGTCGGTGACCCGTTCGCCAACTTCGGCCTCGCCGGCCTGACAACTACGATCGGAACCAAGGCGGCCGGCCTTCCTGACATGGTGTTTATCGGCTTCCAGGCCACTTTTGCGATCATCACCGTCGCCCTGATCAGCGGCGCCGTGGCCGAACGGGTCCGGTTTGGGCCCTGGCTCCTGTTCTCGGCGCTCTGGGTGACCCTTGTTTATTCGCCGATTGCCCACTGGGTGTGGGGCGGCGGTATCTTCGGTGCGGAGGGCATCATCGGCAGCAAGATCGCGGCCCTGGACTTTGCCGGCGGCACCGTGGTCCACATGAATGCGGGCATGGCCGGCCTCATGCTGGCGGTGGTCCTCGGCAAGCGACTCGGCTTCATGAGGGACCCGAACATCCGTCCCCACAACCTCCCGTTTGTCATGCTCGGTGCGGGTCTGCTGTGGTTCGGCTGGTTCGGCTTCAATGCAGGATCCGAGCTGACGGCCGATGCCACTGCAGGCCTTGCCTGGACCAACACGCTGCTGGCAACCAGTGCCGCGCTCCTCGGCTGGCTGCTCGTGGAACGGCTCCGCGACGGACATGCCACCTCTCTCGGGGCTGCCTCGGGCGCCGTTGCCGGGCTGGTGGCGATCACGCCGGCCTGCGGCTTCGTGGACCCGATGGCCTCCATTGCCATCGGTGCCGTGGCCGGCGGAGTGTGTGCCCTTGCTGTGGCTCTCAAGTTCAGGGTTGGGCTGGACGATTCCCTGGACGTCGTGGCCGTGCACTTCATCGGCGGGCTCTGGGGGACGCTGTCGCTCGGGTTCTTCGCCGTTCCGTCGTCTAAGACCGGGGGTGGACTGTTCTATGGCGGCGGACTCGCGCAGTTCTGGCCACAAATACTGACCGCGCTGATCGTCACCGCCTGGACAGCGGTCATGACCACGCTGATCGGGCTTGCCATCCACAAGACGATGGGGATGCGCGTTACCGATGCGGACGAACGTTCCGGCATCGACGTCACGGAGCACGCGGAGACAGCCTACGAACTGGCCATGGTGGGCGGCAGCTTCCACCCGGGTGAACACCGCGTCGCCGGCGCAGCTTCCTCGCCCGGAGGCACCATGGCCGCTGATCCGGTCCGGGAAGCCGAGGCTGTCCGCGGCGGTGTCCCGCAGTGAAGCTCGTGACGGCCATTGTCCGTCCGGACAGAATCGGCGCCGTACGCGATGCCCTTGAGCGCTTCGGGGTAAACGGCATGACCGTCAGCCAGGCGAATGGCTACGGCCAGCAGCGAGGCCATGTTGAGGTGTACCGCGGGGCTGAATACACCTCGGATCTCGTGCCGAAAATCCGCGTCGAGGTCTTGGTAACCGAGGATGCCGCCGACGCGGTGGTGGCCGCCATCATGTCCGGGGCGCGGACGGGGCGGTTCGGCGACGGCAAAATCTGGACCCTTGCGGTGCGCGACGCCGTCCGGGTGCGAACCGGGGAGCGGGGGGAAGCGGCCATCCGTTGAGGGGCGGGTGGCGCGCGCTGTAGGGGCAAGTTGTAAACATATGATGCGCATTAGGCAACTTCGAGTGTATGATGGCTGTCACACCCACCTTTCATCCTCGAAGGAGAGGCGTTCCTTTGGAAGAGCTGCGCATCGAAGCCAACGGCAACCTTGGCCCCATCGATTCATCCCGTATTCCTCGCTACGCAGGAGCGGCCACGTATGCCCGGCTGCCCCGTTTGGACCAGGTACCCAAGGCGGACATCACGGTGGTCGGGGTCCCCTTCGACTCCGGAGTTTCCTACCGCCCAGGCGCCCGCTTCGGCGCCAACCACGTCCGCGAGGCCAGCCGTCTGCTGCGCCCGTACAACCCGGCCTGGGATGTCAGCCCGTTTGAGAACTGCCAGGTGGCTGACGCCGGCGACATGGCCGTCAATCCGTTCAACATCAACGAGGCCATCGAGACTATCCAGCAGAACGCCCTGGACCTGACTTCGTCCGGCAGCAAACTCCTGACCCTCGGCGGTGACCACACCATCGCCCTGCCGCTGCTGCGCGCCGCCGCCGAACGCGCCGGCGGCCCCGTCGCCATGCTGCACTTCGACGCACACCTGGACACCTGGGACACCTACTTCGGCGCTGAATACACCCACGGCACTCCGTTCCGCCGGGCAGTGGAGGAAGGCATTCTCGACACCGAGGCCATCAGCCACATCGGTACCCGCGGCCCGCTGTACGGCAAGAAGGATCTCGACGACGACCACCGCTTCGGGTTCGGAATCGTCACCTCCGCAGACGTCTACTATCAGGGCGTGCTCGAGACAGTGGCCAAGGTCCGGGACCGCATCGGCAACCGCCCGCTGTACATTTCCGTGGACATCGACGTCCTTGACCCAGCCCACGCGCCCGGCACCGGAACCCCCGAGGCTGGCGGCATCACCAGCCGGGAGCTGCTGGAGATCATCCGCGGCTTCCGCGGCATGAACCTCGTGGGAGCCGACGTCGTTGAGGTCGCCCCCGCGTACGACCACGCGGAAATCACCGGCGTCGCGGCCAGCCATGTCGCCTACGAACTGGTGACCCTGATGGCCGACAATGCCGTTGAGGGAAACCGCTTCGGAACAGATAACGGCTACGCCGCCCAGGCGCTGGGCCAGGAAGCGCGGCGTCCGGCCGGGTTCTCCGCCCCCGGGGCAGACAATCGGGCCAGCGAGCGCATCGAAATCTCTGAGGCTGCCGGGGCGGTCAAGTGATCGACTTCGATCCCGGCACGGCAGCCCCCACCAAAGGAACCGGCGTCCGCAACGGCGGGGATCTCGTCGTCGAGACCCTCGAAGCGCTGGGTGCGAAGACGGTCTTTGGCATTCCCGGCCAGCATGCGCTGGGCCTGTTCGATGCGATGGGCCGCGGGAACCTGCAGTTCGTGTCCTCTCGCGTGGAAAATAACAGTGCCTTTGCCGCAGACGGCTATTCGCGTGCAACCGGCGAGGTCGGCGTACTGTTCCTGTCCACGGGTCCCGGCGCGCTGACGTCCCTGGCCGGCCTGCAGGAGGCCTATGCCACCGGCGTGCCGATGGTGGTCATTGCCAGCCAGATCCCGCTGGAGGGACTGGGGGCGCGCCGCAAGGGGATGCTGCACCAGCTCGATGACCAGAAGGCCTCGGCCGCGAACGTCACCAAGAGCCAGCGGCTGATCCAGCACGCCTCCGGGATTCCCTCCGCCATCCAGGACGCGTGGACCGAGGCGATCTCCTCACCGCAGGGTCCCGTCTGGCTTGAGGTCCCGCAGAACGTGCTGCTCGACCCCATCATGGTGCCTCCCGTCGAGGACGCGCTCGCCGAAGCGGCGGATAATCCGCCGCGCGTCGAACTGGTCCGCGAAGCAGTGAAATGGCTGTCGACGGCGGAACGTCCGGCCATCATCGCCGGCGGCGGCACACGACGGGGCCGGGCGGAGAAATCCCTGCTCTCCCTCGCGGAGAAGCTGCGCGCCCCCGTGATCTGTACTCCCGGCGGCAACGGGGCCTTCCCCTGGAGCCATGAGCTGTCGCTGCAGTCCTGGATCGAGGACAGGCACATGACGGACCTTCTCGAGGACGCGGACGTCCTGATCGTCGTCGGTTCCTCGCTCGGTGAGGTCACGTCCAACTACTTCACCTTTGAGCCGCGCGGCCGGATCATCCAGATCGACGCCGAACCGCGCGTGCTGGAGTCCAACCGGCCCGGGCTCGGCATCAGGGCCGACGCCGGACAGGCCCTCGCGGCCCTCGACGAGGCCCTTACGGAGCCGCACGGCGAGCGCGCCAGCTGGCACGGGACCTCGCCGGAGGACCTGGTCCGGGAGTCCCTGGCCAAGGTCAAGGGGCGGCTGGAATCCCAGGACCTCGGCAAGGAACTGAAGTTCATGGCTGACATCCGCGAGGCCGTCCCAGCGGCCATGCAGACGTTTTGGGACATGACCATCTCGGCCTACTGGGGCTGGAGCTGCTGGGACGCCCGGGAAGGGCAGTTCCATTCAGCGCAGGGCGCCGGCGGGCTGGGCTACGGGTTCCCAGCTGCGATCGGTGGGGCCGTGGGCCTGGAAACCGTGGGCACATCCGGCGGTTCGGCGCGGGTCCTGGCGGTATCGGGTGACGGTTCGGCCATGTACTCTATCTCGGAGTTGGCCACGGCCAAGCAGCACAACGTCCCGGTCACCTGGCTGATCGTGGACGACGGCGGCTACGGCATCCTCCGCGAGTACATGGTGGGCGCATTCGGCAAGGCCACGGCCACCGAACTCGCACGCCCCGACTTCGTGAAGCTCGCCGAGTCCTTCGGCGTGCCGGCCACGCGGGTGGCCCCGGAGAATGTGGGGGACGCGCTGAAGGCGGGCTTCGCCGCGGACGGCCCGAACGTCGTCGTCGTCGAAACCCTGCTTAAGATGTTTGGCCCGACCCACCTGGCCCTGTAACTCCGTACCCCCTCACACAGCGCGAACGGATAGTTGAGGCCCATTTCCTAACGGATTTGTGGCCTCAACTATCCGTTCGCGCTGCTGCATTTAAGGCACGGCCGCCTCGCCATTTAAGGAACGGCCGCCTCGCCCTCAAGCTGCTTAGTTTCCCAAAGCAACTATTCTAAGTTATAGTTGCTTCAGGCAAACAAGTAGGAGTTGTCCAATCATGGCAGTTGAGCCGAACACCGCGGCCGAGCTCGTGCGGCAGATCTTCGACCTCCAGCGGGCGGTCCGGTGCGTTGCGGTTGCAAACGCGCGCGGAACCGACACCGGCGTCGCGCTGCAGGGCGTGCTGCGGTTCGTGGGGGAGAAGGAATCACGCGCCACGCATCTGGCCGCGCGGCTGGGTGTCAGCGCCCCCGTCCTGAGCCGGCACATCGCCGAACTCGAGGATCTTGGCCTGGTGCACCGGAGGCCGGACCCGGAAGACGGCAGGGCCCAGCTCGTGGCCCTGACCAACGCCGGACGCGTCAAGCTTCTCGAAATCGAGGAGCACCGCACTGCCACCCTGCAGGAATACCTGCGGGAGTGGAGCCAGCAGGACGCCGCGGAGACGGCGAAAGTTCTCCGGAATCTTGCGGAATCCCTTCGGGAATCCGCCCGGGCAATGGCGGCCGGACCCATCACTACGACTTCCACCCTTTAGGAGCAGATACATGGCAAGCCACGCTGCCGCCACCGGCACGGCCCCGTCGCGCGCTTCGGCCCACCCGCCGCAGGCCGCAATGACCCACCGGCAGATCATGGAGGCCCTGACCGGGCTTCTGGCCGCCTTCTTCACCGCGATCCTCAGCAGCACCATCGTTGCGAACGCGCTGCCCACCATCATGTCCGAGCTCAAGGGCACGCAGACGGACTTTGCCTGGGTGATCACGGCCGCGCTTCTGGCCAATGCCGCCACCACGCCCATCTGGGGCAAGCTCGCCGACCTGTTCGACAAAAAGCTCCTGGTCCAGCTCAGCATCGTGATCTTCGTGGCCGGCTCAGTGATGGCGGGCCTCTCGGAAACCATCCCGCTGCTGCTCACCGCGCGCGTCGTCCAGGGCATCGCCATGGGTGGCCTGACAGCCCTGGCCCAGGCCATCATCGGCTCCATGATTCCGCCCCGTGACCGTGGCAAGTACTCCGGTTACATGGGCGCCGTCATGGCCGTCGGCACGGCCGGCGGCCCACTGCTCGGCGGGTTCATCGTCGACAGCCCGCTGGGCTGGCGCTGGACGTTTTTCGTCTGCGTGCCGCTGGCCGTCGTCGCCCTGATACTGCTGCAGATCACCCTGAAGATCCCGCACATCAAGCGTCCCGCGAAGATCGACTGGCTCGGGTCCATCCTCCTGACCTCCGGCGTCAGCCTCCTGCTGATCTGGGTATCGTTCGCGGGCAACCCGGACTACTACGACTGGTGGTCCTGGCAGTCTGCGCTCATGGTGGGCGGTGGCGTGCTGCTCCTGGCTCTGCTGGTGTTCGTGGAATCCAAGGTTGCCCAGCCCATCATCCCGCTCAAGATCATCTCCGACCGCACTACGGCCCTGGCCATCCTCGCCTCGGTCGCCGTGGGAGTGGCCATGTTCGGCTCCTCCACCTTCCTCGGCCAATATTTCCAGGTGGCACGCGGCGCCACGCCCACCGAGGCCGGCCTGCTCACCCTTCCCATGATCGCCGGCAACCTGATCGGTTCGGTGGTCTCGGGGCTGCTCATTAGCCGCACCGGCCTGTGGAAGCGCTACCTGATCGCCGGCTCCATTCTGCTGATCGGCGGACTGGGCCTGGGCGGGACGATGGACCACACCACGGAACTGTGGCAGGCCGGAATCTTCACGGCCATCCTCGGACTGGGCCTCGGCATGCTGATGCAGAACCTCGTTCTGGCTGTGCAAAACACTGTCAGCGCCCGTGACATCGGCACGGCGAGTGCGTCCGTGGCCTTCTTCCGCTCGGTCGGCGGCGCAATAGGTGTCTCTGTCCTCGGCGCCATCCTCGGCAACCGTGTCAAGGAACTCGCCGCCCAGGGCTTTGCCGAAGCCGGAATCCGGGCGAACGGCGGTTCTTCCGGGGCGAGCCTTGACCTGGCCGACATGCCCGCCCCGGTGCGCGGCATCATGAGGGCGGCGTACGGCGATGCCACCGCGGAAATCTTCCTGATCGCCGGCGGCATCGCGGTTGTGGCCCTCATTGCTGTGCTGTTCATCAAGGAGCAGCCGCTGCGACGCACCGTTGACATCCGGCCAGAGACGGCTGCCACCGATCAGGCCAGCGCTGAGCAGACGGCCCCTGCCGGGGAAGCCGTCACCGTGGAGGGTTCAGGCGCTTCGGACGGTGGAGCCCCTTCGAATGGCGGGGCCCCTTCGAGTGGTGCAGTTCCGGCCGACGATGATCTGGACCGTGAGTTCGTGGAGGTACTCAACCGCCAGCTCGCCAACGAGGGCGCCAGTCTTGGCAACCCAGGCCTTACCGGTCCCCGTGAATCCGGGCGGCAAGCCGCAGTGCCAGGACTGCGTTCCCTGGACGAGCCGCCGATGCGGGCCAGGACCATGCTCGCCGACATGCGGACGAGGCCCGAGGACATGGTTCCACTGATCCAGCAAACCCAAAAGCTGCTTGCGGAGCAGCAGCTTCAGCTCGCCACGGCCCTCAACTCCGTTGTCCAGCAGGCCGAGCAGCAGCGGATCATCGCCGAAGAACAGGCCAAAGTGAGCGAGCAGCTGACGTCGCTTCGCAAGCAACTGGCCAAGGAGCGCAAGCTCCAGCGTGCCGCTGCGCATTACATCGCGTCGCACGGCAAACACGCCAGCGAATAGGAAGCGGACCGGCGGACGCCCGCCGTGCTTTGAGGAGTAAAAGCAGGAGCCTGAGCCGGAGCATCAAAGCAGGAAGCCCGACGGCGGCGGCCACCTCCTGGGGAGCTGACCGGCCCGCTCGTCCCACCTCCGCAAACAAAGCGAGCTCGCTGGGGAAGGTACTCCGCAGGGATGATCTTGACCGTCGATGTTTCGCTGGGGCAACGGATTTCGTAGAGTGGGAAGGCTAAGGATGTCAGCCCCGGCTGCTATTACTTCTCTTAAACAATTCGCGCTCTCTCCCTAAGGATCCGTGAGCATGCTCGTCACCCTCATACGGCGCTTTTCCAAGCCGTATCTGCCGTACATCGTGGCTGTCATCGCCTTTCAGCTTGCGTCCACCATCGCCGCCCTCTACCTGCCGAGCCTGAACGCCCGGATCATCGACGAGGGTGTTTCCCGCGGCGACACCGACTTCATCTGGCGCACCGGCGGCATGATGCTCCTCGTCGCGTTCGTCCAGGTAGGCGCCGCCATCGCCGGGGTGTACTTCGGCTCCAAGACGGCCATGGCGATTGGCCGTGACCTGCGCCGTGGCGTGTTCCGCAAAGTGACGAGCTTTTCGGCCAAGGACGTCAACACGTTCGGGGCACCCACACTGATCACCCGGGGCACCAATGACGTCCAGCAGGTGCAGATGCTGGTGCTGATGGGCCTGAACTTCATGGTGTCCACCCCGATTATGTGCATCGGCGGCATCGTCATGGCGCTGCGGGAGGACATCAACCTGTCCTGGCTCGTCTGGGTCTCCGTGCCGGTTCTCATCGTGGTGGTGGGCTACATCGTGGTCCGCCTGATGCCGCTTTTCCGCTCCATGCAGACGAAGATCGACCGCATCAACGGCGTACTCCGCGAGCAGATCATCGGCATCCGTGTGGTGCGGGCCTTCGTCCGAGAGCCGTATGAGACCGAGCGATTCGGCCAGGCGAATAAGGAACTCACGGACGTTTCACTGAAGATCGGTGCCCTGTTCGTCCTGATGTTCCCGGCGATCGGCATGATCCTGCACCTGTCCACCGCCGCGGTGCTCTGGTTCGGCGGCCAGCGTGTGGACTCCGGGGACATGCAGGTTGGCTCCTTGACGGCCTTCCTGCAGTACCTGCTCCAGATCCTCATGGCGGTCATGATGGGCACGTTCATGGCCATGATGATTCCGCGGGCCTCTGTCTGCGCGGACCGCATTGGCGAGGTTCTCGACGTCGAGCCTTCCATCCACGACCCTGAGCGCCCGCAGACACCGGCGAAGCTCGAAGGCGTGGTGGAATACCGCAACGTCACCTTCGCCTACCCGGGAGCGGAAGCCCCCGTTCTCAGCAACATCAGTTTCACCGCGCGGCCGGGGGAGACCCTTGCCATCATCGGCTCCACCGGCGCCGGCAAGTCGTCCCTGCTGTCGCTGCTGCCCCGGCTCTATGACGTGGCCGACGGGGAAGTGCTGCTCGACGGCGTCCACGTCAGCAACCTGGACCGGGCGGAAATCACCAAACGCGTGGCACTCGTGCCCCAGCGCCCCTACCTGTTCTCCGGAACCATCGAGCACAACCTGCGCTTCGGCAAGACCGAGGCAACCGATGAGGAACTGTGGGACGCGCTGCGCGTGGCGCAGGGCGACGGCTTCGTCCGCGAAAAGAAGAGCGGGCTGGGATCCCGGATCTCCCAGGGCGGCACCAACGTCTCGGGTGGACAGCGGCAGCGCCTCTGCATCGCCAGGGCGCTGGTGACGAAACCCAAGGTGTACCTTTTCGACGACTCCTTCTCGGCCTTGGACGTTGCGACGGATGCGCGGCTGCGCGCAGCCCTGAAGCGGACCACCGCCGACGCCACAGTCATCATCGTGGCGCAGCGGATCTCCACCATCACGGACGCCGACCAGATTCTGGTGCTGGACAACGGCAGGATCGTGGACCGCGGAACGCATGAGGAACTGCTGGAAACCTCGCCCACGTACCAGGAAATTGTTGAGTCCCAGCTGAGCGTGGAGGAAGTGGCATGAGCGCCGACAAGAAGACCCTGCGCGACTGCAAAAAACCGGCAGGGACACTGACGGAGGAAACGGCGGCCGATCCCGCAGCTCTCGCAGACGACGACTTCGTCGAGGAGGAGTACAAGCCTTCGGAGGCGGACGGCGGCATGTTCGGCGCCATGCCGGCGAAGAAAGCCCAGAACTTCTGGCCCTCTGCCAAGCGGCTCCTGGGGCTGCTCAAGCCCGAGGCCGCGGGCATCTACATCGTGGTGGCCATGGTCATCGTGTCCGTGGTTCTCAACGTCATCGCGCCCAAAATTCTCGGCCAGGCCATGGACGTCATCTTCGGCGGCGTGGTGGGCAAGCAGCTCCCGGCGGGCGTCAGCAAGGAGCAGTTCGTCAGCGGCCTGCGGGCGCAGGGCCAGGACAACTTCGCCGACATGATCGCGAAGATGGAGCTGGTTCCCGGCGCGGGCATCGACTTCCAGAAACTGACGGTCCTGATCTCCGCGGTGCTGCTCATGTACTTCGTGGCCAACATCTTCCTGTGGCTTCAGGGCTATGTGCTGAACCGCATCGTCATGAAGGTCATCCGCCAGTTGCGCGACGACACCGAGAAGAAGCTCAACCGGCTGCCGCTGAACTACTTTGACACCCGCCAGCGCGGCGACGTCCTCTCCCGCGTGACGAATGACGTCGACAACGTCCAGCAGGCGCTCCAACAGGCGTTTGCGCAGCTGATCAGCTCGGTCCTGACCGTCGTTGGCATCGTCATCATGATGTTCATCGTCTCCTGGCAACTGGCCCTGATCGCCCTGATCGCGCTGCCGCTGTCCGGCGTGGCGGCCGGTGTGATCGGCGCGCGCAGCCAAAAGCTGTTCGCCGCGCAGTGGAAGAACACCGGGGAACTGAACGGCCAGATCGAGGAGTCCTTCTCCGGCCACGACCTGGTGCGGGTCTTTGGCCGTGACGCCGACATGCTGGAGCGCTTCGAAGAACGGAACGAGGCCCTGTACAAGGCCAGCTTCGGCGCGCAGTTCGTCTCGGGGATCATCTTCCCCGTCATGCAGTTCGTCTCCTACCTCAGCTACGTGGGCATCGCCGTCGTGGGCGGCCTCCGCGTGGCCTCCGGCAGCATGAGCCTTGGCGACGCGACGGCCTTTATCCAGTACTCGCGCGAGTTCACCCAGCCGCTGGGCCAGATGGCGGGCATGGCCAACATGCTGCAGTCCGGCGTGGCATCGGCCGAGCGCGTGTTCGAGTTCCTGGACGCGGACGAGCAGGATGCCGAGACGGCCACCCGGCACCTGCCTGCCAAGACGGACGGCCATGTGGAATTCCGCGACGTCACCTTCAGCTACACGGAGGACAAGCCGCTCATCGAAAACCTGTCCTTCACGGCCGAGCCGGGACACACCGTGGCCATCGTCGGACCCACCGGAGCGGGCAAGACCACCCTGGTCAACCTCGTGATGCGCTTCTACGAGCTCAACGCCGGCTCCATCACCCTGGACGGTGTGGATGTCACGCAGCTGAGCCGGGCCGAGCTCCGTTCCAAGGTGGGGATGGTGCTGCAGGATGCCTGGCTGTTCGGCGGCTCCATTTACGACAACATCAAGTACGGCAAGCTGGACGCCACCGAGGACCAGATCATGGCAGCGGCCAAGGCCACGTTCGTGGACCGGTTCGTGCGTGCGCTTCCGGACGGCTATGACACGGTTATCGACGAGGAAGGCAACAACGTCAGCGCCGGCGAAAAGCAGCTGATCACCATCGCCCGGGCATTCGTCGCCAACCCGTCGCTGCTGATCCTGGACGAGGCCACGAGCTCGGTTGATACCCGCACCGAACTCCTGGTCCAGAAGGCGATGGCCGCGCTGCGGACGGACCGGACCAGCTTCGTGATCGCCCACCGCCTCTCCACCATCCGCGACGCCGACACCATTCTGGTGATGGAGAACGGCAAGATTGTGGAGCAGGGCAACCACCAGACCCTGCTGGCTGCCGAAGGAGCGTACTACCGGCTGTACATGTCGCAGTTCGCGGGAGCCGATGTCGAGGAAACCCCCGTGGATGATTCGACGGCGGTGCACAGCTGACCGCGCACGGGTCGGCAGGCCACACCGATCCCCGGCGCATCGAAGTGCTCGTGCCGATGCGCTGGGGTGACATGGACGCCTACGGGCACATCAACAACGTGCAGGTCGTCCGCATGCTGGAGGAGGCCCGCATCGCCGCCTTCGGCCCGCCGCGGGGCGCCGGTCTGCCAGGGATGGAACCGCACGTCTCCCTGTTCAACGATGTCGCTGAGGGCACCATGGCGCTCGTGGTGGACCACCGCATCAGGTACGTGAGGACCCTCGAGTACCGCAATGTTCCCGCCGTCGTCCAGCTGTGGATCGGTGCCGTCAAGGGCGCCAGTTTCGACATCCACTACCTTGTGCAGGACCCCGTTACTCGCGAGGATTGTGTGAAGGCGTCAAGCCACCTCGCCTTCGTCGACGAAGCCACCGGACGGGTCCTGCGGCTGACTCCGGAGCAGAAGCAGCGGCTGGAGCCCTTCACCGAACGCAAGGAGGCATAACGTGAAAAAGAAGAAGAAGGCCTGGAAGGACCTGCCGCCCGCCGCACGCATTGCAACGGTCATCCTGGGTGCCGCGCAGCTGGCATTCCTCGCCGCCGCCCAGCGCGATATCTCCCGCCGTCCGGCCGACCAGATCCGCGGCTCAAAGACCCTCTGGCGGGTGGTCACCCTGGTCAATTTCATCGGCCCCGGAAGCTACTTTGCATTTGGCCGGAAGAGGCTGCCGCTGCCTACCGGCAAGTAGGTTCGCCGGACGGCATGGTGCTGGCGTTCAGCTTTAGCCTGTAAATTTGAAGGCATGACCCCCAACCCGAAGCCTGCCATGCACCGTGCCCTCGGCATCTCCAAAGAGATCGAAGACGCAGCGTGGTTTGTTCTTGGGGCCGGACTCCAGGGCAGGCCGTCTGCGCTGGACCGGCGCACCCAGACGTGGACTTCCGACGCCGCCGCGGAACTGCTGGAGCGACTGGAACGGGGCGTCGTGGACGCCAAGGCGCCCATGATGACCAATCTGCGGCACAGCCTCGCGGATGCCTCCCGGGCTGCGAAGCAGCTTGCCGTGGAGCTGCTGTTCCTGCAGTCGCTGCCCCTGGCGCACGAGGTCAAGTCCCTCAAGGTCAAGCGGGCCCGCGTGGCCGAAGCCGCGTCCTGGCTCGAACCCCCGCTCGAGCTTCCCGACGAGCTGTACCGGGGCATGACCGACCACGGCGTCATCCGGGACCGGACCGCGGAGTTCAACTGGACCATCTGGGACCACCTGAAGTGGCTTTGCCGGTTCGTGCAGCACGTCGACCAGCAGTCCACTTCAGCCATCAGCAGGGCTCTGAAGGACCCCTTGGCCTTCCACCTGCTGGCAGCGGGCACGCCGGAGGATCAGCCGGCCATCCGCCGCAGCGTTGAATACCTCACCTGGCCCGGCTACTTCGAACCCGTTGTGGCGGATGTTGAGCGCCGGGAGATCCGCGACGCCTTCGCCTCCCTGGTGGGCGGGGCCAAGGGCGACAGCGACGAGGAGATCACCGCAGACATCCGCCGCATCCGCCTGCACCTGGATGAGCAGGCAGGCCAGCGCATCGACTGGTATTCCCGCCAGCTCGTGAGCCAGTGGCGCAAGGTCGGCGATCCGGGCCGCCGTGCCTGGCTGCTGCGGACCCACTCCGACAACGCCGAACTGCTCGCAGCCTGGCGGGGCGAGGAAAAAGTGACGCTCGACGTCGAGCACCTCCGCCTGCTGGACGCCGGCGTCACCGCCGGACTGGTCCAACATGCTGTGGACGAGGACTACAAGCACCTCGGCTACGTGGAGCGGGAGGACACCAAGACGGCGGTTTTCGCCTTCCTGACCGTGATGAAGCCGGGGGACCTGGCGCTCTACCAGAACGCCGGTGCCGTCCGGATCGGCGTCGTGCTGGGGGAGCCGGACCACAACGGGGACAACCGGCGGATGCGCCGCAAGGTCCGCTGGTTCGACGAAGCCCACGCCACGGCCGACCTGCCGCGCCACGTCCAGCGCCAGCTCGCCACGCCGGGCATCGTCGTCGATGTCACCCGCGTGGTGCAGGCGCTGCAGGCGCTTGTCCCTGCTGAAGCGGAAGCAGGGCCCGACGGCGATACGGAACCTGCCGCCGTCGTCGTCCCCGTCCAGGAGGGGTTCCGTCCGCTGACGCGCGAGTTCGCGGACTCGCTCCACATGGATCTGGAACCGCTGCAGGAGATCGCCGAACTGCTGGAGGAGAACCGGCAGCTGGTGCTCTACGGCCCGCCGGGAACGGGCAAGACGTACCTCGCGAAGCACCTCGCGGCCGAGCTCGCCCAGGACAGCACCGACGAGCGCGTGAAGCTGGTCCAGTTCCACCCGTCCTACGCCTACGAGGATTTCTTCGAGGGCTACCGGCCGGACAAGACGGACGAGGGGCAGGTGTCCTTCAAGCTCGTAGCCGGGCCACTGCGCCGGCTCGCCGAAGAAGCGGCCAAACCCGGCAACGAGTCGAAGCCGTACTTCCTGATCATCGACGAGATGAACCGCGCCAACCTGGCCAAAGTGTTCGGCGAGCTGTACTTCCTGCTGGAGTACCGCGACGACCGCATCTACCTGCAGTACAGCCCCAACGAGCCGTTCACGCTCCCGGACAACCTGTACATCATCGGCACCATGAACACCGCGGACCGTTCCATCGCCATGATGGATGCCGCCATCCGCCGCCGTTTCGCCTTCATCGAACTGCACCCGAACACCGAGCCGGTGAGGGGGTCGCTGCTGCGGTTCCTGGAGGCGCGGCAGCTGGACACCACGCCTGCGCGTTTGCTGGACGCACTGAACGGAGCCATCGACGAGTGGGAGCGCGACCTCATGATCGGCCCCTCGTACTTCATGAAGAAGACGGCCCAGACTCCCTCCGGTCTGCGCCGGATCTGGAAATACGAGCTCATGCCGCTGCTCGAGGAGCATTACCACGGGCAGCTGAACCGCGCGCAGCTGGAGGAACGCTTCGGGCTGGACCAGCTGCTGGGACGCCTTGCGGCTCGCTAGCTCGGCCGGATACCGCGCCAGGCCAAGCGGCGGCCCCGGCCCCGCGGGTGTCAGCCCAGGCGCACGCATCAAACCCGGACATTCCGGCCCGGCTTTCCGGCACATCGTGCTGGAAGAACTGTCCTGCGGCGTGGTGGAGAAGCTGGACCCAGCCAGCGCGGCCTTCCTGAACGCCAGCGGACTGGCAAAGGCCTCACCCATGGGGATGAGCCTGTACCGGATCGAGCCCGTAGGCATGGTGGGATCCGTGCGGACGCCGCTGGTCCAGCTCGACGTACGGCCGAAGGACCGGCTGGGGCTGAGCCGGCTGCTGTTTCTGCTCAGTTACGCCGGTGACCAGGGTTTCCGCGACGATCCCGTGACCGCTGACGAGCACACCGAGCTGTGGAGTGCGTTGGCAGCGTCCCTGGCACAGCTGGCCGAGCGCGCCCTGCAGCGCGGCGTGCTCCAGGGCTACCTCACAGTCGACGAGTCCCTCCGGACGGTCAAGGGCCGGATCCGCATCTCGGACCAGATCTCGCGCCGGCCGGGCATGCTTGTGCCGCTGGAAGTGTCCTACGACGAGTTCACCGAGGACATCGCGGAGAACCGGATCCTCCGTGCCGCCCTCGAGCGCATGTCCCGCGTTCCAGGCGTGCGGCCGGACGTGCTGAGCCGCCTGCGGCAGCTCAAGGGAAAGCTCGACGCCGCCACTCGCCTTCAGTCCGGCGCTCCGCTGCCGCCGTGGCGGCCCAACAGGATGAATGCCCGGTACCACACGGTGCTCCGCCTCGCCGAGGTGATCCTGCGCAACGCCTCGGCCGAAGCAGGGGAGGGACAGCAGCAGACGGCGTCGTTCGTGGTGGACATGGACCAGGTCTTTGAGGACTTTGTGGGTGCCGCCCTACGGCAGGCCATGGCTGCCTTTCCCGGTGAAATGCGGCTGCAGTACAACGCGATGCTCAACGAGGCCGTCCGGGATTCAGACCGGCTGACTGTCAGGCCCGACGCCGTGCACCTGCTGGGCGGACGGCCCGTGGTGGTCTACGACGCGCAATACAGGGCGCGCACGGATCGCGGGGCATCACTGACTGCGGACCATTTCCAAATGCTGGCGTACTGCACGGCGTTGCAGGTGCCCACTGCGTGGCTGATCTATGCCGGTGCGGGGGAGGTAAAGCTTAGGCGGATCCTCAACACCGACATCGACATCGTGGAGTTTCCGCTGGATCTGTCGCGGCCGCCGTCGGAAATCCTGGCCGCGGTGACCGATCTCGCCGAGCAGTCCTGGGGAGAAGTTGTACGGCAGGCGAGGACGGGCATGTAGCTGCGTCGACCGGCCTCCGGGCGCCCTCTGGAGCCCGGTTCAGCTACGCCGGGTCTGCTTCCGGGTCTTCGAGGTCGCCGAACAGGGACTGCAGGTGCTCGAGCAGGGCCTTTTCGGGGCAACCAACGTTCTGCGCCAAAAGCCCCCGCAAACGGGTTCTGATACCGGCGCCCTCCGGGGACGGATCTTCCAGAATTGACGAGATGATGGCCATGGACTGGCGGCGCAAGGGGCCGAGCTCCGGGTCTTTTGTCGGCTGGTTGAACTGCGGCCATTCGGTGAGCTGCTCGGTGTAGGACCGCGGTCCTGCCGGCATCAATCTCTGAGTCATTTCGCTCTCCCGGGCCGTCTGGTGGTTCACGTTCTGGTACTTGAAGGAGTCAAACTTCTTGTCCGCAAAACTCAATGCTCTGACATTGGATACTACGCCAACCCCCGGGGCTCCTCGCCCAACGGATGGAACAGCATGTAGAAACTCTAGCTCAAGACAGACAAGTCTGTCTCCCACCTGGGCTAGGATATTAACAAATGGAAGATTCATCCAGCTCCGCTTCATCGAGCGCCGGGATTACTCCTTCCGGAGGGCTTCAGCCCGCCCTGCATGCCGAGGAACCAGGCACGCCACCGCAGGCCCTTAAGACTGCTGTCGGGATCCGGGAACGGATCGTGGATGCGGCCTATGATCTCTTCGCCCACAGAGGCGTCAGGGACGTGGGCATCAACGAACTCATCAGCCGCTCGGGTGTTGCCAAAGCCACTTTCTACCGCCACTTCGCCTCGAAAGACGATGTTGTGCTGGCCTTCCTTGAGCAGCGTGACCGCAAGTGGACTGTCAATGCCATCGTGGGCGAAGCGCGGCGCCGGGCAGACACGCCCGAACAGCAGCTCCTCGCCATCTTCGACGTCTTCTCCGACTGGTTCCGCCGCACGGACTTCGAGGCGTGCTCCTTCATCAACGTGCTGCTCGAGATGGGTTCCACCCATCCGCTGGGCCGCGCGAGCATTGACTACCTCGCAAAGATCCGCGGGCACGTAAAGCAGCTTGCGGACGAAGCCGGCCTGCAGCGCACCGAGGACTTCTCCAGGTCGTGGCACATCCTGATGAAGGGGTCCATCATTTCCGCCGCTGAAGGCGACCTTGAAGCAGGCCAGCGCGCACGCCAGCTCGCCGGATGGCTGATCGATCACCACCGGGCTTGAGCGTCAGGCCTGAGTGTCAGGCCGGGAGAGCAAACGTAAACGTGGTGCCTGCCCCCACCTCGCTGCTCAGCGAGACGCTGCCGCCGTGGGCCTCCACGATGGCCTTGCTGATGGAGAGCCCCAGCCCCACACCGGGGATTGCGGAGTTGCGGACTGCTTCCGCACGGAAGAACTTGGCGAAGACCTCTTCCTGGTCCTGTTCGCTCATCCCCATCCCGGTATCGCTGACGCTGCACACCACGTGCCCGTCCTCGGAGCGCAGCGAGACCATGACTTCGCCCCCGTCCGGCGAGTACTTGATGGCGTTGGAGACCAGGTTGTCCAATACCTGTGAGATCCGGGCGGAGTCGACGTGCGCCTCCAGCCGCTCGGGGGCGTCGGCCAGCAGCTGGATGCCGGAGTCCGTGGCCCGCGGCAGGGCGGCGGTGACGCTCGCGCGTACAAGGTCGGCCACATCCACGGCCTGAGGGCGGACGATCAGTTGTCCATTTCTGCTGGAAAGGAGGTCCGAAACCAGTGTGAGGAGCCGTTCGGAGTTCCGACGGATGATCTCCAGGGGGCCGCGCTGGAAGTCCGGCAGAGCGCCGTCGTCGTCATCCAGCATCAGTTCCACGTACCCCAGGATCGACGTCAGTGGCGTGCGGAACTCGTGCGAGACGTTGGCGACGAAGTCGTCTTTGGCCGCCAGGGCGTTGACCAATTCGGTGACGTCGCTGAACACGATGACGGAACCGGCGAAGTTCCCCTCCTGGTCCTTCATCGGACGCGCGCTGGTCGTGATCGCCCGCTGCTCGCTGCCTGCTCCGAGCCAGACCAGATAGTCGGTGAATTCCTCGCCGAGCACGGCCCGCCGGACGGGCCGCTGCTCCGCCGGAACCGGAGTGGTCCGGTCAGGGCCAAACACCAGAAGCTGGGATTCGTTGGGATCGTCGTTGCTGGGGGGAGCGGCCAGCAGATGATGGGCGCGCTGCTTCCGGTTCATCAGGATGTCGTGCCCGTCGGCGTCCACGGCCAGCACGCCCAGATGCACCGTATCCAGCACGGTGTTGAGCAGCCGTTCCTGGCGCTTGCTGCCATCCAGCACGCCGCGCAACTGGCTATCTTTTGCCTCCAGATCCCGTTGCTGCCGGATCATGCTGAGAGTCATTACGGTCGCGGAAACGCCGATCCCCAGCATCATGACCGGGAGCAGGAGCGAGCGGGCCAGATCCTGCCCGGACAGATCACCCTTGATGACCAGCGGCAGCCAGATGATCGCCAGCGGGCCGAAGAAGGAAATGGCCACCGCCGTCTTGGGAAACACCCCGGAGGCGCACAACCAGATCACCGGGAAGACGGCCATCAGGCTGATTCCCGTCAGGCTGTCCTGGCCACCCTCCCTGCCAAGCGCAATCGAGACCAGGTCCAACAACGGAAGGACCAGGAAGCTCGGATACGGCAATCGGTCCCACGGAACGGCGTAGCAGAGAATCAGGATGGCGCCTTGGGACAACAGGAAACTGATGAAAAGCGGGTTCATGAGTGTTTCCGGGAAGAACGCCAGAATGAGGAAGGCCGTGAGCCCCGCCGTGACAGAAAGGGGCATCTGGCTCAAGGTCACCCGGCCCCGCAGGGAGTATTCATGGAAGGGTCGCTTGAAGAGCAGCATCCTGCCGGACGAATCCTTCCAGGTTGGGCTGCTCATGAGCGTTGGACCATCGGGACGTGGCAAGAGAGACGCATACATTCAGGATATCGGGGGAGCTATACTTCAGACGGGATGTAGCGGGCTGAGGGGGCTGCGATGGGTGATACACGCGTGGGGTTGGTCATTGAAGATGATCACGACATTCGCGAACTGGTGCGGGTCGTACTGACGCAGGCAGGCTTCGAGGTGACGGCCGCGAGCAGCGGAGCCGAAGGCGTTCTGGCCGCAAAGGAGCTGGATCCGGCGGTCATCACCCTGGACCTAGGCCTGCCCGACATCGACGGATTCGAAGTGGCCCGGCAGATCCGTCAGTTTTCCGACGCCTACATCGTGATGCTCACTGCCCGGGCGGAGGAGCTGGACACCCTGATCGGTTTGGAATCGGGTGCCGACGACTACCTCACCAAGCCTTTCCGGCCCAGGGAGCTGCGCGCCCGCGTCGCCGCCATGATGCGCCGCCCGCGTTCGACGTCGGAAGTCACCGACGATCTCAACGCGCCTTCAGGTGGGGCTGGCGACGACGCCAACAGCTACCGCCACAACGGGCTGAACATGAGCTATGACTCGCGGACCGTGGACGTGGATGGCCAGGAACTAAGTCTGACCCGGACTGAATTCGATCTGCTGCATGCCCTGCTCGAGGCTGGCCGCATGGTCCGCACCAAAGCGGATCTGGTGCGCCGCCTGCGGGACGAACCCTACGACGTCGGAAGTTACATCAGCGAGGCTGATGAGCGGTCCGTTGAAGTGCACATGGGAAACCTCCGCAAGAAACTCGGCGACTCCGCCCAGGACCCGCGGTGGCTCCAGACGGTCCGCGGCGTGGGCTACAGGCTAGCTCCGGACCGAAGCTGAGGCGGCGCTCCGCAGGCATCATGAATGGCCGGCGAGGAACTGCTCCAGCTGCTCCTCCAGGGCCGGCCGGTCTTTCAGTTCGCACTCCCATACTGTGAGCACCTCCCAACCCGCGCTTTCGAGCAGCCGGCGCTGATCGGCGTCGCGGTTCCTCGTCTTGGTTCTTTTGGTCTCCCAAAAGTCGGCATTGGCCTTGGGCGCATGCTGGCCAACCCTGCAGTCGTGGAAATGCCAGAAGCAGCCGTTGATGAAGATGACTTTCCGTCGGCCAGCGAAGACCAGGTCGGGATTTCCCGGGAGCTTGGTGCTGCCGGAGGCCCCGTGCAGGCGGTACCGGTAGCCCTTGGCGTGCAGGAGGCTGCGCACCAGCAACTCGGGTTTGGTGTTCTTGCCCCTGATCCGGGACATGTTCCAGCTGCGCTGCTCAGGAGTCAGCCGGTCCGCCATGATTCAAGTCTAGGCTTGCTGCAGCTTGCTAGATTTCCCGCTCGGGCTGTTCGCCGAACTGAAAATGCCGGCCGCTCACGGAGCCAGGATCGATCTCGACGTAGAAGTCCTTGAGCGTAGGGACCCAGGACGCCAGTCCCAGAGCCTCCGCTTCGGCAATTTCGGCGGACTTGTTCAGCACGCGCGCGGTGCCTCGGAGGACCACAGACCAGGCCTGGTCTGACAGGATGCCATCCGTTTCGAAGAGGACCCGGTCATTGATGGTCAGCTCGGCCAGCTTGTTGCCGGGGGCCGTGCGGAAGTAGAGCTTCCTGCGGCTGGTTACGTAGTTGACGGGAAAGATGTCCGGCTCGCCGGCCACGGTGACGACCAGCCGGCCGTGACTCGTACCCTCCAGGAGTTGCCAGCACTGCTCGTCGTCGAGGTTAAGGATGGGGTCGCCGTCGGCGTGGGTAAACATCATGGCTCCATTCTTCTACGCCATGTAGAAAAGCGATAGGGGTGTGGGGCAATTTTCCCAGTTGTCCGCGTGGATCCGCCATAGTCCTACCAATGTCCGGCCGCGGTGATTGCGTGGCGAGAGGTTCTGGCCCTGGTCCGGAGGCTTCACTGAACCTTGCCAATCCTTAACATCGTCGAAATAGCCCCGTGACCGAACCGTCGCTCGTCGTGACTAGCGTCAACAAAGACGAACCGCAGACGAAAGCGATGACTGATGACAAATGACCTGAGGGACACAGAACTGCTCGATCCCGCGGCGGCTGGCACCGCCGTCGGGCACGGCGTCAGCGGGACCACGACGGCGGGCAACGCTGACGCGATGAGCGCCACCAAGGAGAGCCTGGAGGACTACACCCTGAGGTTCGCGCCCCGTTCCTACCGCAAGTGGAGCGCGGGAGTGGTGGCAACGAGCGCCCTCGGCGGAATTGCGTACCTGGCTGACTTTTCCATTGGGGCGAACATCGGGATTGCCTACGGCACGGTGAACGCAATCTTCGGAATTATCGTGGCGGCAGTGATAATATTCGCCACAGGATTTCCGCTGGCTTATTACGCGGCACGGTACAACATCGACCTGGACCTCATTACGCGCGGCTCAGGATTTGGCTATTACGGCTCCGTGGTCACCAACGTGATCTTTGCGACGTTCACATTCATCTTCTTCGCTCTCGAGGGATCCATTATGGCCCAGGGCCTGGAATTGGGGCTGGGAATTCCGCAGTGGCTTGGCTATGCGGCGTCCACCCTCATCATCATTCCGCTGGTCATCTACGGCATGAATACCTTGGCCAAGCTTCAGGTGTGGACCACCCCGCTATGGCTGCTGCTCATGGTGGTCCCGGTGGGATATCTGCTGATTTCCCACCCCGGAAGCGTGGAGGAATTCTTTGCGTTCACCGGCGCATCCGGGGGAGAGGGCACCAGCCTGGCGTCAGTCATGCTCGCGGCCGGTGTCTGCTTGTCGCTGATGGCCCAGATCGCCGAACAGATCGATTACCTGCGCTTCATGCCGCCAAAGACAGCTGAAAACAATGGCGCCTGGTGGCGCGCGGTGATCCTGGCCGGACCGGGCTGGGTCATGTTCGGAGCCATCAAGCAGATTGTTGGCATGTTCATCGCCATCTACCTGATCGCCAAGCTCGATCCGGCCGCCTCCGCCACCGCGAACGAGCCGGTCCACCAGTTCCTCGGCGTCTACCAGGAGATGATGCCCGGGTGGCTGGCCATGACTCTGGCTGTGGTGCTGGTGGTCATTTCCCAGATCAAGATCAACGTCACCAACGCGTATTCCGGGTCGCTGGCTTGGACCAACAGTTTTACCCGCGTCACCAAGACGTACCCCGGCCGTATGGTCTTTGTGGCGGTGAACCTGCTCATCGCCCTGGTCCTGATGGAGGCGAACATGTTCGACTTCCTCAACACGATCCTCGGCTTCTAGGCCAACTGCGCCATGGCCTGGGTGGTCACGGTCGCATCGGACATTGCCGTCAACAAGTACCTGCTCAAGATTTCACCCAAGGTCCCGGAGTTCCGCCGCGGGATGCTTTACGCCGTAAACCCGGTGGGCTTCGTGTCCATGATGGTCTCGGCCGGTGTTTCGATTGCAGTGTTTTTCGGAGCATTTGGCGCCGCCATCCAGCCGTACTCGCCGATCTTCGCCGTGGGCTTGGCGCTGGTGCTGCCGCCCGTCATCGCCGTGCTGACCAAGGGGAGGTACTACCTTCGTCGGCGTGACGATGGAATCGACCTGCCAATGTTCGACGCCGATGGGAACCCCAGCGATGCCCGGCTCCTCTGCCACGTGACCGGCCTGGAGTTTGAGCGGCCTGACATGGTCCGCTCTGCCCTGGACGGGCCCGACGGCGAACCCCAGTATGTTTCTTCGCTCGCCTTGTCGACTGACAAGACAGGGGAGCTTGTGCTGCCGGCTCAGCAGTAGCGGGACTTCGGGCTCGACTGAGGGAAAACGGGCGGGGCGCCAGCGTGCGCCCCGCCCGTTTTCATGTGCTTTCCGGGGTTCATGACTTTTTGCCGAGGGCTGCTGATGGTAAAACCAGCTGGTTCGCGGGCTGTGGATAACTTTGAGCCTGAAAGTGTAGCCTCGGCTACCCTTTAACTATTGTTCGGACACAGTGGTCTTGAAACCTATCCGGGGGGATTAGCTGCGCATGACTTCTCGTACATCCATTTCGGGGCGCCTGCGCCTGTCCGCCATTTCCTTCCTAGCCGTCTCGGCCCTGGCTTTCAGCGGCTGCAGCAACGGCGATAGTCCGAAGAGCGGCGACCCGAGCGCCGGGCCAGCTTCTTCGGCCCCTCAGTCTGCGTCAGTCACCCCGAGTGCTTCGCCAACGCCGAAGCCCACTCCCGTCTATAAGCCAGCCGACGCAAAGGGCCGGGCGCAGAACGTGCCGGTGCCAGTCAAACCCCCGTTGGCGGACAAGAACTCCAAGGAAGGGCTGGAGGCGTTTGCGAAGTACTGGTATTCACTCCTGAATTACGCCTTTGAAACTGGCGACCTTGCCCCTGTGAAGGCTGTATCGGGTGCTTCGTGCGCCTTATGCGGCAAGATCTTTCCTGGTGTCGTTAAGTGGAATTCAAACGGTAAGTGGGTCGAGGGGGCGGCTATCAAAGTGCATGCGGCTCAGTCGAAATTCATTGAAACGCTTCCCGGGCAATTTCAAGTCGCCGTGCAGTCTCAGCAGGGGTCAGGCGTTCTTCGTAACGCCGATGGTTCAATTGGTCAGACCGTGGCCGACTCGGGAGTGCTGGGTGACCTCATCATCGCGGAGTATGCCCGAGGCAAATGGCGCGCACTTAACGTAGACCGACTCGGCGGTTGAACGGTGCCTGCCCGGGGAATGGTTCTCGTCAGTGTGATGCTTGGCGCGTTCGTTCTTTTGGCGCCGCCGAATATCGCGCAGGCGGATGAGGGAGGATCTGACCTGTCTTGGACAGCCGACGGCATAGGCGTTTGGCGATACGACTCTACGACTGGCGGCTGGGTGGACCTGCCCCAAGCGACTCCGGAAGACCCAAGCGTTTACAAGCTCGAGTATCTATGTCTCGATGACGAAGAGAACAACTTTGACATCGCCTGCCTCGCAGGAGCAGTAAAGTGCACCGAAGGAAAAGACGGACGGCCGGTCCGTTGGTATTCGGCGTTGAAGGATTTTCAACCCTTAATGTGGACCCCAATCCGTCCCGACAGGTGCGTCTACACAGAGGATCCCAGTGACGTCCTTGACAGGATCGCCGCGCAGATTCAACGCCAGTTTGAGCAACTTCCAGTGAATGCCGGCACTTCCCGAATCCAGCCGAGTCCCCACACTTTGAGAGGTGCAGAGACCAACTTTTACGCTGAAGCGTCCGAGCAGTCCTTCAACGTGAATATGCTCGGGCAAAAGGTGGCAATTGTCGCCAAGCCTGTCCAATACCGCTGGGACTACGGAGACGGGACCTCACTTGGCCCAACGACCACAATGGGCGGACCATTGCCGCAAGACCGCTGGGGTGAGAAGACTCGCCCGAGTCATGCCTACGCGGAAACGGGCGACTTCAGTGTCGTGCTGACTACTTACTTCCAGGGCACGTACTCCGTGAATGGTGGTCCGGCGCTCCCCATTCCCAACCAAGGCCAGTTCAGTGCAGCCCCGCAAACAGTGAGCGTCTGGCGCTCAGTGACCCGCAACTATGCCGACGATTGCATCACCAACCCCAGCGGCCAAGGCTGTCCGGGCGCTGCCGCCGGCAACAAGTAGGGATTGGGAAGAAAGAGGCTCCGACGACGACGGCGGCACCCGGCTTGGGGGGCCGCCTTTCGGTGTGTCCGGGGTGCTTCAGTTGACCGACTCCTGTGATGCGCCCCTCATCAGGAATACTTGCACACGCTTGGCAGTTGCATCGGGTGAACCCAATGCATTCTGAAAGGAACCACGCATGCTGTTTTCCCCTCTGAGCCTCGGCGAACTTGAACTCTCCAACCGTCTCGTGATGGCGCCCCTCACCCGCCTTCGCTCCGGCAAGGAAGGCGTACCCGGACCGCTCGTGGTGGAACATTACCGCCAGCGGGCTTCCCTTGGCCTGATCATCAGCGAAGGCACCTACCCCAGCCCGGCAGGACGGTCCTACCCGGGGCAGCCAGGGATCGTCACTCCTGAGCAGATCGCCGGATGGAAAAAGGTCACGGACGCCGTCCACGCTGAGGGCGGCCGGATGTTCGCCCAGATTATGCACGGCGGCCGTGTCTCCCACGAGGACATCACCGGCGGCCACCAGATCGTCGCTCCCAGCGCTGTTGCAATCGAGGGCGAGACCCGCACGTACACCGGCAAGCAGGCCTACCCCGTGCCGCATGAGCTTTCCACGGATGAGCTCCCGGTGGTGATGCAGGAAATCGTGACGGCGTCGCTCAACGCAATCGAAGCAGGGTTCGACGGCGTGGAGCTGCACTCCGCCAACGGTTACCTTCTGCATGAATTCCTCGCCCCGAACAGCAACGTGCGCACGGACAGCTACGGCGGCTCTCCTGAAAACCGGGCGCGATTCGTCATAGAGACCGTCAACGCCGTTGTCGAAGCGCTCGGAGCGAACCGCGTGGGAATCCGGATTTCGCCTCAGCACAACGTCCAAGGAATCGCTGAAACTGACGCTGACGATGTCCGCGCAACCTACGAAGTCCTGGTCGACACGATCGCACCGCTGAACCTCGCATACCTGAGCATCCTGCACGACGAACCCGCGGGGGAGCTGGTCCAGGACCTGCGCGCCCGCTTCAACGGCACGTTCCTGGTCAACACCGGCTTCGGTGTGGTTACCACCCGTGAGGAAGCAGTTTCCCTGGTCGCAGACGGCCATGCCGACGCCGTGGTGGTTGGCCGGCCGGCCATTGCCAACCCGGACCTCGCCCGCCGCTGGCGCGAAGGACTGCCACTGAACGAGCCCGACCAGAGCACGTTCTACGGCGAAGGCGCAGAGGGGTACACCGACTACCCGGTGTACCAGCCCGCCTAACAACCTGCTAGCAAACAGGAGAACCGCCCGGATACCCGGGCGGTTCTTCTGTTTTCATCGCTCTAAACCCGGCAAGCGAAGGGCCGCTCACGGTCGCAGATGCATCCCTATAGGATTTGATCATGCAAAAAGCGTCCAACGGCACCCGCGCCGGCAGCCGGTCCGGCGATCAGACCGGTGACCGCCGAGGAGGCCGGACTGTCAGCCGTCAGGTTCTGGCAGACCATGTTTACGAGGAACTCCTGGCCTCCCTCATGGACGGACGACTGGAACCCGGCGCCGCCGTCAGTATTGACGGAACCGCGCGCGAACTCGACGTTTCCCCCACTCCTGTCCGGGAAGCCCTGGCGCGGCTGGAGCACACGGGGATGGTCCGGAGAGTGGCGTTGAAAGGCTATCGCGTTGCCCCCGTCTTCACGCGGGAGGACTTCGCGGAGCTCATGGAGGCCCGGCTTGCGATCGAACCCGTCAATGCCCGGTTAGCGTGCAGCCGTCTCACACCCGAAAGGCTCGCGGAGCTGGAAAAAGCCGTGGCCGACCTGAAATCCGCCCCGCGTGGCCCGTCGTTTGCTGACTACAAGGACTACCTGGAAGCCGACGAGCGCTTTCACCAGCTGATCGCGAAACAGACCGGGAACCAATTCATGGTTGCCGCCTATGCAGCCCTGGGCGGGCAGGTCCAGCGGTTCCGGCTTTTCGGCGGCGTCGGCATTACCGACGCGGAGAACGCCATCGCCGAGCACCAGTCAGTGCTGGACGCACTCTCAACCGGTGATCCCGAAAAGGCCGAAGCCGCCATGGCTGATCATGTGCAGAAAGTCCGCGCGCGGGCGATCGCCGACGCCCCGGCAGACTAATCCCGTGTAGCTCGCAGTGCTCGCAGTAGGTGTCGTTTCGGCCTTCAACACGACACATACTGCGTGCTATTCGGATGAGGGTTTCTGAAAGCGTGGGGCTGCCCGGAAGTGGCCCTCTTCACAAACAGCGGCACTCCCTATAGGATCTTCGATTGTTCCCAGGGTAGGTAAATGTGATCTTGACAACCTTCCGCCGGATAGTAGATCCTATAGGAAACAGGATTCACGAAGGAGTGCAAAACGTGGCATATACAGCTGAGAACTGGCCCATCACCGCAGCCCTGCTGCAGTTCCCCGGCACTGACGCCCAGGGAACCCACATCAACGACGCCGACGCCTCCGCCTGGGCCGAGGTTCTTACCGAAGTCAAGGAAGCAGGCTTCGCCAACGCCGACCTCACCGACAGCTGGGTCCGTCCCGGCGATCTCAGCAAGGAACGCCTCGCGGAGTTCAAGCAGACCGCTGAGAGTGTGGGGATCGGCATGCCCGTCATCTCCGCCATCCGCCGCAGCGTCATCGAGGAGGGCAACTGGTCAGCCAACCTTGAGTACAGCCACCGCACCATCGACGCCGCCGCCGAGCTCGGCTGCGAAGTGGTTTCCTTCGGCCTGCACCAGGCAATCACCCCGGAGCAGCAGAAGCAGCTGTGGTTCTGGACCGTTGAAGGCTATAAGGATCCAGTAGGGGACAAGGAAGCCTGGAGCAACGCCGTCACGCGGTTCCGCGAACTTGGCCGCCACGCGGCAGAGGTAGGCGTTCTCCTCTCGCTCGAGATGTACGAAGACACCTACCTCGGCACCGCGGACTCTTCCGTGCAGCTGGTGCAAGACATCGGCCTGACCAACGTCGGGCTCAACCCGGACATCGGAAACCTGATCCGCCTGCACCGTCCCATCGAGGACTGGCGCGAATTGGTGGCCAAGACCATGCCGTACTCGAACTACTGGCACATGAAGAACTACATCCGTGACGAGGATGTGGCCCGCGACAGCTACGTTGCCATGCCGGCTCCGATGGAAAGCGGTCTCATCAACTACCGCGAGGCGTTCAAAGTTGCCATTGCGGCTGGCTATCAGGGCATCATCTGCACCGAGCACTACGGCGGCGACGGCCTGTCCGTCACGGCCAGCAACCAGGACTACCTTCGCCGCCACGTCCTCCCCAAGAAGGACGGCTACGCGCTTGGCACCAGCCAGGTGGCGCAGGGCCGGCTGCAGCCGGCCGCCGTCGAACTCGCCACTTCCTAAAGTCCCCGGAAGCCCGGTTCCCACCGGAACCGAACTTCCGACGGCGGCCGTCGGGCCCCGCTCGGACGGCCGCCTTCCCGGGGCCCTCCGGTGGGCACACTCGGCCGGATCGCATCAGAACTGATCAACCCAACTCGGATTCAATGAGGAACCATGACCCAGATCTTCGACAATCCCGCTGATTTCGCGGATGAGGCGCTGGACGGCTTTGTGGCTGCCAACCGCGGGTATGTTGCCCGCGTGGACGGCGGCGTCGTCCGCTCAACCGAAGTGCCCACCGGCCAGGTGGCCCTCGTGATCGGCGGCGGCTCCGGTCACTACCCTGCCTTCGCCGGACTCGTGGGACCGGGCCTGGCAGCGGCTTCGGCCTGCGGCAACATGTTCGCCTCGCCCGCCGCCGGGCAGGTCTACCGCGTGGCCAAAGCCGCGAACGCCGGCGGGGGAGTGCTCCTCAGCTACGGCAACTACGCAGGCGACGTCCTGCACTTCGGCCAGGCCCAGCTGCGGCTCAACGCGGAGGGCATCGAAACCCGCACCGTCCTGGTGACTGACGACATCGCCAGCGCCCCCGTGGACCAGATCGAGAAGCGCCGCGGCATCGCCGGCGACCTCACGGTGTTCAAGGTGGCCGGCGCGGCTGCCGAAACGGGCTTGAACCTGGACGAGGTGGAACGGCTGGCCATCAAGACCAACCACCGGACGCGCTCTCTGGGCGTCGCCTTCGACGGCTGCACCCTGCCCGGTGCCAGCGAACCGCTCTTCCACGTGCCCGCCGGCCAGATGTCGCTGGGCCTGGGAATCCACGGCGAGCCTGGCATCTCTGAGCACCCCATGCCCACGGCCTCCGAACTGGCCAAACTGCTGGTCTCACGGCTCCTGGCGGACAAGCCCGAGGACGCCGGCGACCGCGTGGTGGCCATCGTCAACGGCCTTGGCACCGTCAAGTACGACGAACTGTTCCTGCTGTTCGGCAAGATCGAGAAGCTTCTCAACGCCGCCGGCCTCACCGTGGTGGAGCCCGAGTGCGGCGAGCTGGTTACCAGCCTGGACATGTCCGGCCTGTCCCTGACCCTGCTCTGGCTGGACGATGAGATCGAGCAGTACTGGGCGGCTCCGGCCGACACCCCGGCATACCGCAAGGGCAACCTCGCACCGCGGGCCCGCCGCGAGCTGGCGGACGCGGAAGACACGATCGACGAAGAATCGGAAAAAGCTACCGCGGCGTCCGCTGACCTCGGCCGGCTGGCAGCCGCCGTGCTCGCGCAGGTGCGGGACGTCGTCGTCGAACATGAAGAGGAACTTGGCAACCTGGACGCCATCGCCGGCGACGGCGACCACGGCATCGGCATGCGCCGCGGCGTCGACGCGGCTCTGGCTGCAGGTGAGCAGAACGCGACAGCCGGGGCGTCCGTTGAGCGGGTGCTCACCCAGGCCGGGGAAGCGTGGAGTGAACGCGCCGGCGGAACCTCGGGCGCGCTGTGGGGGTCGGCGGTGATCGCCGCCGGCCTTGCGCTGGGCAACCGCGACTCCTACCTGGCCGGGGACGCCGCTGCCGCGGTGACCGCCTTCACCGATGCGATCACCGAACTCGGCAAAGCCGAACCGGGGGACAAGACCATGGTGGATGCCCTACTGCCGTTCCGGGACGCGTTCCGGAACGCGTCCGACGGCGGCGCCTCCGTGGGCAGTGCCCTCGCCACCGCCGCTTCCGCGGCTACCGAAGCCGCCCGGCTGACGGCGGACCTCCGCCCGCTCAAGGGCCGCGCCCGCCCGCTGGCTGAAAAGAGCCTGGGCCACCCCGATCCAGGTGCCGTCTCCTTTGGACTGATCGCCGAACGGATCGCCACCTACATCCAATCTGAACTGGCCGGTTCCGAAGCGGCCACGTCCGACATGGCCGCCGCGGCCGGAAATGGAGCACAAAAATGACTAACACCGCAGGCTGGCGCATTGTCATCGGCAACGATGAGGCCGGCGTCGAATACAAGGAAGCACTGAAGGCGCTGCTCGAGGCCGACAGCCGCGTGGCATCCGTGCTGGACATCGGCGTTGGGCCGAACGACTCCACCGCGTACCCGCACGTCGCCGTCAACGCCGCTCGCAAGGTGGCCGACGGCGAAGCCGACCGCGCGCTCCTCATCTGCGGAACAGGTCTGGGTGTGGCCATTGCGGCCAACAAGGTACCCGGAATCCGGGCCGTCACGGCGCACGACAGCTACTCGGTGGAACGCTCGGTGCTGAGCAACAACGCCCAGGTCCTCACCATGGGCCAGCGTGTGATCGGACTTGAGCTCGCCAAGAAGCTCGTAGGCGAGTGGCTCGAACACCGCTTCGACGAGAACTCATCCTCGGCGGCCAAGGTGGACGCCATCTGCTCTTACGAACCCGACTACACGAAGGCTGACTGACCATGACTGAAGTAACCAACAGCTCACGCAAGATCGCCGTCGTCGGCTCCGGGTACATGGGCGGCGGCATTGCCCAGGTCCTGGCGCTGGGCGGGGCCCGCGTTGCCCTGGCCGATGTGTCCGCAGAGGTGGCGCAGAAGAACTACGAGCGCCTGCTCACGGAGTCCGACCAGTTTGTGGCTGACGGCCTGTTTCCGCAAGGTTCCACCGAAATCCTGAAGCAGAACCTCTGGGCTGCGAAGGACATCGAAGAGGCCGTGGCCGACGCCGACTTCATCGAGGAGGCCGTGCCCGAGGTCATCGAGATCAAGCACCAGACCCTCGCCCGGATCAGCGCCGCAGCCCGTCCGGACGCGATCATTGGCTCCAACACCTCCACGATTTCCATCGCGGACCTCTCCGAGCCGGTCGCCCACCCGGAGCGCTTCCTGGGCGTGCACTTCTCCAACCCCTCGCCGTTCATCCCGGGCGTGGAGATCATCCCCCACGCCGGAACATCGGCCGAGACCGTGGGTGCTGTCCGCGACCTGGTGCATGCAGCCAACAAGCAGACCGCCGTGGTCAAGGACGTCACCGGCTTCGTGCTCAACCGTCTCCAGTACGCACTGTTCCACGAAGCCGCGCAGCTCGTGGAACAGGGAATTGCGACGGCGGAAGACGTGGACACTTTGGTCCGCACCACCTTTGGCTTCCGCCTGCCGTTCTTCGGACCGTTCGCCATCGCCGACATGGCCGGCCTGGACGTCTACAACTTCTGCTACAAGTCCCTGCAGACCGATTTCCCGGAGCGCTTTGCCACACCGAAGATCCTCACGGACCTCGTGGAAGCAGGAAAGCTCGGCACCAAGACCGGGGCGGGCTTCCTCAACGTCCCGGCCGAGCGCACCCCCGAGCTGATCGCCTACCGCAACAAGGCGTACGTCGCCATGCAGAAGCTCATCGAAGACCTGGGCCCGGCCCCGATCAACTAGTTCCTCCGGTTTTTCATAGGACCGGGCCCCCAACTTGCGGGCCCGGTCCGGCTGAGCCGCGCCCTCTTACCTGAACTCTTTAGGAGCACACCCATGAGTACTTTTCCGTCAGCGCGCACTGCCATTGTCACCGGCGCGGTCTCGGAGCGCGGCATCGGCCGCGCCACTGCCAACTACCTGGCGGAGCATGGCTGGAACATCGGCATCATCGACCTCGACGACGCCCTGTGCCAGTCCACCGCCAAGGAGATCGCCGGCAAGTACGGTGTGAAGGCCCACGGCGTCGGTGCCAACGTAGCCAGCGAAGAGTCGGTCCGTGCGGCGATCGACTCGATCGAGGCCGAGCTGCCGCAGATCGTGGCTCTCGCCAACGTGGCCGGGGTCAGCTCGCCCGTCCCGTACCTGCAACTCGACGCCGCCGAATGGGACCGCGTCCTGAACATCAACCTCAACGGAGTCCACTACGCCACGCGCCGCGTCGCCGAGTCCATGGCCAAGAACCGCATCGGGCGCATCGTGAACATCTCCTCCGTCTCCGCCCAGCGCGGCGGCGGCACGTTCTCCAAGTCGCCCTACTCCGTGGCCAAGGCCGGCGTCATCGGCCTGACCCGCGCCACCGCCCGCGAACTGGGGGAGTACGACATCACCGTGAACGCCATCTCCCCGGGCCCCATCGACACCGACATCATGGGCGGCACGCTCAGCCAGGAACGCAAGGACGAACTCACCAAGGACCTCGTGGTCAACCGCGTCGGATCCACCCGCGACATCGCAGCAGCCATCGCCTTCCTCATCAGCGAGGACGCCGGATACATCTCCGGCCAGACGCTGAATGTGGATGGCGGACTCTACATGCACTAGGAAGGACCACCATGGCCCAGAACAGCCGTTCCGCCCGCACCAGCCAGTACACCCAGCGCGGCCAGTCCACCCGCCGGTCTGCAGCCGCCGTCGTGGCCGCCCCTACGGGGTTCGCATCGTGGACCAAAGAGCGCAAGATCTACCTCGCCGTGGGCGTCCTCGCCTGCCTCATCGGGGTAGCGCTCATCGCGTTCTCGCTCTAAGCACGTCCAGCTGTAAGGCACCACCCTCAAAGGCACCACCAGTTTTGCCCGTCTGATTTGCTCACTGACTTACTCAACGAGGAGTTTGAATGACTGTCACACCAACAACATCCGCCACGAAGGAGCTGCTGGATTCGCCGGTCCTGAAATCGGCCATCTCCAAGGCGTCCTTCCGGCTCATGCCGATGCTGGTGATTCTCTACGTTGTCGCCTTCCTGGACCGCACCAACGTGGGCTTCGCCGAAGCAGCGCTGGGTGCGGACAAGGGCGTTACCGCCGGTGCGTACGCGCTCGGGGCCGGCATCTTCTTCATCGGCTACGCACTGTTCGAGATTCCGTCCAACCTGCTGCTGACGAAATTCGGCGCCAAGGTCTGGCTGGCCCGCATCGCCATCACGTGGGGCATCGTCTCCGCCTGCTTCGCCTTCGTCCAGGGCGAGACGTCGTTCATCATCCTGCGGTTCCTGCTGGGTGTCACCGAAGCCGGGCTCTTCCCCGGCGTCATCATGTTCCTCGCGGCGTGGTTCCCCAACAAGGTCCGTGTCAAGATGTTCGCCATCTTCTACCTGGCCCAGCCGTTCTCCCAGATGATGGGCGCACCGCTCTCCGGCTGGCTGATCAACATCGGCGACCAGGTTCCCGGCGTCCAGGGCTGGCAGGTCATGTTCTTCGTCGAGGGCACGCTCGCCGTTCTGGCCGGTATTGCCGCCTACTTCTTCCTGATCAACAGCCCGCAGGACGCCAAGTTCCTCAACACCGGCGAAAAGAAGGCCCTTCTGGACGTCATGGCCCTTGAGGACAACGTCAAGGAAGAATCCGGACCACGCGGCGTGCTGGCTGCTATGCGCAACGGCCGCGTCTGGTACTTCACCGTCATTTACTTCTGCCTGCAGATCGCCGTGTACGGCGTGACGTTCTACCTGCCGCAGCAGGTGGCGCAGCTGACCGGCCAGAAGGTGGGCTTCGCCGTCGGAATGATGGCTGCCATCCCGTGGTTCTTCGGCATCTTCGCCTGCTACTTCATTGGCAAGGCGGCCAACACGGTGATCCGCCGACGTGTCTGGGGCACCGGGCTTTTCATCTCCACCGGGCTTTGCATCTTCGGTTCGGCCTGGGCAGGAAGCAACCACCTTCCGGTGCTTGGCATTATGTTCATTTGCCTGGCGGTCTGCAGCTTCCTGTCGATCGGCCCCATCGCGTGGTCTTACCCGACGGCGTTCCTCACCGGAACCGCCGCCGCGGCCGGCATCGGTCTGATCAACTCGCTGGGCAACCTCGGCGGCTTCGTGGCCCCGATCCTGCGCACGTCGGTCAACCAGATCACCGCCTCGGACACGGGAACCATGGGCGTCTACGCGCTGGGTGTGTTGCCGTTCCTCGCCGCGGTGATGATGTACGGTACGCGCAAGTTCCAGAGCAAGGCTGACGACCTCCTCGAGAAGTAACTGGTGAAGTAACCAGAGAAGCAACTCGGCAAGCATCCAAGGAAAGCAGCAACCAGAATGACGCAGCCCAGCCCAGCCGGCCCCGCAGGCCGAACCGGGTCTGACACCATCTTCGTAGGTGTCAGCACCAAGATGTACCTGGGGTACCGGGACAGCCTGCGCTGGCTGGGCGAGCTGCGCCAGGAAGTGGACGCCCGTCCGGCCCTCGCGTCCGGACGGGTGGTCCCGTTTGTGATCCCGTCCTTTCCCATGCTCCCCGCAGCCGCCGACATCCTGGCCGGCTCGGCGGCCTTGCTCGGCGCACAGGACTGCGGCTGGGCGGACGGTCCGTGGACAGGCGAGGTCTCGCCGTCGCTCCTTGCCGAGCTCGGCGTAAGCCTCGTGGAGATCGGCCATGCCGAACGACGCCGGTATTTCGGTGAGGACGACGCCATGGTTGCGCTCAAAGTCAGGGCAGCGGACGACGCCGGCATCACGCCGCTGCTGTGCGTCGGCGAGGGGGCGGCGGGGCCTGCTTCGGGGACGAACGGAGGTCCCGGCGGCCTGGGATCCGTTTCCGACGACGAGCCCGGATCCGCCTCTGCCTCCGAATCCGCCGCCGCGTTCGTGTACCGGCAGATCCAGGCCGCGGCCGGCGGAGACTGGGATCTTGTTTCCCGCCTCGTCATCGCCTACGAACCCGTCTGGGCCATCGGCGCTGCCGAGCCTGCAGGCGCGGAGTACGTGACCGCCGTCGTGCGTTCGCTTCGCACTCTCCTTGCCGGCCACCGGCAGCAAAGCGGCAGGACGCTGAGCGACGTTCCAATAATCTACGGCGGTTCCGCGAAGCCCGGGCTGCTGCCCACACTCGATGGAGTCTCCGGCCTCTTCCTCGGGCGGTTCGCCCACGACGCCGCGAACTTCGGCAAGGTGCTGGACGAGGCGCTGGCACTCCCGGAGGCGCTGGACTCGTCGGAGACTCAGGCTCCGAAGACACGCTGACCCGCGGCAGTCCGGCCAGTCCCGGCAGGACAGCTGAGAACCGCACAGGGGGACGGCTTAGAGAAATGCCTCGCGGCCGGTCCCTTCGCTCAGCACCAGTTGGCCGTCCTCGATGGATACGAGGAGGCTCCGCGGCCGTCCGTGCAGCTTCTTCTCCGCGCTGAGGTTCCGGCTTGTCACTTCCACGCCCACCGTCGCGCCCTTCGCGGGGAGCTCCACGGAAACTTCCTCGGCCATGCCCAACAGCTCCCGGGTGGTGACGTCGCGGTCGTACCGGGCTTCCTTGCCGTTGACGGTGATGGCGACTTCGTCCGCATTGAAGCCGTCCTGAAGAATGATGAGCAATTCCTGCATGGTGCACCGCCTACCTGAAGGATTTCCGCTGCCTACAGTCACTACATCACTTAAGCCCAGCCGTGGGTAGAGCCGGTTGGTTGACCCGCATCCAGCCTGGCGCCGCCGCTACTTTCCCGCGGTTTCGCGTCCGAAGGTGATCATGTGAGGCAAAATGTTGTGGTGACCCAACTCCCGCAGCACCCTTCCGCGCCCGCCCCTGCACCCTCTTCAAACCCGCCCACCCCAATGCGGGCACGAACTCCTGAAGCTAACGTCTCGCCCGACGATCTGGCCAACCGCATCGCCGCCCAGATCGCCTCCGAGTTGGGTGTCAAGGCCTGGCAGGTGAAGGCAACCGTGGACCTGCTCGACGGCGGTTCAACCGTCCCGTTCATCGCCCGGTACCGCAAGGAAGCCACTGGCACCCTTGACGATACCCAGCTGCGCGAGCTCGACGAGCGCCTGCGCTACCTCCGCGAACTGGAGGACCGCCGTCGTGCTGTCCTGGAGGCGATCGCCGCCCAGGGCAAGCTGAGCCCGGAACTTGAGGCCGCCGTCGTCGCCGCGGACACGAAGTCCAGGCTGGAGGACATCTACCTGCCCTTCAAATCCAAGCGCCGCACCAAGGCGCAGATCGCGCGGGAGGCCGGACTGGAGCCGCTGGCCGATGCGCTGCTGAAACGCCCCGAACTGGATCCGGAACGGGAGGCCGCGAAATACCTGAACGCCGAGCACGCCGTCGACGACGCCTCAGCCGCGCTCGCTGGCGCTCGCGCCATCCTCGTGGAGCGGGTGGCGCAGGATCCCGATCTCGCCGAGACCCTGCGCGAGCGGTTGTGGACGCAGGGCCGGATGGTCTCGAGGGTCAAGAAGGGCAAGGAGACCGAAGGCCAGAAGTTTGCGGACTACTTCGAGTTCTCTCAGGCGCCCACCGGGATGCCGTCGCACCGCGTTCTCGCGCTGCTGCGCGGGGAGAAGGACGGCGTGCTGGAGCTCGACCTCACCGAGGCGGACCCGGCCGACGACGACGCGCTCGCTGCGGCGCGCGCCCGTTACGAGTCCGCCGTGGCCAGGTTCCTCGGGGTTGCGGACCGCGGCCGGCCCGCCGACGCCTGGCTCCTGCAGACGGCGCAGGTGGCATGGCGCTCGCGCGTACTCGCCCGGCTGACGGCGGACCTGCGCGGGCGGATGTTTGCCGCCGCTGAGGACGAGGCCGTCCGCGTCTTCGCCGCGAACCTGCGCGACGTGCTGCTCGCGGCGCCGGCCGGCAACCGCGCCACCCTGGGCCTGGACCCGGGGCTGCGGACCGGCGTGAAGGTGGCCGTCGTCGACGGGACCGGCAAGGTGGTGGCCACGGACACGGTGTATCCGCACGCACCGGCACGCAAGTGGGACGAAGCCCTGGCCACGCTCGAACGGCTGGCGCGGAAGCACGCCGTCGAACTCGTGGCGATCGGCAACGGCACGGCGTCCCGCGAGACGGACAAGCTTGGTGCCGAACTGCTCAAGAGACTGTCCGCCGCAGTGGCCGGGGCTTCCGGAACGGGTTCGGGTCCGCGGCCCGGTTCGGGTCCCGCGACGGGTTCCGGCGCTGCGACGGGTTCGGGTCCCGCGACCGGTTCGGGCGCTGCGACGGGTTCGGGCGCTGCGACCGGTGCAGTACCGAAGCCGCAGAAGCTGGTGGTGTCCGAGGCAGGGGCGTCGGTGTATTCGGCGTCAGCTCTGGCGGCGGCCGAACTGCCGGGCATGGACGTGTCCCTCCGCGGGGCGGTCTCGATTGCGCGCCGGCTTCAGGACCCGCTGGCTGAACTGGTGAAGATCGATCCGAAGTCGATCGGCGTCGGGCAGTACCAGCACGACGTCACGGCCGCCAAGCTGGACCGCAGCCTGGATGCCGTGGTGGAGGACTGCGTGAACGCGGTGGGCGTGGACGTGAATACCGCGTCGCCTGCGCTGTTGAGCCGGGTGGCGGGCGTCGGCCCGCTGCTGAGCGAGAACATCGTGGCCTACCGGAACGAGCATGGCCCTTTCGCGAAGCGCAGCGAGCTAAAGAAGGTCCCTCGGCTCGGCGCGAAGGCGTTCGAGCAGTGCGCCGGGTTCCTCCGGATCACCGGCGGAGCGGAGCCGCTGGATGCGTCCAGCGTTCACCCCGAGGCATACCCTGTGGCCCGGAAGATCATGGCGGCTGCCGGGGGTGCCGCATCCGGCAGGACCGGCGCGCTTTCCAATACTGGGCTGGCCGCAGCCGGGGCCTTGGGGCTTAGTGAGATCAACCCGCAGGAGTTCGTCGACGGCACATTCGGGCTGCCGACGGTCCGGGACATCATTGCCGAGCTGGACAAGCCGGGCCGCGATCCGCGTCCGGCGTTCAAGGCTGCCGCGTTCTCGGAGGGCATCGAGAAGATCTCGGACCTCAAGCCCGGCATGGTGCTCGAGGGAACGGTCACCAATGTTGCGGCATTCGGCGCGTTCGTGGACGTGGGAGTGCATCAGGACGGGCTGGTGCATGTTTCTGCTCTGGCCAACCGGTTCGTGTCCGACCCGCGGGAAGTGGTGAAATCGGGCCAGGTGGTCCGCGTGAAGGTGCTCGAAGCCGACCCGGAACGGAAGCGGATTTCGTTGACCTTGAGGCTCGACGACGAAGCGGCACCTTCCGGTGGTCGCGGCCCCGCAGGCCGAGGCACGGGTGGCTTGGACGATTCTGCTCGTCGGGATGCGATGGACCGCGGCTCGAATCAGCGAGGTGCCCGGAGTGCCCAGGGCGGGCAGGGCAGGCAAGGCGGACAAGGCAACCAGAGCGAGGGTGGTGCGCGCGACGCAGCGCGGCGTGCCACGTCAGGCGAACGCAAAGGCACTTCCGGCACAGCCAAGACCGGCACAGAAAAGCCAGGCACGGCGAAGCCCGCCACAGCGAAGCCCGCGCCCGCTAATACCGCGATGGCAGAAGCGCTCAGGAGGGCCGGGCTCGGAAAATAGTGCCAGAACCAGGAGTCTCGGCGCGGCGCCACCAGCCGGGAGACAACGCGTTGGGCGGCCAGGAAAGGGAGTCCGGGATTAGAGCCTGGTCCGTGTCGTGGGCGCGGTGTCCCCGGTAGCGCGGAAGCGGATGCCTACAGTAGCTGCATGAGTTTCACGAGGCCGGATCCGTTTACCACCCGTCCCACCCTCCAGGGCACCTTCGGGATGGCGGCGTCGACGCACTGGCTGGCCACGGCCACGGCACAGTCGGTGCTCGAACGGGGAGGCAACGCCTTCGACGCCGCCACCGCGGCAGCATTCGTGCTGCACGTGGTGGAACCCCACCTCAACGGCCCCGGCGGTGATATGGCCGGTGTGTTCAGCACGGCCGAGAACCCGGGCAGGCCCGTGGTGCTGATGGGGCAGGGCCCGGCGCCGGCAGGAGCCACCGTGCAGCATTACGCGGGCGAAGGACTGGAACTCGTGCCGGGCTCCGGTGCCCTGGCCGCCGCGGTTCCTGGCGCCGTCGACGCGTGGCTCTTGCTCCTGCGGGACCATGGGACGTGGGAACTGGCGGAGGTGCTGGACTTCGCGATCGCGTACGCGCGTGACGGGCACCCTGTCCTGGCCCGGGTTGGCGCTACCATCTCCGCCGTGTCGGAGCTGTTCCGCCGCCACTGGCCAACGTCCGCTGACCTGTGGATGCCGGAGGGACGGATCCCGGAAGAGGGCCAGCTGATCCGGAATCCCGCCCATGCCCGCACCTTGCAGAAGCTGGTTCAGGCCGGAGCAGGCATTGGCGAGGCCGTCGGTGAAGCCGATGCCCACACCCGCGAGGCGCGGATCGATGCTGCCCGGCGCGAATGGAGCGAGGGTTTCGTTGCCCGGATTGTCGCCAAGGCTGTGCAGACACCGCACCGCCACTCATCGGGCACCGATCACAGCGGCGTCCTGACCATGGCCGACATGGCCGGATTCCGCGCGAGCTACGAAGAGGCCACCGCTTTTGAATTCCGCGGCCACACGATCGCCAAGACCGGGGCCTGGGGCCAAGGCCCGGCGCTGCTGCAAACCCTGGCAATCCTTGAGGGATTGGACGACGAGTACCTCGATCCGTCCACCGAACTCGGGGCCCACACGATTCTTGAGGCCCAGAAGCTGGCGCTCGCCGACCGGGAGGCGTACTACGGCGATGCCGACGTGCCGCTGGACTACCTGCTCTCTGCTGAATACGCTGCTCGGCGACGGGAACTGATCACCGAGAACGCCTCCCACGAATTCCGACCGGGCCAGGTTCCGGGCCGGGAGCCGTACATCCCGGCGCTGCGTACTGAGTACGCGCCGCCGTCGCAGGGCAATGACGACGGCGGCTCTCGCCCCAACCGCGGTGCTGCCGCCTTCGGTGCCGCTGTCGGAGCCGGCGAGCCGACGGTTACTCCAACTGGGGAAACGCGCGGCGATACATGCCACATCGACGTCGTGGACCGCTGGGGAAACATGGTCTCCGCCACTCCGTCAGGCGGCTGGCTGCAGTCTTCGCCGGCAATTCCAGAACTTGGCTTTTGCCTGGGCACGCGGCTGCAGATGACGTGGCTTGAACCCGGAACGCCGTCCACGCTGGCTCCGGGCAAACGGCCGCGCACCACCCTAACGCCAACCCTGGTGCTGCGCGACGGCGTTGCGGTCACAGCGCTGGGTTCGCCAGGCGGAGACCAGCAGGACCAGTGGCAGCTTCTGTATCTGCTGAGGACGATAGTCGGTGGCTACTCGCCGCAGCAGGCGATCGACGCGCCGGCGTTCCATACGACGTCGATGCCTGGCTCGTTCTGGCCCCGCACGTGGGTACCTGGGGGAGCCGTCGTCGAGGACCGGCTCGGCGGCGAGCTAATAGCGGGACTTGAGCGAAGGGGGCACCGGATCACCCGCGCCGGTGACTGGACACTGGGACGGCTGTCCGCCGTCGAACGCGATCCGGCGACCGGGGTCCTGCGGGCCGCCGCTAATCCGCGCGGTGCGCAGGGTTATGCGGCGGGGCGGTAAATTCAAGGAGCGCGCGGACGATGGACCGGCAGCGGACACTCCACTCCTCGCGGGCATGGCGGGGTTTCGGGCCTACGGGCTTTCTGCAAGGGTAGGGACATGACTTACTTTCTGGAGTACACGGTTCCCGCTGGCCCCGACAACGCCGAATTCGAGTTCCCGCACGACGAAATACAGACCGGGACCACCATCCCGCTCTCGGAGACGGACGCTGAAATAGTGCACACTCCCGAACTCCCGGCGCGGACCGGAATCATCGGTGCAACCGTCCCGGAAGCCAAGTTGGAAGCCGAGCAGCTCATCAACCACAGCCGGGCCACCGAGGCGTCACTCTTCGAGGATCCTTCCAACTCACTTCAGGCAGGAATCGGTACGCTTGTTGCCACCTTCGTGGAAGGCCGTGGATGGCAGGACTCCTAATCTGCTCTGAAGTCCTGTCCGCACTGGCTCGCCGCCGTCACGCCAAAGGCCTCGGACGCCCGAACGTCGTGCCGACACCTGGGGAGAATAAGACAGACTCGGGTGTTCCAGAAACGGTTATGCCCGCGGCCGCAACGAGTTGGTCGTCCAGCGAGGTGAGGTTGGCCCGGTACAACGGCCAGGGGGTATGGGTGTTGGGCACATAAAAGGTGCGTCCGACTAAGCGCGTGTGAAGCCCGAAACGCGCAGTCAGATGGATGGCCAGCGGATCGGTTGTTTGTTTGCTCAGGTCAGGGGTAACTGCAAAGTCGGTCTTGGCACCGTGCCGGAATCTGCGGACTGAATATCCAATGGCGGGGTCCGGCCCTAGTCCCGGCTTGACGTGGGCGTGCGACCACACATACGGAATCCCGACTGCCCGCGCAGCTAACACCACGGCGAAGCGTGATGCATCCAAACTCAGGAAGACAACTCCCCGCCTTCCGCCTGGTTCGCGCGAGTACAGCCGGACGTTGACCTCGGTGAAATCTCCGAAGTACGGCACCGCCGGGCCGCGTCCGAGGCTCGCGCCCTGCATCCGGAACGCGACAAGTCCCACCCACGATGAACCGTCGAAGACATCCGGGAGCACGCCAGGGGGCATCTTCGCGGCGGCCGCTGCCTCGGGGATCCGCCAGTGCAAAAAGACGGCGTCCGTCCATCGCTGGGCCATGATGACGGGGAGAGGCAGGTCTGGCGGCTCTGGCCATTGGTCATGGCTCATTCTGGGACCGCAACACGAACAGTAATGCCTACTGCCCGCCTTCCCTTTTCGCCGCGGTGCGGCTCTGATGGACCCGACCCTGTTGCCGTCATGCGCAGAGCCTAACCGCGGCGGACAAGGTGAGGAAGGTGTCTGTCATTTGGGCGACGAAGCGGAAACCACGGAGATACACCACCGGGGTCATTCTCGAGGTCCGGCAGCAAAGACGCCGCAACGCCGGGGCTCCAGGGCGACCCGCGGTGGCCGATACCCGCGCCCTGGTGTTCAGTCGATCAGCGTCTGTCAGGCCAAACAGTTGCTTCGTGCGCTGACCGCATCGACGGGATGGCCACGTTGCAAGACAGTCCTTCCCCAGGGATCCCACGCCGGACCAGTGCTGACGCAGGGCAACGCGTGACCATCCAACTGTGCGGCTGTGCGGCTGTGCGGCTGTGCGCGGCGATCGCCTGCGCGCCCTGATATCGTCCGCCGGGATCGCTGCCCGTACGACCCGTGCCGGAGTGTCGTGTCCGGCCGCCGGCCTGCTTGTGGGGTCATCGTGGGTTCAGCCGCCGTTTTATGTTCGGTGGTGGTGGTTGCGTCGGGGTTTTTGGGTGGGGTCGATGTGGGGTGGGGGGATGAACCAGGGGATGCCGGTTTTGATGTGGATTTGCCATTGTTCTTTGTGGATGAGGTGGTGGTGGTGGGTGCAGAGGAGGACGCCGTTGTCGGTGTTGGTGGGTCCGCCGTGTGACCAGTAGGTGGTGTGGTGGGCTTCGCACCAGGGTGCGGGGATGGTGCAGGTGGGGAAGGCGCAGCCTTGGTCGCGGGCGGTGAGGGCTTTGCGGAGGTGGGGTGGGAAGATCCGGGTGGTGCGGCCGATGTCCAGGATGCGGCCTTGGCTGCCGAGGAGGATGGGGATGATGTCGGCGTCGCA
>NZ_JBFTJD010000022.1:0-75742 GCF_056395245.1 Arthrobacter sp. 10L430 | reverse complement strand
GACCAAAGCCAGCGCCCCGACAGAACGGGACCCCGGCCCCGAGCTCTACAGCACCGGACTCAGCCCTGAAGAAGGCCTCTGGCACCGCACCGGATGGGCAGGACGCACATGACACACCCGGGAATTACACACGTTTTGTCCTATAACCCGAGGATGCCGCCAAAGATGAAAAAAAGAGGGCCTCCCTGGGGAGACCCTCTTTTGTTGGTCGGGATGACAGGATTTGAACCTGCGACCTCTTCGTCCCGAACGAAGCGCGCTACCAAGCTGCGCTACATCCCGATCCGCTGCAAAAGCAACTTTACAAGAATAGCCGATACAGAGGCCACATGCGAAATCGAGGCCAGGACCTCCTGCATTACGGCCCGGAGGGCGCGGCGGCCGCTGGTTTCCCCACCTTTGGCGGGTTTCGGCTCCCAAGGGGCGGAACCGCCGTCGTCCTCCTCCAAAGGCGGGGGGACCCGGCAGGTGGCCTTCGGCGCCGGGCCTCAGACCAGCGAATCCTTCCAGGCCCCGTGCAGCTGCGCGAAGCGGCCGCCGCCGCCAATCAGCTCCTCCGGAGTGCCGTCTTCCACAACGCGGCCATCGTGGACCACAAGGACCCTGTCGGCTGTCTCCACCGTGGACAGCCGGTGCGCGATGATGAGGGCCGTGCGTCCGGCATCACGGTGTCCGGCGTCGGCACCGGTGCCGTTTCCGGGGGAGGCGTCGGCGCCGGTGACGGCAGGGCCGCCGTCGTCGTCCGTGCCCCGCAGCAGCCGGGCCAGTCCGTTCTGGACCAGCCGTTCGGAGGGGATGTCCAGGGAGGACGTCGCCTCATCGAGGATCAGGACGGCCGGCCGCGCCAGGAAGGCGCGGGCGAAGCTGATCAGCTGGCGCTGCCCCGAGGAGACGCGGCCGCCGCGCTTGTTGACGTCGGTGTCGTAGCCCTCGGGGAGTTCGGTGATGAACTCATGCGCACCCACTGCCTTGGCCGCTGCCTCGATCTCCTCGCGGCACGCCTCCGGCCGGCCGAGGGCGATGTTGTCCGCCACGGAGCCGCTGAACAGGAACGCCTCCTGGGTGACCATCACGATGTTCCGGCGCAGGTCCGCGGTGCTGAGCTCGCGCAGGTCCACGCCGTCGAGCGTGACGGAACCGGAGGAGACATCATAGAAGCGGGCTATCAGTTTGGCGAGGGTGGACTTGCCCGCGCCGGTCTGCCCCACCAGTGCCACCGTCTGGCCAGCGGGGATGGCGAGGTTGAGCCTTGCGATGATGAGGGGGCCGCTTCCGTAGCGGAACTCGACGTCCTTGAACTCGACGGCGCCGCGGGCATCGCGGAGGGCCACCGCGTTCCCGGGCGGGCGGACGGTGGGCACCTCTTCGAGCAGTCCGGACACCTTTTCAAGCGCCGCCTGGGCGCTCTGGAAGGAGTTATAAAACATGGCCATCTGGTCCACGGGCTGGAAGAAGCGCTTCGTGGACAGCATCAGCGCCAGCAACACACCCACAGCGAGGTCGCCGTTGAGGACGCGGAAGCCGCCGAACAGCAGCACCGCCGCCACGCAGACGTTGCCGATCAGCACCAGGCCGGGCTGGAAGATCCCGTTCAGGTTGATCGACCGGACGGTCACCTTCCGGTATTCCTCGGCCAGTTCCCCATACCGCGCCGCGTTTTCGCGTTCCTTCCGGAAGGCCTTCACCGCACGGATTCCGGTCATGGTCTCCACAAAATGCACGATCAGGCGGGCGGACACCACCCGCGACTCACGGAACGCGATCTGCGAATGCTTCTGGTACCAGCGCGCCAGCAGGAACATCGGAACGCCGGCCGCCACCACGATCAGACCGCTGCGCCAGTCGAGGGCAAAGACCGTTACCGCCGTGAACACCATGAAAAGCATCCCGGACGCGAGTGAGCTGACCCCGGAATCGAGGAGCTCGCGGAGGGCCTCCAAGTCTGAGGTCTGCCTCGCGATAATCCGGCCGGAGGTGTATTTCTCATGAAACTCAAGGCTGAGCCGCTGCGTGTGCCGGAACACCCAGAGTCGCAGGTCCAGCAGCATGGCCTGGCTGAGCTTCGCCGTGGACGTGACGTAGAGAGCCGTCAGGACGGCGGTCGCCACCGCCGCCGCGAGATACGCGACGCCGGTGATCACCAAGGGGAGGTTGTCACCGCCCTGCAGGGCCGGCAGCGCGTGGTCGATGCCGAACGCAATCAAGGCGGGACCGGCCACGCGGGCCGCCTGAGACAGGACCACCATGGCGATGGTGAGCCAGAACCGGAGCCGGACGGGACGGATCAGCGTGGCCAGCAAGGCGAGCGACCGCCGTCGTACGGCTTTGCTGTCGCTCTTGCTCAGGTGGGCATTGTCCTCGTTCGCGGTACCGAACGCTGCGGTGCTCATCGGATGGACTCCTCAGCGTCGTCCTCGAGGGCGGAAAGTTCGGAGTCGAGGTCCCGTGGCTCGGTCTCCAGGCTGGCGATGACGTAGCGGTAATGGTCGTTGGTGGCCAGCAGTTCGGCATGCGTTCCGACGGCGGCAATCCGGCCTTCCTTGAGCAGTGCCACCCGGTCGGCCAGCGCCACGGTGGACGGGCGGTGCGCGACGATCAGCGTGGTGGTGCCGGCCAGCACGTCCCGCAGGCGGTTTTTCACGAGTTCCTCGGTGTTGACGTCCAGGGCGGACAGCGGATCATCCAGCACCAGCACCTGGGGTTTGGCTGCGATGGCCCGGGCCAGGGCGATGCGCTGCCGCTGCCCTCCGGAGAGGCTCAGCCCCTCGTCTCCGATCAGGGTATCCAGCCCGTCCGGCAGGGAGTAGGCGAAGTGGGCCTGGGCGGTGTCAAGCGCCTCTTCAAGGATGGCCTCCAGCTCTTCGTTGCCGGCGTCGGGGACACCGGCTCCTACACCGGTCCGGGCGCCCAGAAGCACATTGTCACGGACGGAGTTGGAGAAGAGTGTGGTGTCCTCAAACGCCACTCCCACCACGCTGCGCAGTTCTTCGACGCTGAAGTCGCGCAGGTCCACGCCGTCGATGGTGATGGACCCGTCCGTGACGTCATAGAGGCGCGGAACGAGCTGGAGCAGGGCGCTCTTGCCGCTGCCGGTGATGCCCACCAGCGCCATGGTTTCGCCAGGGCGGATGTCCAGGGTGATGCCCTTGAGGATGGGCTTATCCGGGGCGTCCTCGAAAGCGAAGGTGATGTTGTTGAAGCTCAGCGCGCCTTGCAGCTCCGCGGGCCGCGCGGGACGCTCCGGGCTGGTGATCGTGTTGCGGGTGTCCATGACCTCGAAGTGGCGGTCAAGTGCGCTCTTGGCGGTCAGGGCCATGGCCAGCAGCATTCCGGAGAACTCCACGGGCGCGGCGATGACGGCCGCTGTCGCGAAGAACGCCACGAGCGAGCCGATGCTGAGCTGGCCTGCCGCCACCAGCGTGATGCCCACCACGAGTCCCGCACCGAGGGCCAGTTCGGGCAGGAGCGTGACCACCATGCTGAACGTGGCCTGGTGCCTTGCCTTGGCGATCTCGGTCTGGCGGAGCTCCTCGGCCTGGCCGTTGAAGGTTTCCAGCGCCTCGCGGCTCCTGCCGAAGGCCTTCAGCACGCGGATGCCGTGGACGGACTCCTCGACAGTGGTGGCGAGGTCGCCGGCCTGGTCCTGGCTGCGCCGGGCCACCTTGCTGAAGCGGGTCCTGAAGCGGAAGCTGTAGAACATGATGGGGCCGGCCGCGGCCAGGAAGATGAGGGCAAGCTGCCAGCTCATGGTGAACATCACCACCACGCCGATCACCACGGTCAGCGTAGTGACCACCAGCATGATGGCACCGAAGGCCATCCAGCGCCGCAGGAAGTTCAGGTCCGTCATGGCGCGTGAGAGCAGCTGCCCGGAGCCCCAGCGGTCATGGAAGGAAACGGTGAGATCCTGCAGATGGCCATAAAGGGACACTCGCATGCGCGTCTCTACCGTGGTGGCCGGGTTGATGACGAAGGTCCGGCGCAGGGCCACGAGCCCTGCCTCGGCGATCCCCAGGACGAGGATGACTCCGGCAGATGACCACACCGCGTCCGCAGTGGCTCCAGGCCGGAGTGAGTCATTGACGAGTGCCCGCAGGACCTGGGGAATGGTGAGTGCCACCACGCTGGCAAGGAGTGCGCACAACAGACCCATGAACAGCCGGGGGAGGATCGGCTTCACATGGGGATAGAGACGGCTGATGGATCTGAAAAACGAAGTCTGCTTGGCCATGCCCGCTTCTTGAACTCAAGTGCGAATGTAGTTTCCCGTAGCAACTACCCTATGCCATGAGTGCCGCGCTACACATGGTTTCGGAGGTCGTGGGGCGTCGAGCCTGGCCGTTTCGGCGGCTAGGCCCGGGGAGCAAGGGTCAGCAGGACGGCCTCGGGTTTGCAGGCGATACGGACAGGGGCGAAGCGCGAGGTGCCGATGCCCCCGGAGACGTTGACCGGCGTCGTATGGCCGTTGCTTTGCCAGTCGTGCAGGCCCTTCGCACGCCACGTGGGGATGTCGCAGTTGGCAATGATGGCACCGTACCCGGGGATGCACAGCTGGCCGCCATGGGTATGGCCGGCGAGGAGCAGGTCGGCGCCGTCCTCAGTGAAATGGTCCAGCACACGCTGGTATGGGGCATGGATAACAGCCACGCGCAGGTGGGCGTTCGAGTCCTGGCCCCTGGTGCCCCTGGGCCAGCCCGCATAGCGCTCGCGCTTCAGGTGGGGATCGTCCACGCCGGAGAAATCGAACCGCATGCCCCTGAGCACAATCGACTGGTGGCGGTTGGTCAGGTCAACCCAGCCGCCCATGCCGAAGCCGGCGCGGAGGCGCGGCCAGTCGAGCACCTCGGAATCCCGCTGCTCCCTTGACGGCCCCAGCAGGTACGCAGCCGGGTTCTTGAGCCGCGGAGCGTAGTAATCATTGGATCCCGGAACAAAGACGCCGGGAAATTCCATCAGGGGGGCAAGGGCAGAGAGCAGCGGATCCACAGCCTTGGCGTGGCTGAGGTTATCGCCGGTATTCACCACGAGGTCCGGTTTCAGCTCGGCCAGGGAACGGAGCCATTCGGCCTTCGCGTTCTGCCCAGGAACAAAGTGGATGTCACTCAGGTGCAGTATCCGGAACGGATCCTGGCCTTCAGGCAGGATGGGCAGCGATTCTTCCCGCAGGACAAACTGGTTCTTCTCCCACAGGCCGTAGCCAGCGGCGGCGAGGCCCAGTGCAGATCCGGCGGCGGCAGTAACGGCAAAGCCGCGCGCGATGCTTCGCGCGCGGCTTGCCATGAGTGACGTGTCGATCACTGTCAGCCGTTCCCCTTGTTCCCGTTGCCGTTGCCGTTGCCGTTCCCGTTTCCGGTGTTGTTGCCGTTTCCGGTGTTGCCGCCGGGGGTGCCCGTGGTGCCGCCCGTGCTATTACCGGTGTCGCTCGGAGGCTGCGGGTTGTCCGGCACGGGGACGGACGGCTGGAACTCCGGGGTCCCGTACAGCAGGTTGGACGGCGGTTCCGGGAAGGGGTCGGTGCCGTAGGTCGGAGCAATCTGGGACATGAACTGCGAGAACATCGGCCCGGCGATCATGTAACCGTCAATGCCGGTGTAGAACTTGCCGTTGATTGTGACATTCTGGCCCGCACGGTCCTGCGAACCCAGGGCGTCGCCGAACCAGGCGGCCGTGGCGAGGCCCGTGGTGTGTCCTACCACCCAGGTTGAGCCGTTGTTGTTGGACGTACCCGTCTTGGCAGCGATGGGGAACGTGGTCTGGGTGGAAATCCGGGGCTGGATGAGCGAGCCGGATCCCTCGTTCAGGACCTTCTGCAGTGCATAGTTCACGCCCCGGGCCACCTCGGGCTTGATGGCATCCCGGCAGGCGGTCGACTGTGCCGGGAGCTGGGCGCCGGTCTGGTCGGTCACGGACGTGATGGCGATCGGAGCGCAGTACTTTCCGTCATTGGAGAATGTGGCGAATGCACTGGCCATGGTCAGCGGAGCCGTCTGGGTCGAGCCGAGCAGGTTGCCGAGCGTGGTCATGGTGACCTTGGGGTTTGCGTCGACCACCGCGTTGGTTTCCTTGTCGCGGACCGGCAGGCCGCCGTGCAGCCCAACGGCGTCCACGACCTTCTGGATGCCGCACAGGTCAACCTGGGAAGCTGAGGCAAACGTGGCCGTGTTGATGGAGTTCTTCAGCCCGTCGAGCACAGTCATGTTCCGGTAATAGCCCTCTTCAGCGTTCTGGAGGTCATCGGTGCCGTTAGTGCTGTCGTACCAGCCGACGGTGGGCGTCGAGCAGGTGTTCCGCCACGGGAAGTCCTGCGGGTAGCGGCGCTGGGCGGCGTTGACGATGGTGTTCATCGACTTGCCTTCGTCCAGCCATTCGGCGAAGGTAAACGGCTTCATCGTGGAGCCGGGCTGCGCGCCGCCGAGGCCGTTGAGGTCATTGCCCTGGTCGTCGTACTGGTCCACGCTGAAGTTGATCTGGGAGTCGAACTTGCCCTTGCCCGCAAACCACGAGGTGTTCTGGGCCATGTTGGTGATCCGGCCGGTCTTGGGCTCGACCGATACCAGGGCTGCGCCCCACTTGTCGGGGTTGGTGCCGGCGGAGGCATTGACCTGGTCCTGGGCGGCTTTCTGCGCCTTGGGATCCAGGGTGGTCTTGATGGTGAGGCCGCCGCGGAAGATCTTCTTTTCGCGTTCCTTCGCGTCCGCGCCGTACGCCGGGTTGTTCAGCAGCAGGTGCAGGACGTAGTCGCAGAAATAGGGGGCCGTGGGTGAGTAGGCACAGCCTTGGCGCGCGGGGGTGACCTTGGTGGTCACCGGGGTGGCGACAGCTGCGGTGTGCTGGGCTTTGGTGATCTTGTTCTGCTTGAACATGGCGTTCAGTACGAGGTCGCGTCGGACCTTCGCGTTGTCCGGATTGGTGATGGGATCAAAGGCCGACGGGCTGTTGACGAGGCCGGCCAGCAGCGCTGCCTGGGGGAGCGTGAGGTTCTTGGCCGTGGTGCTGAAGAAGAACTTCGACGCGGCCTCGATGCCGTACGCGTCACGGTTGAAGAACACGATGTTGAGGTATCCCTCAAGGATCTGTTCCTTGGTGAACTTCTTTTCCAGGGCGATGGCGAGCTTCATTTCGCGCAGCTTGTCGCCCACGCCCTTGTTCACGCCGTTGAGCTTGATGTCCTCGCCGCGGCCCTCGGATTCAAGCGAGGCGTTGAGGACGTTATTAACGTACTGCTGCGTGATGGTGGACGCGCCCTGCTTGTTGCCGCGCGCCGTGGCGACGAGGGCGCGGAGGATGCCGGTGGTGTCCACGCCGCCATGCTCGTAGAACCGGCTGTCCTCAATGGCGATGACCGCGTTCTTCATGTAGGGGGAGATCTGCTCGAGCGGAACGCGGGTGCGGTTCTCCGCGAACAAGTTGGCGATGACGCTCCCGTCCTTCGCCAGGATCTTGGTGGACTGGCTGGGCGGGTCCACCTGCAGCTCCGCCGGGAGAGTGTCAAAGAATTCGATCGAGCCACTGGCCGAGCTGCCTGAAACGGCCGCCGCCGGAACCAGCAGGCCGGCCACCAGGACGCCACAAATAGCGCTCACGCCAAGGAAGGCTAATAACTTTCCGAGGGTGGTGGCCGTGTCGAATATAGGGTTCTTACCAGTCGCCATGTTCTCCAGTTTACCGGCAAGGACTAGGCTTGAGTTCATGACCAAATGGGAGTACGCGACGATTCCGCTCATAATCCACGCCACGAAGCAGATTCTGGACCAGTGGGGAGAGGATGGCTGGGAGCTTGTCCAGGTAGTCCCCGGCCCCGACGGCAACGGTCTGGTTGCCTACCTCAAGAGGGAGAAGCAGTAGCATGACCACGCCCCAGGAAACCGCTTCCAGCGCTGCAGCGGCGCCGTCTTCCGCCGTCGAACAGCGGCTCGCCGAGCTTGGCCTGACGCTCCCCGAAGTGGCCGCGCCCGTGGCCGCCTACGTGCCGGCCGTCATCTCCGGCAACCACGTCTACACCTCCGGGCAGCTGCCGTTTATTGACGGCAAACTCGAAGCTACCGGCAAGGTTTCCGCCGGCACCGAAGGCACATCGGACGAATCCACGGTCTCCCCCGAGGACGCCAAGGCGTACGCCGCCGTCTGTGCCGTCAATGCGCTGGCCGCCGTCAAGAGCGTCATCGGCGACCTCGACCGCATCACCCGCATCGTCAAGGTGGTGGGCTTCGTGTCCTCGGACCCCTCCTTCACCGGCCAGCCGGGCGTTATCAACGGCGCCTCCGAACTACTTGGCCGGGTGCTTGGTGACGCGGGGCAGCACGCCCGTTCCGCCGTCGGCGTTTCTGTCCTGCCGCTCGACTCTCCCGTTGAAGTCGAACTGATCGCTGAATTCAGCTAAGGACCGGTCACTTCCTTGCCCCAGCTAGCACGTCGCCTGTTTGTTCTTCCCCCTGAGCTCGAAGGGGCGGCACAAAGCTGGATCGATCACGGCGAACGGACGCCCCGCGCCGCACGGTTCGCCTCCTCGGTAGTCCTGCTCCGTGATTCGCCCACCGGTCTGGAGACCTGGCTCGGTTACCGGCCGGGGTCTTCGCCGCTGGGCGTCCTCGCCTTTCCCGGCGGGTCACTGGAAGCGTCCGACGACGACGCACTCGGCTGGCTGGGCCCCTCGCCCCAGCATTGGGCCGAGCAGATGGGAACGGACGACGTCGGGCTGGCGCGCCGCCACGTTGTGGGCGCCGTCCGGGAACTCTTCGAAGAGACCGGCGTGCTCCTGGCCGGCCCGGACCTGTCCTCCACCGTTGAGGGCACATCCACGCCCGAATGGATGAAAGTGCGCGAAGCCGTGGCTTCGCAGGAAAAGTCCTTCACCGAAGTGCTCGCCAAGCGCGGACTGTCGCTTCGCACGGACCTGCTGAAGCCGCTCGTGAACTGGCTCAGCCCGGACTTTGCACACCGCCGGTTCAATACCCGCTACTTTGCCGCCACGGTTCCCATGAACCAGCAGCCCACCGTCCTGGCCAGCAAGGGCGTGTGGGGCCGCTGGGTCTGCGCCACCAAAGTTGTCAGCGAACGCGACACGACGGCGCTCGGCGACGAGGTGGGCCAGGAAAACACCGTGGGCCTCACGCTTGGCCAGCTCCTGGTCCCCGGCTCTGAAATCATGCTCGAGAAGATGGCAGCGGCCAACGGCTGCATCGCCTACCTCAGCTACAAGCGCACCCCGCACGTGTACCAGCCCCGGCTGGTCCAGGAAGACGGGACGCTCATGCTCGAAGTCGAGGCCGCGAAGACCGTGGCCCACGAGCCCCAGCGGGAACGGTGACGCTCTCGCGGTTCCTGTCGCTTTTTTGGTGACGCTCTCGCAGGTCCTGTTGAGTTTTTCCCGATGCTCTCGCAGTTCCTGTCGCCTTTTCGCGACGCTCTGATTACCGCTGATCGAGCTTGTCGAGATCAAGGTTCGGGCCCACTGGTTCGACAGGCTCAACCAGCGGAGGCGGGTTGCCGGCCTTCGCAGAGGAGCGCATCGCGGCGCATCGGGGCCCGGAGGTCGCTCAGCGACCGGAGGGGCCCCTATGCGTCGTGTCTAAGCGACGGCGAAGGGCCGCAGTCCGCCGGTGGCGAGTTAAACAGCAAAGGCCGCCCCACTCGGAGGCGGCCTTTGATTTCTGCCGCTTAGCGGGAGCGCTGGCGGAGGCGCTGCATGTCCAGGATCACTACGGCGCGGGCTTCGAGGCGCAGCCAGCCGCGCTGGACGAACTCGGCCAGGGCCTTGTTCACGGTTTCACGGGAGGCGCCGACGAGCTGTGCCAGCTCTTCCTGCGTGAGCTCGTGTGCAACGAGGACGCCGTCGGTGGCCGGCCGGCCGAATCGGTCGGCCAGGTCCAGGAGCGCCTTGGCCACGCGGCCCGGGACGTCGGAGAAGACGAGGTCGGACAGGGAATCGTTCGTGCGGCGCAGGCGGCGGGCCAGCGCCTGCAGCAGCTGGGCCGAAACCTCCGGGCGGGTGCGCAGCAGGGAGTTCAGGCTCTCGTTCCTGAGGCCTGCCAGGCGGGTCTCGGAGACAGCCGTGGCAGTTGCCGTACGCGGGCTGGGGTCGAACAGCGCCATCTCGCCGAAGAGCTCACCCGGGCCAAGGATGGCCAGCAGCGATTCGCGGCCGTCGGGGGACGTACGGCCAAGCTTCACCTTGCCGGACACAATGAAGTAGAGCTGATCACCCTGATCGCCTTCGCGGAATACAGATGCCCCACGGGACAGGTCAACCTCGGTAAGCTCGTCCGTCAGCAGACGGAAAGCCTCGTCGTCCAGAGTGGCGAAAAGGGGTGCGCGGCGCAATACCTCGATGTCCATGAATTCTCCTGATTAAAATGTGTCGGCTGGGGCGCTTGTGCCATTGTTTCAGAATTTTCTACGTTCTGTGACGTACTTGGCAGCAGAACAGGCCCAAAAGGCGCTGGGGCACACGTCCGCCGCCGCCGTCCACCGGCGAATTGTCAGAATCCGCCAGTAGAATCGGGGCTTAGCTGCCTGTGAGGAGACCCGGTGTTTGGCCTGACTGTTCTGGACCTTGCGTTGCTACTGACGCTCCTGTCCTACCTGATCTATGGCCTTCGCAACGGGTTCCTGGTCACCCTCGGCGGCATTGCCGGCTTCGCCGCCGGAGCCGTCGCAGCTTTCCTCTCCGTGCCGCTGGTCAGCAACTTCGTGGAGGACAGCGGCTGGCGGCTGACCGCGATCATCGGTACAGCCATTGTGCTGATGGTGCTGGGAAACGCGCTGGGGACCACGATCGGCCGGAGCATCCGCAGCGCCGTGCGCCTGAAACCGCTGCGCGCCGTGGACAGGACGGTCGGTGGCGCGGTGAACCTCGTTGTGGCCGCCCTCGTCATGTCCATGCTGGCGTTCAGCATCGGTGCCCTCGGTGTGCCGTTCGTTTCCCAGCAGCTCGCCGAATCCAGGGTCATCCGCTTCATCGACGGCCTGACCCCCAACCCGGTCAAGGCCACCATGGCCCAGCTGCGGTCGGCGGTGATCGGGGACGGCATCCCCCGGCTGATCGAGGGCATCGGGCAGGACCAGCAGGTCCCTGTGCCGAATGCCAACACTGACACCCCTGCCCTGAACCGGGCGGCCGGTTCAGTCCTGAAGATCGCCGGCACCGCCTACCAGTGCGGGCAGAACCAGACCGGGACCGGCTTCGTTGTGTCGCCGGGCCGGGTGGTCACAAATGCGCATGTTGTGGCGGGCGTGTCGCAGCCTGTCGTGGAGATTCCGGGTGGCGGCGCGTTACCGGGCCGCGTGGTCTATTTCGACAGCCAGCGGGACCTGGCAGTCCTTGCCGTCGAGGGCCTGGCCACAGAATCACTGGGCCTGAGTCCTGATCTTCCGGCCGGCACTGCCGCAGCATTTGCGGGCTACCCGCACGGTGGCCCGTTCCAGTCGAAGCCTGCGACGGTCCAGGGCATTTCCACAGTGCTGGTGCCGGACATCTACGGCAACAATCCTGTTCCGGACGAGGTCTACAAGCTCGCCGGGGACGTGCAGCCGGGAAACTCCGGCGGACCGCTGCTGACCACCGGGGGGCAGGTGGCCGGCGTGATCTTCGCCAAGACCACGTCCAACGCTGCCCTGGGCTTCGCCATCCCCATGATCGACCTTCGGCCGGTAGTCAATGAAGCCCCAGGCCTCTCGGCGGCAGTGTCGTCAGGACAGTGCATCCAGCAGTAGCAGTTCCGACAGACGGCTAGAGCCACTCCAGGCTCTGGCCATGCGGCCCAGTGACGGCCACCGGCAGGCCGTCCTGCAGCAGCAGGAAACGTCCCTTGAGCCGTTCCGGATCCATTTCAGGCACCACGTTGGAGCCGTCCTCCTGGGCGATCACCATCTCGCCCTCGTTGGACAACCAGTGGCAGCCCCTGTCTGCAGCGAGGCCCTGGACTGTGGTCCGGAAACGCGCGCGGCCTTCCGCGCTGAGGTAGCCCATGACGGCACTGTGGAACACCACCAGTGCCGCATCGTTCGGTGCCTGTCGGGCCAAGGAGACCAGCTGCTCGTTCAGGTCCCCGGCAACAAGGAGCGGCGGCTCCTGCCGGGCGACGGTGACTGCCCGGCGTAGCCGCTCACGGCGGAAGTCCTGCTCGGGCCAGACCAGCGCTTCGAGCCAGGCGACGTCGTCGTCATTTCCGACATCCAGGGGGTTCAGGTCGATTCCGGCCCGCCACACGATGTCCGGCAGTCGGCCGGGCAGGGGAACCATGCCCGAAGTGATGCACCGGAGGGCGGGCGGCTCTGGCGCGGCCGGCTGACCCTTCCGCGGCGGTGCCGGAAGCAGTCGCGTGACCGTCGTCCCGTCGTCGAACTCGTAGCAGTAGCGGTCCGGGAACAGCGCCAGGCCGGCAGACGCGCCGACTTCGATCAGGGCGAGCGGCTTCCCTTCGGCGGCCGCGATGGCGGCCAGCGAAGGCAGCAGGGTGGCGCAGCGGCCCACCTCGTTCGTCTGCGTGGCGCGCGAGAGGACGGTCCGCGAGATGTCCGCCCAACGCTCGTCCAGAAACTTCCGGAACTCCCCATAGGGGGAAACCCTGGCGCCGAGGAAGCGGGCGGCAGCCAACATCAGCAGGGGCTGGCGCTTGTTGTGCGGCCACTGTTCAATCCGCGCAATCAGCTCGGGATCGTCAGCGATGTGCAACGACCAGTCGGCGTAGCAAGCCGAGGAACCGGGGGCATCAACGGCGCCGAAATGCCGGTACCAGTCTGCGGTGCCCATGGCCTCGGCCGGCATTGTCAGGCCTTGCCGGCATGCAGGTCGGCGAGGTATTCGACGGCGAAGCGGTACCCCATGATCCCGGCGCCCGCGATCACGGCCTTGCTGATGTCCGAAAGGTAGGAGTGGTGCCTGAATGCTTCGCGGGCGTGCACGTTGGTGATGTGGACTTCCACGGCAGGCAGCTGTACCGCTGAGATCGCGTCCCGGATGGCCACGGACGTGTGCGTGTACGCGCCGGCGTTGAGGACGATGCCGATGGCCTTGCCCCGTGCGGCGTGGATTGCGTCCACCAAGGCGCCTTCATGGTTGGACTGGAAACACTCGACGTCCAGTCCGTGAGCAGCTCCGGCATCCTTCGCCAACTGTTCGACGTCGGCAAGGGTTGAGGTGCCGTACTTCTCCGGCTCGCGGGTGCCGAGGAGGTTCAGGTTGGGACCATTGAGGACAAGGATGGTTGCGCGGCCGGCTTCGGTGGCGGAGGGTGCTTCAGTCATGGATGCAAATCTATCGCGTTGTCCAGCCCATCCTCCGGGAGCGGGGCTTCGTTACAGACTGCGGCCGCACGTGGCACTGGCCCAGGCGGCGAACCGCCCGGGCCAGTGGGTTGGCCGGCGCCAGTGAGTCGGGTGCGCCTTAGAGCGCCGTGAACTTCAGGAGCACCGCATGCTCCGGGTTGAGGATCGGCATGGGCAGCCCGACCTCGGCCAGGAAGCTGCCGCTGGCCTCGGCCCCTGAGGCCAGCCAGGCCGGCGGCTGGACCTGCGTGAACGTGTGGGCGTAGTCCGCGTCGCTGGGCGCGGGGAAGATGGCCTCCACGCGGTAGTTCTGTGCTGCCTCCAGTCCTGGAACGGTGATCCGTCCGGGCTGCTCGGCGAACGACGTCCGCGTGCTCACGAGGGCGAACAGCGCCGCGGTCGTGCCCGGTGCGGCGGGATCCGCCGCCGCGGCATCCGTGACAACGCCGTGCAGCATCAGCAAGTCGTCGGGAACATCCGCGCGGACCATCCGTCCGCTGTGGATAAGCCCGCGGTGCTCCTTGTAAATCCCGATGAAGCGCTTGAGTTCGTCGCGTTCCGCCCCCTGCACCTGCCGGACGTCCCATTCCATGCCGAAGTGCCCAAACAGCGCCGTGATGGCGCGGAATGACAGATCGTGCGTGCGGGCCGTGGTGTGGGAGGTGGTGGGGCCGATGTGGCCCCCCACGAGCTCCGGCGGGACCACCACGCCGGTCCAGCGCTGGATGGTCTGGCGCTCCAGCGCATCGTTGCAGTCCGAGCCCCAGATCCGGTCGGTCCGCTCCAGGATGCCCAGGTCCACGCGTGCCCCGCCGGAGGAGCAGCTCTCAATCTCGACGCCGGGATGGGCCTTGCGGAGTTCGTCGAACAGCCGGTACGCGGCGAGCGTCTGCTCGTGGACGGAGGAGCGGCCGTCGTGGCCGTGTTCGGTCAGGTCCCGGTTCTGGTCCCACTTGAGGTAGCTGATGTTGTTTTCGCGCAGGAGGGCGTCGATCCGGTCGAAGATGTACTGCCAGGCCTCCGGGTTCACGAGATCGATGATGTGCTGGTTCCGCCAGGCCAGTGGCAGGCGTCCGCCGTCCTTGTGGGAGGCTGCGGCCGGCCCCACGATCCACTCCGGGTGTGCCCGGACTATGTCGGAGTCCAGGTTGACCATTTCCGGTTCCACCCAGAGTCCGAATTCCATCCCGTGCGATGTCACGGCATCGATCAGCGGCGTGAGGCCGTTGGGCCAGAGCGTCTCGTCCACGTACCAGTCACCCAGGCCAGCGTGGTCGTCGCGGCGGCCGCGGAACCAGCCGTCGTCGAGGACGAAGCGCTCGACGCCGAGGTCGGCGGCGGAATCGGCCAGTTCGATGAGCGTGGACAGGTCGTGGTCGAAGTAGACCGCTTCCCAGGTGTTGAGCACCACCGGGCGCGGTTTTCCGGCTCCGGCATTGGCAGAAGCCGCGGGCAGGACATGGTGCGGGCGGGACCGGAACCAGCTGTAGAACGCCTCGCTGATGCCGTCCAGGCCGCGGTCAGAATAGGCCGCGAAGAGTGCCGGCGTGGTGTAGCTTCCGCCCGGTTGGAGGATCACTTCGGCCGGTCCCAGCAGTTCCGAGCCGCCGATCATGGTGCGGCCGTCGCCGATGGTGTCGGCGAACTGTTCGTGGTTGCCGCTCCAGGCCAGGTGCGTGGCCCAGACCTTTCCGTGGCGGTTGCCGAAGCCGGCGGTGCCGGCGGCGAAGAGCAGCGAGGAATCATGCCCGGTGCGGCCGTGCCGGCCGGTGCGGACCCAGGTGCCCTGCTGGATGGGGCGGCGCTGCGGATGGCGTTCCCGGCACCAGCGCCCGGTCAGGTCAAGGAGTTCGACGGCGTCCGGAGCCACCGGGAGGACAGTGGCCAGCTCGTCGACTTGGAACGGCGACGTGCCGGAGTTGGTGACGGTGTGGCGCAGTTCCAGCAGGCCGCCCTCGTGCAGGGCGAGCGTGGACTCCACGGCGATGCCGGCGTCGGCATCCTCCTGGGTGATGACCGCGGAGTTGCCGTTCACGGCCGAATGCAGAGCGCGCAGGCGGACCGAGAAGTCGAGGCCCGAGGCGCCGTCGGCAATCCGGTGGCCGCGCAGCGCCGGCCGCCCCCGCCAGCTGGATGACGCCTGGGGCAGCAGGCCTGCGGGGACCGTGGCGTCGATGGCCGAGTGGGGGACGGGTTCGGTGAGGATGGCGAGGTCCGGGAGCTGGCCGCCAAGTTCGGCGCCCCAATGGATGACCTCGGCCTCCCCGCTGCTAAAGCTGATCACCAGGCTGGTGCCGGCGGAACGGAGGTGCAGGGGATCCATAGGTAGTTCTCTTTCGGTGAGGAGCGTGATGCAGAAAGGTAAGGTAAGCCGGTTGCGGGGCCGGGGCGGCAGGTGTGCGCCGGCCCCGCAACCGTGGTACTGCGGTGGATGCCTGGGCTTCGATTGTCGCCCAGTTTCGTCCCTACTTGAAGAGGGAATTGACCTGGCCGTTGGCGTCAGTCAGGGAGCTGGCGTCCTTCTTGCCGGACACTACCGCGTCCATGGCGGGCTTCATGATGCCGTCCACTTTGGCGGCCTTGTCGGCGATGGGGAACAGGAAGGTGGTGCCATCGGTGACGTGCGTGGTGAAGGCGGTGACGTCGATGCCCTTGGCCTTGAAGGCAGCGGCAGCCTTCTCGGAGGAGCTCTTGATGGCGGGGAAGACGACGGCCTTGGAGGCGACGACGTCCTGGCAGGCGCTGGAGGCCAGGTACTCGACCCACTTCACGGAAGCAGCCGGGTTCTTGGTGCCGGCCCAGACGGAGTCGGCCAGGCCGTTGAACATGCTGGCACGCTTGCCGTCAGGTCCCTTGGGGGTCGGGGCGATTCCGGTTTCGACACCCTTGTAGCTGGTGTACTGGCCGATCATCCAGGATCCGTTGGTGTTGATGGCGGCCTTGCCGGCGCCGAAGGCGTCTGAGACGCTCGCGCCGACGGTGGTCTCAAGCTTGGGCATGTAACCCTTGTCCGCGAGGCCGGCCCACCACTTGATGGTTTCCTGGAGCTTGGGATCGTCGTAGTTGAACTTCGTGCCCCACGGGTTCTTGTCCGTATGGGTCCAGCCGGTGGTGGCGGACAGGAAGCTCCATTGGGTCTGGCCCTGGCCGGAGCCGGAGTTCTCCAGTCCCAGGCCGTAGACGGCCACCTTGGACTTGTCGAAGCCTGCCTCGTCGCCGCGCTTGCCGCTCTTGTCCACGGTGAGGTGGGCGATGGCCTTCTCGTAGCTGCCGCCGTCCTGCGGGTTCCAGTCGAGGTTCTTCAGCTGTTCCTCGGTGTAGCCGGCGTCCTTGACGAGCTTCTTGTTGTAGAACATCGCAACGGTGTCCCAGTCCTTCGGCAGTCCGTAGCGCTTGCCGTCCTGGCCTACCCAGAGATCGGCGAGGCCCTTGTTGTAGACGTCCAGCTTGACCCCGTCCTTCTGAACGGCGTCGTCCAGGGCGAGCAGCTGCTTCTTTGAGGCGTATTCGGGGAACTTGGAAAGGTGGTCGGTGAAGACGTCCGGTGCAGTGCCGGCGACGAAGCCGTTGGTCAGGGTGGTCCAGTAGTCGTCCCAGCCGCGCTGGGTGATCTTGACCTTGATGTCGGGGTTGGCCTTGGTGAAGTCGGCGGCGCACTGCTGGTAGGCCGGAAGCTGGTTGGCGTCCCAGAGCCAGTAGTTGATTTCGCCCTTGGCCTCGGCCGAAGGGGTGGACGATGCGCCGCCACAGGCGGAGAGGGACAAGGCGATGGCTGCGGCGGCAGCGACGGCGCCGAGGGATTTCTTCATGATGGACCTTTCGTGGGTGGTGCGTGGATTGCCGGGAGCGGCGGTTTGGGCTGAGTTTGGTGGGACAGGCTTCACTTGATGCCGGAGAAGCCGATGGAGTTGACCACTCTCTTGCCGAAGGCGAAGAAGAGCAGCAGTACCGGCAGGGCGGCGACGATGGTGCCGGCCATGAGTCCGGCCCAGTCCGGGGCGCCCTGCGGGGACTGGGACTTGAAGACGCCCAGGCCCACGGTCAGGACGCGGACGTTCTCGTCCTGGCCCACCAGCAGGGGCCAGAAATATTCGTTCCACTGGCCCACGAACGTCAGGAACGCGAGCGTGGCCAGCGGTGCTGCGGCGTTGGGCAGCACGATCTGGAAGAAGATGCGCAGGTGTTTCGCACCGTCGAGCATCGCTGCCTCCTCGACCTCACGGGACATGTTCAGGAAGAACTGCCGCAGGAAGAAGATCGCAAAGGGGGTCATGAACAGGAACGGCAGGGCCAGGCCGGCGAACGTGTTCAGCAGACCCAGGTTCTTGATCATGAGGAAGTTCGGCAGCGCGGTGAAGATCGGCGGCACCATCATCGTGGCGAGGAACAGGCCGAACACCAGGTTCCGTCCCGGCCAGCGGAGCCGGGAGAAAGCATAGGCGGCCATGGCGCTGAAGAAGACCTGGCCGGCCGTGGTCACGGTCGAAAAGATAATGGAGTTGCGGAGGTAGAGCCAGAAGTTAATGTCCGCCCCGGAGCCTCCTTCGGCAATGGCCTCTTCTGCGGACTGCATTCCAAAGACCCGCTTGAAAGCGCCCCAGCTGAAGTCGGCCGGAAGGAGGTTCGCAGCGTTGGAGGCGAGCGAGTGGTTGCTGGACAGGGCCGTCCGGAGCATCCACAGGAACGGGACGATGGTGACGATGAGCGCCAGGGCGACGAGCGTCCAGGCGCCGGCGCGGCGCCAGTTGATGGGCTTGCGGGGGGCGAGTGTTTGAGTGGTCATGGCAGGGATTCCTTAGTCCAGATCCGATTCGTTGCCCTTGAGGAACTTCATCTGGATGAAGGCCACGAGTGCGAGGATCACGAAGAGAATGACGGACAGGGCGGAGGCGTACCCGAAGTCCGATTCGCCGAAGGCTTTTTGGTAGATGTACATCTGGATGACGCGCGAGGCGTTGACCGGACCGCCGCCGGTGGTGACCGCGACGGTATCGAAGACCTGGAATGACCCGATGACGGTGACCACCAGCACGAGTGCCAGAACCGGGCGCAGGAGCGGCATGGTGATGCTCCAGAACGTCCTGGTCGGCGAGGCGCCGTCCAGCGAGGCGACCTCGTAGACGTGGTTGGGAATGGACTGGAGACCGGCGAAGATCAGCAGGGCGGTGTAGCCCATGTGGCGCCAGACGTTGACGAAGGCGATGGTGGGGATGGCCCACTGCTCACTGCCGAAGAAGGCAATGCGGGGAAGGCCCATCCAGTTGATGATCTCGTTCACGATACCCAGCTGGTAATCGAGCATCCAGAACCACAGCAGGGCAACGATCACGTTGGCTACCAGGAACGGAAGCAGCAACGCGCCGCGGACGAACGTGGACTTTGCCACGCGGTGCATCAGCAGCGCCAGGCCGAGCGCAATGACTGTCTGAAGGCCGATGTTGATTGCGACGTACTGGACGGTCACCGCCATGGCGTTCCAGAAGAGCTCGTCCGCAAAAATCGACGTGTAGTTCTTAAGGCCGATCCACTCCGGTTCGCCCAGCACGCTGTACTCGGTGAAGCTCAAGTAGATGCCCCGGATGGTCGGCACCAGGAAAAAAGCAACGAAGCCGATCATCGCCGGAAGGATGAACAGCAGCGCAATCCTGAGGTCGCCCAGCTTTGCCATGCCACGGCCCCGGTTGGAACGCTGCGGCGCCTTGTGCGCTGCAGCGGGCGGATTCTTGGTAAGGGTGGTCATCATCGACCCTTCCTGAGTGTGTGATGTGACTAACAATCGCCACTGAATCTACACGAGTAGATTTCAGAGAACAAGTTAAATCTGAGGATTTCTCAGGGAATTTCTTCTGCAACGTTGAAGACGTTGACTCGAGTAGATTCCGGTGTAAGACTGATCGCAACCCCCGGCGGGACCTTTGTCAGCCCAACGGATGCCAGTTCCACCACCTTGAGAGGCACCAAACAATGACGTTTTCAATCGGAGTAGTTGGCGTAGGCCAGTTCGGCGGCCAGTTCGCCCACCTCTTCAACCTGCACCCGGGCGTGAGCAAGGTCTATGTGGTGGATGAGCGGCCGGAACGGGCAGCAGAAGCAATCGAGCACTACGGCCTGGCAGGTTCCGTGGCGAGCTTCGAGGATCTCCTAGCCTCCGACGTCGACGCCGTCGCCATCTTCACGCAGCGCTGGACGCACGGTCCCCTCGTGGAGCGGGCCCTCCGGGCCGGCAAGCACGTGTACTCGGCGGTGCCCATGGCGATTTCCGAGGAGGAGATCGCCCGCATTATCGAAGCCGTGAGGGAGACCCGGAACGTCTACATGATGGGTGAGACCAGTTACTACAACCCGGCCACCGTCTACGCCCGGAAGCAGCATGCGGCCGGAACATTCGGCCGGGTGTTCTACACGGAGGGCGACTACGTCCACGACATGGATCTGGGCTTCTACGACGCCTACCAGTACAGCGGGGGCGAGCGCTGGAAGGAGACGGCCAGCTACCCGCCCATGCTGTACCCGACGCACGCCATTGGAGGCGTGCTGGGCGCGGTGCCGGCGCACGCTGTCAGCGTCAGCTGCGTGGGTGTGAGGGATGACCGGCAGGACGGAGTGTTCGACCGGGACGTCAGCATGTTCGGCAATGACTTTTCCAACGCCACGGCACTGTTTGAACTGAACGACGGCGGTGTGATGCGAACCAACGAGATGCGCCGCGTGGGGTACCCGTCCCACATCCGCGAGTCCCGGTTCAGGTTCTTCGGCACGGAGGCCAGCTTTGAGCAGCTGGCCAAGGTCACGGTCTGGCAGGACAAGGCCAACGTCCACGACATTTCGGAGCAGATGGAGTCAAGGCCCAGCATGTCCCTCGATGATCCATCGCTGGCCAATGTGGCACCTGAACTCCGCGATGCCTTCGTTTCGGGTCTTGCGCCCGTCCACGACAGCGAGCGTCTCCCCGAAGAATTCCGGGGAGCCCCGAACGGACACGAGGGCAGCCACCACTTCCTTGTGGATGACTTCGTCACGGCGGTCAATAACCGCACGCTTCCGCCGGTCAACGCCTGGACTGCGGCACGGTTCACGCTGCCGGGCATCGTGGCCCACGAGTCCGCCCGGCGCAACGGCGAACGCCTGATCATCCGGGATTTCGGCGATGCCCCGGCGTCGCTGTAGCTAGCATGGACACTATGACCACCCCGGCAGTGCCCGCCCCCCGTACCCAGGTGACCCGCAAGGATGTTGCCCGGTACGCCGGGGTGAGCACCGCCGTCGTCAGTTACGTGGTCAATGGTGGGCCCAAGAAGGTTGCGCCGGCCACGGAGGCCAAGGTCCAGGACGCCATTCGCCTGCTTGGCTACCGGCCGAACGCCGCAGCCCGTGCGCTCAAGCTCGGCTCAACGGAGACAATAGGCCTGATCGTCCCCGATAACAGCAACCCCTTCTTCTCAATGCTGGCCCATGCAGTGGAGGACGCGGCGGCAGAGCTGGGCTTCGCGCTGTTCCTGACGAATTCGGACGGCAACCTCGCCAAGGAGCGGAGGAACATCCGCAACCTGGCCGCCAGACAAGTGGATGGCGTGGTGCTGGCGAGTGTGCTGCTGGATCCGGATCTGACTGACCTGCAGGCTGCGGAGATACCGTCCGTGCTGCTCAGCCACAGCGAGAGGTCCGCAGGCTTCACCACTGTGGGTGTGGACCTGGCCGAAGGAGCCCGCACGGCGGTGGAGCACCTTATCTGGCACGGCCACACCAATATCGGCCTGGCCATGGGTACCACCACCGGCAATGAAGGGGATGCACGTGAATATGGGTGGCTGCAGGCCCTCAAGGACGCCGGTCTGGCGGAAGGGCCCATAGCGCGCAGCGAGTTCACCCGCGTCGGCGGTTACGCGGCCGGCAAGCGCCTCCTGGGGACGGGCAACCGGCCCACTGCCATCTTTGCCAGCTCCGATATGCAGGCAATCGGCATTATCCGTGCCCTTTACGAAGCGGGACTGTCAGTGCCCGGCGACGTGGCACTGGCATCTTTCGACGGCTCGCTGGAGGCGGAGTATTCGTGGCCGGCGCTAACCACTGTGGAACAGCCGGTGCGGGCAATGGCGGAGGCCGCGGTGCGCGCGCTCGTCGGCGCTGACCGTGCCGAACCCGCGCAGCACCGCATCTTCCCGACGCGACTGCTGGTCAGGCAATCCTGCGGCTGCGGCTGAGGGAAGTTCAGGCGGAGTTCCCTCAGCCGCAGGCCGCAGCCGGGATGGCAACCTAAACGAGCCGCAACCTGCTCACCCGGTCCCGGAGAATCCGCTGGGCCTCGCCGGAAAGGCCCGAATCGCTGATCACCTCGTCTGTTTCCTCGAGTTCGGCGATGGTACTGATGCCCTGGGTGCCCCACTTCGTGTGGTCCGCGAGGACCACCACCTTTCGTGATGCGGCCACAAAGGCCCGGTCGGTTTCGGCCTCGAGCAGGTTGGGGGTGGTGAAGCCGGCCTCGGCGTCCATGCCGTGCACGCCGAGGAACAACAGGTCCAGGTGCAGCTGCCTGAGCGCTGCCGTGGCGATGGGCCCCACCAGGGCGTCCGACGGCGTGCGTTCGCCTCCGACCAGGATCACGGTGGAGCTGTAGCGTGCGGCACCGGACACGGGTCCATGATGAAAGAGGTCGGCGATCCGGATGGAGTTGGTCACCACCGTTATGCGCGGCCCGTTCACGAGTTCCTTGGCCAGGGCCCACGTTGTGGTGCCGGCGCTGAGGGCCACGGCCATGCCCTCCTGCACCAGTGTTGCGGCCTCCACGGCAATGGCCCGTTTCTGGGCAGTCAGCTGCGTGGACTTCAGTTCGAAGCCGGGCTCGTGCGTGCTGGCGTCGCCGGGCAGCTTGGCGCCGCCGTGAATGCGCTCCACCTGCCCGCTTTCCTCGAGCATTTCGATGTCCCGCCGCACAGTCATGAGGGACACGCCCAGCTGCTGGGCCAGATCTGAAACCCGGACCACCCGCTCTCGCTGGACTGCGTCCACTATGGACTGGTGACGGGCGGCGGGAAGCATCAGGAACCTCTCAATCGGGGAAAGCGGCAAGCGCGACTGCTAGTGCCCATCTTCGCCTACCCCTTGCTGGAACCAAGAGTCAGGCCCGCAACAAACTGCCGCTGCAGGAGCAGGTAGACGATCAGCGTCGGTATCACAGTGATCACGGCTCCGGCCGCCAGGAGGTTGTAGTTGTTCAGGAACTCGCCCTGGAGGTTGTTGATGGCCGTGGTGACGGGAAGCCGGTCCCCGCTCTGGATGAAAATGAGCGGCCAGAAGTAGTCGTTGTAGATGAAGATGACTTCCAGCGTGCCGAGGGCAGCGAAGGCCGGGCGGCACAGCGGCATGATGATCTCCCGGTACTGCCGCCAGATTCCTGCCCCGTCCACGAGCGCAGCCTCGGTCAGGTCAGCGGACAAGGCTTTCATGTAATTCGACAACACAAACGTGCAGAAGCCCATCTGGAACGCAGTGTTCACAGCAATGACCACGATGTAGGTGTTGAGCATGTTGCCGGAGTCGCTGAAGGCATACGGCACCTCGAAATGCTTGGCCATCTCGAACAGCGGTGCCGCCAGCACCTGGGGCGGCAGCAGGTTGCCGGCGGTGAACATGATGAGGAGCGTGACGTTGAACTTCCAGCTCACCCGGCTCACGGCGAAAGCCATCATGGACGCCAGGAACAGGACCAGCAGCACGGCCGGAACGGAGATGATCACCGAGTTCCAGAAGTACTTGGCAAAGCCGCCCTGCGTCCAGGCCTGGACGAAGTTGTCGAAGTTGAAGTCCCCGGCAAAGCTGAAGTAGCCGTGTTCATTGGTCGAGGCGATGGGCCGCAGGGCCGTGAAGAGCGCCCATCCCAGCGGGACGAGCCACATAACGGCCATGGCCGAGAGGAAGATGTGCGTGCCGTAATGGCGTTTCGGCTTGCTGCCGGAACGGTGCGCCTCCGCAGCTGGAAGGCCTGCGCGGGTGGCTGTGGTGCTCATGCTTTGTTCTCCTTGCCGAAGGTGCGGCTGAGGTAGAAGACGATCGGGACGAGGGAAATGACCAGCAGAACGACGGCGAGGGCCGATCCGACGCCGATCACCTGCCCCTCGCCCACGAGGTTCTGGATCACCAGGGCACTGATGAGCTCGAGGCCGTTGGTGCCGCGGTTGATGACGTAGACAACATCGAAGGCCCGCAGCGATTCAATAATGGTGATCACGACGATCACGATGTTGATGGGCCGCATGGCAGGGAAGACGACGCGGAAGAACGTCTGGCCCGCATTGGCCCCGTCGATGGCTGCTGCCTCCTTGAGGGTGGGGTCGACACCTTTGAGGCCAGCCAGGTAGAGCAGCATGACGTAGCCGGCATGCCGCCATGTGGCCGCGATCAGGGCCGCCCAGATGTTCACGGAGGAATCACCGAACCAGTCAACTGCTTGCGGAGTGCCCGACGTGCCCAGCACGAAGTTCAGCAGGCCGTTGTCCCGCTGGTAGAAGAGCTGCCAGATGATGCCGATCAGTGCAAGGGAGAGCATCACCGGAGCGAAGAAAATGCTCTGGTAGATCTTGCTTCCGCGGATCTTCTGATCAAGCAGAACTGCCAGCAACAGTCCCAGCGGTGTGGCCACCAGCGCCAGGAAACCCAGCCAGAGCACGTTGTGCTGCATGGCGGGCCAGAACGGCGGGTAGTCCTGGGAGATGTACTGGTAGTTCGCGGCGCCGGCCGGCCGGATGTCCGTCAGTGCCAGGCCGTTCCAGCGGGTGAAGCTGAGACCGATCGACAACAGGGTGGGCAGCCAGATGAACACCAGCTGGATGAGTGTGGGAATGCCGACCATGAGGGTCAGGACGATTTTGTCGCGCCGGGATAGCCTGCGGACCTTGCCGCTCCTGACCCGTTTGGCCGGCGCCCCGGACGGTGCCCTGGATTCCGATGGAACCAGGTCTCTTGCTGTAGTGCTCATGGGAGTCCCCGACCTGCTATTGGGCTGCGTACAGCGTCTTGGCCTGGGCCTCAAGGTTTTTGACGTCCATCTTGCCGTCCTTAATGAAGGTCTGCAGGGCGGGGATCATCACGTTGTTGGCCATGGCGGGAAGGGCGTCGCGGTCGAAGAACTGGCTGATGGACTTCGCGTTGGCGATGGTCTCGGCACATTTCTTGTTAAGGTCGGTGAAGTTGGAAGCGTCGGTGCCCTTCGCCGTGGCGATGTTGGATGAATCCACCGCGGCATAGGCGTCCTGGGCCTCGGCCGTGCCCATGAACTCCATGAACTGGCGCGCCGCAGAGTTCTCGCCGCCCTTCTTGGACAGCAGTAAACCATCGATGGGGGCCTCGACGGCGTCCCGGCCCTCGGCGGCGATCTCAGGGAACGGGAAGAAATCGATATCCTTCAGCACGGCGGGATCCGTGAACTGCTGGGTGACGAAGGACCCGAGCAGGTACATGCCGGTCTTCTTGGCTGCCAGGGCCTTGGCGGCGTCCTGCCAGGTCTGGCCCAGTGCGGCCGGATCCTGGAACGGCAGGAGCGCGGACCAGGTGTCGAAGACATCGATCACCTTCTTCTGATCCCAGGATTCCTTGTGCGAGCAGAGGTCCACATGGAATTGGTAGCCGTTGAGGCGCATGTTGATGTAGTCGAACGTGCCCATGGCCGGCCAGCCGTCCTTGTCAGCGAAGCCGATGGGGATGATGCCGTCCGCCTTCATCTTGGTGGCGAGGGCCTTCAGGGCATCAAAAGTCGCCGGCACCTCGTAGCCCTTCTCCGCCCAAAGGCTCTTCCGGTAGAAGAAACCCCACGGGTAGTTGTAGTTGGGAACGAAGTACATCTTGCCGTCCGGGCCGGTGGAGGCTTTCTTCAGGGCATCCGAGAAGTTGGCGCCGATCTTTTCCCACACGTCGTCCACGGGAGCGAGGAGGCCCTTGCTTGCGTAGAACTGCATCCGGTAGCCGGCGAACCACGTGAAGGTATCGTCCGGTGAGCCCTGGAGGTAGGAATTGATCTTGTTCTGGAAATCGTTGTGCGGCACCACGTTCGTGGAGACTTTCTTGCCGGTCTTCTTAGTAAAGGCCTCCGCGACCGCTTCGTAAGCCTTCTTGGGCACCTCATCCGAGGAACCTGATCCGAAGGTGAGCCCTGACGATTCCGTGCCTCCGCTGGAGGGGCCGCTGCCCCCGGTGCAGGCGGCCAGGAACGGAATGCCCGCCACTCCGGCAGCTCCGACTCCCATGGTTTTGAGGATTGTGCGCCGGCCCGGGCCGGCGGCTGCGGACTGCTCCGGATGTGCTGCCATGATCTCTCCTTTGAAATTCAGCTGCGTGTGAGACACCTCACATACGACCGACTATAACCTCTCAAAAGGGAACAGGAAAGATCGGAAAACAACATTCGTGTTCTCGCAAAACCAGCAGGGCCTGTCCGCCGGTGCGGACAGGCCCTGCAAGTGCGGATTTGTGACTATTTCTTCAGCGAAGCCGCGATCTGGGCCATGACGGTGTTGTCGGCCAGGGTGGTGGCGTCGCCGGCGTCGCGGCCTTCGGCGACGTCCTTGAGGAGGCGGCGCATGATCTTGCCGGACCGGGTCTTGGGCAGTTCGGGGACCACGAGAATGGTTTTGGGTTTGGCGATCGGGCCGATCTCCTTGCCGACATGATTGCGGAGATCCTGGATGATTTCCTCACCTGTGTCCACGGCGTCGCCGCGGAGGATCACGAACGCGACGACCGCCTGGCCGGTTGTTTCGTCGGCGGCTCCAACGACGGCGGCCTCCGCCACCGCGGCGTGGCTCACCAGGGCGGATTCGATTTCAGTGGTGGAGAGCCGGTGCCCGGAGATGTTCATGACGTCGTCCACCCGGCCCAGGAGCCAGATGTCGCCGTCCTCGTCCTTCTTGGCGCCGTCGCCGGCGAAGTACATGGTCTCGAAGCGGGACCAGTAGGTTTCCTTGAACCGCTCGGGGTCTCCCCAGATGCCGCGGAGCATGGCCGGCCAGGGTTCGCGGATCACCAGGAAGCCGCCGTGGCCGTCGGGCACCGAGACGCCGTTTTCGTCCACAACGTCCACTGCGATGCCGGGCAACGGCACCTGGGCGGAGCCCGGTTTGGTGGCCGTGACTCCCGGGAGCGGGGCGATCATCTGGGCGCCGGTTTCGGTCTGCCACCAGGTGTCCACAATGGGTGCGGGGTTTTGCTTGCCGCCGTTTCCGCCGATGACGTCGCGGTACCACATCCACGCTTCGGGGTTGATGGGTTCACCCACGGAGCCCAGGACCCGGATGGAGGAGAGGTCGTACTTGTCCGGGATGTCCCGGCCCCACTTCATGAAGGTCCGGATCGCGGTGGGAGCGGTGTAGAGGATGGAGACCTTGTACTTCTCGATGATCTCCCACCAGCGGCCCTGGTGCGGGGAGTCCGGGGTGCCCTCGTACATGACCTGGGTGGCGCCGTTGATGAGCGGGGCGTAGGCGACGTAGGAGTGGCCGGTGACCCATCCGACGTCGGCCGTGCACCAGTACACGTCCGTTGCCGGGTGCAGGTCGAAGACCGCCCTGTGCGTGTACGCGGTCTGGGTGAGGAAGCCGCCGGTGGTGTGCAGGATGCCCTTGGGCTTGCCGGTGGTGCCGGAGGTGTACAGGATGAACAAAGGGTGCTCGGAGTCATGCCCGACGGCGGTGTGCTCGGCGGAGGCGGCCCCGACGGTGTCGGCCCACCAGTGGTCCCGGCCTTCGTGCCAGTCCACATCCTGGCCGTTGCGCTTGACCACCACTACGTTCTGCACGCTGTGCCCGTCTGCGGACAACGCCTCATCCACGGCGGACTTCAGGGCGCTGGGCTTTCCGCGCCGGTACGTGCCGTCCGCGGTCACCACGAGCTTGGCCTCGGCATCCTCGATGCGGGACCGCAGCGCGTCGGCGGAGAAGCCGCCGAACACCACCGAGTGAACAGCACCGATCCGGGCGCAGGCCAGCAGCGTGATCACAGCCTCGGGGATCATCGGCAGGTACACGGCCACACGGTCACCCTTGGCCACCCCGAGGGACTCGAAGGCGTTCGCGGCCTTCTTGACCTCCTCGGTCAGTTCGGCATAGGTGTAGGTGCGGGTGTCGCCGGGCTCGCCCTCGAAGTAGATCGCGACCCGGTCGCCCAGGCCGTTCTCGACGTGCCGGTCCAGGGCGTTGTACGCGGCGTTGACCTCACCGCCGACGAACCACTTGGCGAACGGCGGATTGGACCAGTCAAGCGTTTCGGTGAAGTCTTTGCTCCACGTCAGCAACTCACGTGCCTGCTTCGCCCAAAAAGCGGGGCGGTCGGCATTCGCCTCCGCATAGACTTCCGCGCCAACAACGGCGTTCGCGACGAAGTCCTCGGAGGGGGCAAACTTACGGTTCTCATGCAGCAGGTTTTCGAGAGCGTCGCCCTGCTGGCTGGCGGTGGAAGCCGTAGCCGTCGAGCCGGGAGTGTCCTGGGACATGGTGAACCTCATCATTCGTAGATCTTTGCCGCGCGGCTGCGCCGTCATCGCCGCACCCAGCCGCGGAGCGCGGCAACGGGCGGCGGCCGATCACGGACGTACCGCAAAGAGCTGTTCCGAAATCAGCCTAGCGCTTCCTGCTGTGCCAACGTGTGCCGCGTCACAAAGTGAACAGTGAGCGGTGCAGATTTAGCGACGAGTGGTCCCCTCGCGGTCATTCCGCAGGCACCCCGCCGCGGCCCGTCAGCTAGTGATCATCCATGCACTTGGCTAGGCTGAGAAGGACTCGTGACAAAGGTCGGAGGCAGCCTGGCCGCTTAAGGTCCGGCCCGCCGGCCGTTAGGTGTCGCCCTGCATTGACAGCCGCTCGGGTGCCGCCACGCTAAGGAGAACAGTATGAATCAGCAAAGCCACGACCAGCCGGGTCTGGCCCAGCCGGGTCCAGCCCAGCGCGACCCGGGTCATCAGGGCTCTGCCCAACAGGCTCCCGCCCAAAATGGTGGAGTGGACCAGAGAGATTCACAACAGAGGGATTCCCAGCGGGGCGGGGCGCTGGATGCGGGCCACGGCTCCCACTCGGTGAAGCCACAGGGCGGGCAGCCGGCCGGAAACGCATCATTCCAGTCGAACGCCGGCGCCGGTGGCAAGCGGACCGGAGCCAAGAACGAGGCAGTCGCAGGTCCCTTCACTGTCCGCGACCTGACCGTTTTCGCGGCCACATTGGTTCTCTTTGTCGCATCGCTGATTCCGATGTTCGCCTTGAGGTACAACCTGTGGAACCTCGGCAGCCTGTTTTTCCTCGGCCTCGGGATCGTCCTGCCGCTCATCGTGGCGGCGCTGTTCGTCGCCCGCCGCCTGGCCCCTGAGACCAAGGTGCGGATCGGCTCGCTGTCTATCGACCAGTTCGGCTCCGTGGTGGCTTCGTTTGCCGTTGCCTTCTTCTTCCTTTCAATTGCCGGCGCTTTCACACCCAGCCTGCTCGTTGCCCTGATCGGTTCCCTCGTGCTGCTCGCCGCCACGGTGTTGGCCCGCTTCATCCCCTTCTTCGCCGGCGACTTCCTGGACCGCGCCGAAGTTCCCGCCCATGTCATGGCCCGGGAATCCGCCGTTCCGGTGCAGAAACCCAGGGCACCCAAGGCCCCGAAGCCGGCCAAGCCGTCTCATGTCAAGCCGTCTGACGCAAAGCCTTTTGATGCTAAGCCGTCTGTGCAGGGTTCTTCGGTACAGGGCTCGTCCGCGCAGGGCTCTTCAGTACAGGGCCCTTCAGCACAGGGCCCGACGGCGGGCAGCCAGTACGCGGCTGGCCAGACTTTCGGTGCGCCTCCTGTGTCGGGATCGCATGTGACAGGGTCGCAGGACACGGGAACAGCCGCCGGAGTGTCGGCAGCCCCGTCGCCGGGCGCATGGTCTGCCACCAACGCCGCCGCAGAGTCCCCGGAAACGCAAGCCGCCGCCGTCGTGCCTTCCGCCGCAGGGTCCGCCGAAACGCAAGCCGCCGCCGTCGTGCCGTCCGCCGCCGAGCGTCCCGCAGCCACGGAAGCGGCATCGCCGGCTGCCGAAGAGACCCAGCTGGACGGAACTCCGGTCAATGGAGCTCTGGCCACCGGCTCGGCTCCAGCAGCCGGTGCGGCGGCCGCCGCGAGCGCGGCGCCGGCGGCCTCTGCCACTCCGGCCACCGCTGTGCATCCGCAGGTGAAGGCTCAGGAACCGGTGAAATCACAGGAGCCGATCGGCGCCACCGTGGATCCGGCCAGCCGTCCCGAGGAAACGGAGCAGCCGCCTGCCCACGAGGCTTTCTGGTTCGCAGTAGCGCAGCACCGCACGGCCGTGGATGAGCGCACCGGTGCACCGCTGTTCGGGATCGAACCCGGCGGCTGGGTTCTGGCGCTTGAGGACAGGGGAGACGAATTCCTGGTCCAGCACACGGACGGGCGCGTGGGAGTCTTGCGTGACCTCAGCAACATCGAGCGCGGCTAGCCGGCCGCCCGTGGCCACCGCCAAGTCGCCCCGGGGCGACGCCCATAGGAGCGGCGTTCCTGCCCCGGCAAATATTCCTGCCGAGGCATATACGGGCGGGCCGTCGCTGGTCGGGGACCCCGCTGTGGGAAGTGTGCAGCCCGGGTCCCCGCTGGGCGGCGCCCCGGCGGCTGGCGCCGGTCAGCCCTCCGGCGGGTCTGCGCTGGCGCTGAAGCGGCGGGCACGGCGGATCAACCGGGCGCTCGCGGAGCAGTATCCCTACGCCCATGCGGAGCTTGATTTCCGGAGTCCGTTTGAGCTGCTCGTGGCCACGGTACTCTCTGCCCAGACCACCGATGTGACGGTCAACCTCATCACACCGCTGCTCTTTGCCCGTTATCCGGACGCACGCAGCATGGCCGAGGCCGATCCCGAGGAGCTTGAGGCCATCATCAAGCCGACAGGCTTCTTCCGGGCCAAGTCGAGGAACCTCATGGCACTGGGGACGCGACTGGTGGATGAATTCGACGGCGTGGTGCCGGGCAGGATCGAGGATCTGGTGACGCTTCCCGGCGTCGGTCGCAAGACCGCCAACGTGGTGCTGGGGAACGCCTTCGGCATCCCGGGCATTACGGTGGACACGCACTTCGGCCGCCTCGCGCGGCGCTTCGGCTGGACTGACTCCGACGATCCCGTGCGCATCGAATCGGATGTTGCCGAACTCTTCGAGCCCAAGGACTGGACCATGCTGTCGCACCGGGTGGTGTTCCACGGCCGGCGGGTCTGCCATTCGCGGAAGCCGGCCTGCGGTGCCTGCGCGGTGGCGAACTGGTGTCCGAGCTTCGGCATGGGCGAGACGGATCCGGTGAAGGCGGCGAAGCTGCTCAAGTACGAGCTTGCCCCCGGCAACGAAGAGCTCTTGGGGAAGCTACTGGCTGAGACGCACCGTGCAGCCGAAATCCGGATGGAATCGCAGCGGAGGGCCCCGTGACCGCACGCCAGGACTTGGTGGACCTGGTTGATTCGATCAGCGCCGGGACCGGACCGGCCCGCAATCCCTACTGGCGGACACTGACAGTCGACCCCTCGGTGGCGCGCAAAGCCGCGGTGCTGATCCTGTTCGGTGCACTGGATGACGTTCCGGCGGAGTCAGGAAAACCGCTGGCCCCCGCAGATTTGGATGTCCTGCTCCTTGAACGGGCGCACACCCTGGATGACCATCCCGGGCAGGTCGCGTTTCCGGGAGGCGGCATCGACCCGGACGAGTCGCCGATTGCTGCGGCTCTCCGTGAGGCTGAGGAGGAGACCGGTGTGGACCCTGGCGGAGTTGAGGTGCTGGGCGCGCTGCCGGAGTTGGCGCTGCCCCGGGGCAACTACCTCGTGACGCCCGTCCTTGGCTGGTGGGCCTCACCGTCTCCGGTCCGGGTGGTGGACTACGGAGAGTCTGCCCAGGTTTTCCGCGTTCCGGTGCGGGACCTTCTTGATCCGGAAAACCGTGCCATGGCCACCGTCACGCGGATGAGCCAGACGTTCCAGAGCCCGGCGTTCACCGTTAAGGACGTTGTGGTCTGGGGGTTCACCGGCATGATCCTGAATGAGCTCTTTGACCAGCTGGGCTGGTCGGTTCCCTGGGACCGGACGCGGCTGCACCCGCTGATGCTGTAGCTCGTTCGATGACTGAAACCGAGCCTGGGCGTACGCTGGGATGCCGGTGCAGCCGGCCCTGTCCGGGTTCTGCTAGCTCTGGCGGTGCGGCTTCCGCAGGTCCACCACGAGCCCCGTTGCGGCGTTCTCCCGCATCGCGTCGATGCCTGCCACGACGCCTGAAAGGCTCCTGAACCGCGGTGACACCGCCACGATGTTGCCGTCTCCGTCTTTGAGCCGGAACTTGTAGAACTTCTCGTCGTCCTGATGTACTTCAAATCTGCCCGCCACTGGCTGGACCCCCTGATGATGCTTCGTTGCACTTGCCGGGCCAACTAACTGCCACTGCCCGGTCACTTCAGGGTAGTGTGACGCGCCACACGGACGCGAACTACCCGCGGGTACGTTACTCACTGAAACGATCCGTTCCGGTGCAGTCACCGTGTGACTTTGGTTCCCACCGCAGACAGGCTAATGTCCGCCGTTGAGGCCCGGCGACAAGATCTCCACACCGCCGGTGGCCGCCGGCACCCGCCTTATTTCGCGTTGTCGTACGAGTCCACCACCGCCACACTCACCGGGAACTCCACCGGAATCCGGCCGAAGAGAAGCTCCTTCGCGGCGTTGGCGGCGTCCTCTACGGCACGGATGCAGCTGTCCACAGCGGCGTCCGGGGCATGGACCATGACTTCGTCGTGGAGGAAGAAGACGAGCTCAGCGGAAGCGGAGCCGTCGGCACGCATGGCGCGCAACCGGCGTCGTAATTCCGCAAGCCAGCAGGCTGCCCAGTCGGCCGCGGAGCCCTGCACCACGAAGTTGCGGGTGAACCGGCCGCGTGAGCGGGCAATCGAGTCCGCCCGGCGCTGCTCCTCAGCGGTGGTCGACTGCTGGCTCCGGAACCACCCCTCTGACGGCGGCGGGCTGCTGCGGCCCAAACGCGATGTGACAGTCTTCCCTGCCTCCCCGGCGCGGGCGGCCTGTTCCACGAAGCCGACGGCACGCGGATAGGTGCGCGCCAGCTGCGGCATGAGCCTGCCGGCCTCGCCAGAGGTGGCGCCGTACATGGCTCCGAGCAGGGCCATCTTGGCCTTTGCGCGGTCGCCGCCGAATCCCTTTGCCGCGATGCCCGCGTAGAGGTCCTGGTCGCGGGCCGCTTCAGCCATCGTGGAATCCTGTGAAAGAGCCACGAGAACGCGCGGCTCCAGCTGCGAGGCGTCCGCGACGATCAGCTTGTGGCCCGGGTCGGCGTGTACCGCGCCGCGGATTTGCCGCGGGATCTGCAGGGCACCGCCGCCGCGCGACGCCCACCTGCCGGACACCACACCGCCCACCACGTACTCGGGCTGGAAGCGCCCGTTCCTGACCCAGGCGTCCAGCCACGTCCAGCCGTTGGCTGTGTGCAGCCGCGAGAGTTTCTTGTAGGCCAGCAGGGGCTCGATGGCGGGATGGTTCGACTCCTTCAGCTCCCACTGCCTGGTCGATTTCACCTCGATGCCGTTCCGGTGCAGGGCACGCATGAGCTCCTGGGGCGAATCCGGGTTCAGGCCGGGGGAGTTCAGCAGCCGGCGGAGCTCGGTGTTGAGCGCCTCCAGCTTGGCGGGGCGTTGGCCGGCCGGCGGCCGCGGACCGAGGTAGTCGGCGAGGATCCGTTCGTGCAGCTCTTCCCTCCACGGCACGCCCGCGTGCTGCATCTCGGCCGCGATCATGGCACCCGCCGATTCCGCTGCGAGCAGGAGCTGTAGCCGCTGCCTTCGGTTTCCGTCCTCGCTGGCGGCAGCCACGGCTTCCTGCTGGGCCGCGTACTCGGCACGCAATTCTTCGGCGGTGTGCCGCGGTTCAGCGCTCATGCCGGGATCGTCGAAGAGCGCCCCCTGGTCTGACGGAGGAGGCGGCGGCTGAAGCGCCCGCGGGGGTTGCTGGAGGTCGTCGTCCTGCGTCAGCTTCTCCGCGTTCTGTGCATACGACGTGTGGGCGGTGAACTCCGAATGCGCCAGGATGGCGCCGCACAGCGCGAGGTCGTAGCACCGTTCCAGCTCAACGCCGGCACCCAGCAGCGCCGGATACCAGTCCTGCGTGCGGTGCCAGATCCATCGTGGGCGCCGCTTTTCGAGTTCACGTACGACGGCGGCGAGCCCGGTTGCGCTGTTGGCCCCGGCGGGGCTCCCGGCTGTGTCCGGCCGGGCGGGCATACCGTCGGGCCGTGGGCCGACGTGGTGGGTCATGTTGTCGCGGTCCGCGGTGCGGCTGACGATTCGTGGTTCCGGGTTGCGCGGATTCGGCAGCCCGCCGGCGGTGAGTTCCTGTATCACCGCGCCGTCGGGGTGGGCGGCCAGCAACAGATACATGGATCAATTCTGCCCTGAGTTTGACCCTCTTCCGTGCTGCGGTGCGTATTCGCGTTCCCTGGGCTGATTCGTGGCTGCTTCGTGGCTGCTTTGGGGGGCTGCTTCGTGGCTGCTTTGGGATGCCCTTGGTGGGTCCTTGGCTGGACCGGTCGTTGGTGCGGCATCACTCCCCGTACTGCGACTTTTCCTCCACAGGGCTCGCGCCGCGGAGTTGTCCACATACGGCCATCCACGACTGCCCTGCGGCACTGCTCCCAGCCAGAGTTGCTCCATGAGCAGGCATCACGCACGGAACCAGGGAGCTCCATCTGAACCGGACACCGCACTGCCGGCCGCGCAGGCGGACGTTGGCTGGGAGGACGGCCCGCCAGGACTGCCCCTCGACGACACGGCCGATTCGGCGGAGCGGCGGCCAACTTTCGCTCCGGAGCGCCCGGCCAGTATGACGCCGGTTCCCTCTGCGCCCCGGTTTTCAAGACCTGGGCGGGCTTCGGCGCAGCCCCCCGGACGTGCCGCGCGACTGCGTTACCCGGGCGACACGCCGGGCGCATGGCTCCCCGTCGAAGCTGAGGAGGTGCTGCTGGTAACCGCCTTTGAATTTCTCCAGGGGGAGGTGGAGCGGATCGTGGCGGCGGCAGGGGGACGGCTGCGCGTCGTCGCCGGCGTCTCGGAGGCTGCACCGTACTGGGATTCAGCGGCAGCCGTCTTGGTAGGAAGCGACATCCGTGAGCTGCCCCCGCGGCGCCGGGCGCCCGCCGTGCTGGTGGGCCTGAGCGGAGAGGGGGACAGCCTGTGGCACCTTGGTGCGGTTTTGGGCGCACAGCGCGTGGCGGTTCTTCCCGACGCGGCGGCCTGGCTCGCAGAGTACCTCAGTCGTTCACGCTCACCGGAGGCAGGAGGGCTGGTTCTGGGCGTCACCGGCGGGTGCGGGGGCGCGGGCGCCACCACCGCCGGCATCTGGATCGCGCAGGCCGCCGCCGGAATTGGCGCACGGGTCTTGCTCGTGGATGCAGACCCCTGGGGCGGGGGACTCGAGCTTGCCCTGGCAGCGGAGGAATCGCCGGGGCTCCGCTGGCCGGACCTGGCGGATGCCAGCGGCAGCATCGACCCTGGCCAGCTTGCGGATGCGTTGCCTATGGCTGGAGGTTTCTCCTTCCTGTCCTGGCCGGGAAGCAGGGAAAGGCCGCCTGTCGTGGATTCGGCCACTGTGGGCGGAGTGCTGGACGCCGCGAGGCGGGGCTACGAGCTCGTCATCGTGGACATCGGCAGAAATGTCGAACCCCTGCGGACGTTTGCCTGGGACTGCGACCGACTGCTCGTGGTGGTTCCGGCCCAGCTGAAGGCCGCTGTCGCCTGTGCCCGGCTCCTTCAGGAGCTTCCGCCGGTGGATTCAGCGCTCGTGATCCGGGGCAAAGCCGGGGCTGCCCTGGACGGAACCCTGATCGCTGAGTCTGTGGGGCTCCCGCTGCATGGTGTCATGCCGGAAGTGCGCGGCACCGCCGGCGCCGCCGAGCTTGGCCGCCTGCTGGAACAGGGCAAGCGGAGGAGCGTCCGGCGATTCGCCGCCTCAGTCTTGGACCTACTTGATGGTGAACTGATGGCCGGGGACGCCCAGTGAGCGCGCATTCAAGTGCCCCTGGGGCTGGTGCCCATTTCGGTCCCGGGAGTGGAGGGGCGATGCCCGGGCACCCGGAAGCCGGAGGCCGACGGCGAGCGGCCAGGGAATTTGATTCGGGACTGCTCGAGACTGTGCGCGAGTCCGTCATGGCCGACGCTGGGCCGGTGACGCCGTCTCGCGTTGCCGCCGCGGTGCAGGCGACCGGAAAACTGCTTGGCACGGCTGGATCCCTGGCGGCAGTTGAACGGATCAGCGCCGAGCTGAACGGTCTCGGTCCGCTTCAGCAGCTGGTCAGGGATCCTTCCGTCACCGACATCTTCGTCAACGCGCCGGATTCCGTATGGCTCGACCGCGGCAGGGGCATTGAACGGGCGCCGGTAGCCTTCGCCGGCGAACCCCAGCTCCGGGCCCTGGCGTCCCGGCTGGTTGCGGCTGGCGGCCGGCGCCTGGATGATGGCTCACCGTGCGTGGATGTACGGCTCGACGGCGGCTACCGCATCCACGCTGTCCTGCCGCCGATCTCCACCGCCGGAACACTCCTGAGCGTGCGGATCCGTCGCGAACGCGTCTTTTCCCTGGACGAACTCAGGCGCGGGGGGATGTTCGGGCCGCTGATCCAGTCTGTTTTGGAACAGATGGTGGAGCGACGGCTGAGCTTCCTGATCAGCGGGGCGACGGGTTCGGGAAAGACCACTCTGCTGTCCACCCTGCTGGGACTTTGCGATCCAGGTGAGCGGCTGGTTCTGATCGAGGATGCCTCGGAGCTGAACCCGGTTCACCCGCACGTTGTGTCGCTTGAGTCGCGGCACGGCAACCTCGAGGGCGGCGGCGAAGTGGACCTGGGCGAACTCGTGCGCCAGGCGCTGAGAATGCGGCCCGACCGGCTGGTGGTGGGGGAATGCCGTGGCGCAGAAGTGCGGGAGCTTCTGACAGCCATGAACACCGGCCACACCGGCGGCGGAGGGACGATCCATGCCAATGCCGCCGGCGCTGTGCCTGCCCGACTCACTGCTTTGGGAGCCTTGGCGGGGCTGGGGCAAGACGCCGTACGGCTGCAGGTCTCCAGCGCTCTGGACGTAGTGGTACACGTCGCGAGAACCCGGGAAGGGCGTCACGTGGCCTGCATCGGGGTGCTGCAGGAGACAGCTGGCAGTCTTGGCGTTTCCGCAGCCATCGAGAATGCCGGCGGGCGGCTCGTCGTTGGACCGGCGTGGGCGATGCTGGCCCACCGCCTCGGCATCGATCCGGAGCTGGCCCTTGGACAGACACAGCCTACGGTCCTGGATCTTGCTCAGGCTTCTGCTCCGGCAACCGCCCACACTTTAGACGGCACCCAGCCGACGGACACCGAGCAGGTACGCGAGTGGATCCGGGGACCTGCCGGTGCTGCGGCATGATTGCCGTACTCGTTGGAGTGCTGGCTCTTGCCCTGTGGTTGATCCTGCGTCCCCCGCGCGGCCTGAGTCGCCGTGTCCGGAGGGCCTTCGCTGGGGGTGTCACCCGCGGCAGCGGCGCGTCCTCGAGCCGTGACCCCGGAGCTTCCCGAAGGCCAGCGGGACCTTTGCTCGGCGCCGGTGCTGGCCTTGACCAGAAGCACCGGCGCAGGGGCAAATGGCGCGGTGCCGGCGGAGGCCAGAACCACCGTGGTGCTTCGCTATTGGGCGGCGCAGGCAGCGCAGGCCGCGGTCGGACGGACGCGGCCGTGTCGCTCACTGTGGTGGTCCAGCAGCTTGCGGCACTGCTGAAAGGCGGGCGGACACCGTCGCGCCTCTGGGACGAGTTGTGGGTGGTTTACGCAGAACCTGACGGGTTGGACAGGAAATCCGACGGGCCACGGCTGAGCCCCGGATCGGCGAGAGTCCTCGCGGCGGCCCGCGGGGCAGCAATGCGGGGATCCCCGGTCGCGGAAGCAATACGTCTCGCGGTACCGTCGTCTGTCCACGCAGCGGGCAGCCACGAACCGCGGATCTGGGCGGAGCTGGCGGCCTGCTTCGATATCGCCGAGGCCAGTGGCTGTCCATTGGCGGACGTCCTGACCCGCTTCGCGGCACAACTCGAGGTTGAAGACGACGCAGAGGCTGCCCGCCAGACCGCCCTCGCAGGTCCTAAAGCGACAGTCACTTTGTTGACCTGGCTTCCCCTGCTCGGACTCGGGCTGGGGATCTGCCTCGGCGTCGATCCCTTGGCGATGCTGGTGGGGACACCCCTTGGCGTGAGCGCATTTGTCGCGGGGACCGTACTCACCGTTGCAGGCCGGATCTGGTCTGCCAGGCTGGTCCGGGCAGCGGCCGGAACGGCAGTGTCATGACGGCGCCGCGGCTTGACGACGCCGTCGCGTTGATTGGTCGGGGAATTGGCACGGACGCCGATGCCGGCCCAGTGACAGGACCGCTGGAGTGACGGGGCTACGGACATGACGGGGCCGATGCTTTCCGCCGTGCTGATGGCCGCGCTGCTGGCTTTCGCCGCTGCGCTCGCCTTAACGGGCCACTCACGCGCGCGAAGACGGCTGCTCTCCAAGGTCGGGGTGTTGCTGGACGGCGAGAGATCCCATGAGAGCTCGGGAAGGACGAGTTTTTCAGGGCCGGAGCCCGGTCTGCGTGACACGGCGATGATGCTTGAACTGATCGCCGCCATGCTCGATGCGGGATCAGGAATCGGACGGTCCCTGGAGCTTGTGGCGGCAGCTGCCTCCGCGGAGTACAGCAGGTCCCTGAGGCCTGTGGTTGCAGCCTTGGCCATCGGGGCGGATTGGGAGACGTCGTGGCGGAGCTCAGAGGGGCATTCAGCGGAGATACTGGCACTTCGCGACGCCTTGGGGTTTTCCGCGCTGACCGGCGCGCCGTCTTCCGCGATCCTTTACGCCCAGGCTGCCAGGATGCGGCGTGAGAGGTTCCGGTCCGCTGAAAAACGCGCAGCGTCCCTCAGCGTCAAGCTCGTGATCCCCCTTGGTCTGTGCTCCCTCCCGGCATTCATCTGTCTGGGAGTGGTCCCGGTGTTGCTCGCGCTGGTGCCCTCGGGAACGTGAGTGCCTGCTCGCGCTGGTGCCCTCGGGAACGTGAGTGCCTGCTCGCGCTGGTGCCCTCGGGAACTTGCGCGCCTGCGTTTCCCGCCGGACACTTTCCCTCCGCTGGACACTTTCCCTCCGCCGGACACTTTCCCTCCACAAGGTGGCCCGGCCACCGCTTTTCCACTTAGGCCAATTTCTCACTTACCGGCCGGCCCGCCACCCGGAACAGTCGGAGTAGCCGGCAAGACCGCCGGCCAAGCAGAAAGGAAGACTTATGTCCCTGAATCAAAACAATCTCGGCGGATCCCAGCCTGCACGTCAGGAAGGCAACGAGGCCGGGGTCCGGGAAATTTACCCTGGAGCCAGCGCAGCGCCCCGGGTGAAGATGCGCCCGCGGCGGCGCCTGATGGGCTCGGATGCCGGAATGGCGACGGCGGAGTACGCCATAGCCACGCTGGCCGCAGTCGGATTCGCCGGGCTTCTGGTGTTCATCCTGCGCAGCGACGAAGTCCGCGGTTTCCTGCTCAACCTGATCCGCACGGCGCTGGCCTTGCCGTGAGCCTCCTGCCGCAGACCCCGCCACCTGTTGCGACGGAGAGCAGCACAAACGGCAGCCGCAAAACGAAGAACCGCGGGGCCGTGACGGCTGAATTCGCGGTCGCACTGCCTGCTGTCATGATGCTGCTGACCATGCTTCTGGCTGGGTCTGCGGCGGGCGTCACGCAGCTCCGGCTGGAGGAGGCGGCCAGGGCCGGCGCCCGAGCACTTGCCCGCGGAGAGGATCCTGCTGCCATCGATGTAATTGTCCGAAAGCTGGCCGGCGGCTCGGCCTCTTCCGTTGTGGACACCGGGGGCGAATGGCTGAGCGTGACCGTGTCGGTACGGATGGCAGGGCCTATGGGAAACGTAGTGCCCTGGACACTGACGGCGAAGGCCGAGGCCCGTGCTGAAACGGCGGAGTCCACCCGGACACCGGGGAGACTCGAAGGCAAGCCAGGGGGCCCGGAGAAACAAACGACTATAAGGAGACCGGAGTGAAGCGGCGTCAGCAGGCGGAGGAGCCTGATTCCGAGCGGGGGTCCGGCACAGTGCTCGCAGCGGGTCTAGGCATGGTGGTCATCCTGGCCATGTCCATGCTGCTCCTGCTGGCGCAGTCGGCCGTGATGGCCTCCAAAGCGGCAGCCGCGGCCGACCTCGCGGCTCTGGCAGCAGCGGATGCACTGCGCGGCGTGACGGCGGGTGAACCATGCATTCTTGCTGCAGAGGTAGCAGGCCGGCACGGGGCCAGGCTGCTCAGCTGCGCTGAGGAAGGTGGTCAATCCGTCGAAGTCCACACCCAACTTACGGCCGGCACCATCCTCGGATCAGCAGCCGGGCGGGCCCGGGCGGGGCCGCCGCCTTAGCCCGCGGTTGGCACGACAGCACTCGCGGCATACGCCTCGGGCGGGGCACCGGACTCCTTTGCATCCCTCAACAGAACGTCAATCAATGTGACGGCTGCGTCCTTGTCCAGTGGATTGTTCTTGTTGCCGCATTTGGGGGACTGAACGCAGGACGGGCAGCCGGACTCGCATTCGCAAGCCTTGATGGCGTCCCTGGTCGCGGCAAGCCACACCTTGGCCTTCTCGAAGCCCCGTTCCGCAAAGCCTGCACCGCCGGGATGCCCGTCGTACACAAAAATCGTGGGCACGCCCGTGTCGGCGTGGATCGCTGTGGAGACGCCCCCGATGTCCCAGCGGTCGCTGGACGCCACGAGGGGCAGGAGTCCGATGGCTGCATGTTCTGCTGCATGGAGCGCGCCGGGGAACTGTGCCTCGATCAGGCCGGCACCTGTCAGGGACCGGTTGTCCATGACGAACCAGACCGCCTTGGTAAAAAGGTCCCGTGCCCCGAGTTCCAAGGGTTCCTCGCCAAGGACCTCATTCGAAATCAGGGCCTTGCGCTGAAAAGAGACCACTTGAGTCGTCACCTTCACATCGCCGAAATGCACGGCGACGTCGCCCCACTGGGCCGTGCGCTCGGTCTCAAGCACCTCGATCTGCGTTATGTCCCGGGCCGTGGTGTAGTAGTCCGGGTTCGCGCGCCGCACCACAACACAGTGATCGTCCTCGTTCAGGTCCTCCACGACGTAGCTGTCGCCCTGATGAACGTAGATGGCTCCGGTATGGGCCTGGTAGTGGGTCTGCGGCGAATCCATGGTCCCCAGCAGGGATCCGGTATCGGCGTCCACGATGCTTACCGGACCGCCTCCGTCGGCCCGCAGGTTCACCATGGCAGCCGCGCCCTGCGGATGCGTCCAGAACCAGCCGGCAGGGCGCCTCCGCAGATAACCCTGCGCCACTAGCTGACCGAGCAGTTTCTCTGCTGTGCCGCCGAACAGAGGCAGCTCCGCAACCCCCAACGGTAGTTCGGCTGCTGCTGCGCACAGGTGGGGGCCCAGCACATACGGATTCGACGGATCAAACACCGTGGCCTCAACCGACACATCGAAGATCGCCTCAGGATGGTTCACCAAATACGTGTCCAGCGGGTCATCGCTGGCGACAAACGCGGCGATGGCATCCTGCCCGGCGCGCCCCGCCCTGCCGATCTGCTGGAAGAGGGATGCCCTGGTTCCCGGCCAGCCGGCTACGAGCACCGCGTCCAGCCCTGAAATGTCGATGCCCAGCTCCAGGGCCGACGTGCTGGAGATGCCAAGCAGTTGGCCGGACCGCAACGCCTTTTCCAAGGCACGCCGCTCCTCCGGAAGGTAGCCCGAACGGTAGGCGGCAACCCTCTGGGGCAGGCTGGGATCGACTTCATCGAGGAGCCGCTTGGTGATGGAGGAAATGGTTTCCGCGCCGCGCCTGGACTTGATGAAGGCGATGGTCCGGATCCGGGATGAGACGAGGTTCGCCAGCAGGTCTGCGGTCTCGGCCACTGCCGTCCGGCGTTCCTTGGCACCGTTCTCGCCCCGCACCTCAGTCAGGGCCGGTTCCCAGAACGCCACGGTGGTGGAACCGTGCGGTGAGGAATCTTCTGAGACAGCCCGGACCGGGGCGCCGATGAGCCTGCCAAAGGACGTTTCCGGTTCAGAAGCCGTGGCAGACGCCGCAATGAAGACCGGGCCGGGGGAAGAAGCGCCGGCGTAATAGGCGCAGATACGCCGGAGGCGACGCATCAGGTTGGCCACATGGGAACCGAAAACGCCGCGGTAGCTGTGTGCCTCGTCGACGATTACGTAACGCAGCCGCCGGAAGAACCCAGCCCACCAGGCATGGTTGGGCAGGATCCCGAAGTGCAACATGTCCGGGTTGGCCAGGATGAAATTGGCGTGGTCCCTGATCCAGCGCCGTGAGGCCGGGTCCGTGTCGCCGTCGTAGGTTTCTGCCCTGACGGTGGGCAGCTTCAGCGAGCGGATGGCTGCGAGTTGGTCCGCTGCCAGCGCCTTAGTCGGGGACAAATACAGCGTCACGGCGCCATCGTCATGGATCTTGCCAGGCTCGGAGAGGACACGCAGTTCTGAGCGGTGGATCGCATCCAGGGCCGGGAGCTGGTAGGCGAGCGACTTTCCGGAGGCCGTGCCCGTAGCTATCACCACATGTTCGCCGGCGTGCGCGATGTTGGCCGCCTGGATCTGATGCCGGTACGGCTGGTGGATGCCCAGTTTGCCGTACGCAGCCACGACATCAGGATGGGCCCACTCCGGCCACGGCTCGTGCACAGCCGCGCGCGCCGGGATGGTCCGCACATGCCGCAGCTGTTCCGGGTCCGGGCCGCGGCCCAGCAGGGGAATCAGCGAGTCATGGGGGTTCACCCCAATATTCTTTCACCCGCGCAGAAATCAGCACGGGATTGCAAAAATCAGCACGCGAATGCGCGCGGCACCGCCGTCAGATCAAGAGAACCGTCAGGCCACCGAGAGGTCGGCGCCCTCGTTGGAGGCGGAGAGCAACAGGACATGGCACACCGAGGTCCAGCCTAGGTGTGAATACAGCTTTTGCCCGTCCAGTGAGGCAAGCAGCAGGCCGTCTTCCACATCGTGCGCAAACGCTTGGGCAGCGAGGGCCTTCATGATGAAGCTGCCCAGTCCACGGCGCTGGAAGTCAGGCTCTGTCACGATCTTGTCGAAGACTGCGGTCCCGTTGATGACGCACACCTGTCCGCTGGCTGCGAGGGCATCGCCTGCCCGCACCACAGCATGGTGCACGCCGTTGGACTCGGATGTTTCCAGTTTCAGTTCGTCGTCGGAAAGCCACGGATCCTCGGCGTCCTGGGTCTCCATGTCCACCACCATCATGCTCTGGGACGCTGATGTCACGTTCAGCCCGTGCTGCTGTGCCAGGACTTTGTAGCGACCAACGTCATTGGTCAGGATGGTAAGCACCCGTGCCGGCGCCTCGGCCGTCGTGGCTGCCAGCGTGGCGAACTCGGTGTCGGAGGGATCGGAAGCGAAATATTCCCAGTCCCCGGTAGTGTCTGCGCGCAGGGCGGCAGGAAAGCGCCCCTCAGTGCGCGTCTCATAGCCCCGGCAACCAGCCCAGCCGGCTACCCAGACTTCCAGCAGATGAGTGATGTCTCCAACCATGGCTTCTGGCGTCATGTGATGAGACTATTCCAGCGTTGTCACAAGTAACAGGGCTTTGACACTTGCTTATGCAATTGTGATCGGTGAAGCCGGCTGCACCGCGACGGCGTCCCCGCCCTGCACCTCCGATTCCGCTGCCTTCCCCGCAGCCAGTACCCTTAAATACGTGGCTTTGAACCGAATCGTGCTCTTTTACGGCTTTACCCCCATCGCTGACCCCGACGCCGTCAGGCTCTGGCAGCGCGCCCTCTGCGAGAAGCTGGGGCTGACCGGACGCATCCTGATTTCCAAGGACGGCATCAACGCCACCGTGGGCGGTGAGCTCAACGCCGTCAAGCAGTACGTGAAGACGACCCGCGAATACAAGGGGTTTCACGGCGTCGACGTGAAATGGTCGGAGGGCGGGGCCGATGACTTTCCGCGGCTGAGCGTCAAGGTCCGCGACGAGGTCGTCTCCTTCGGCGCCCCGGGCGAGCTGAGGGTCGACGAAAACGGTGTCGTGGGCGGCGGAACGCACCTCAAGCCGGAGGAACTCCACGAACTGGTGGACGCGAAGAAGGAGAACGGCGAGGACGTCGTTTTCTTCGACGGCCGTAATGCGTTCGAGGCGCAGATTGGAAAATTCAAGGACGCGATTGTCCCGGACGTCGCCACCACCCACGATTTCATCAAGGAACTGGAGTCCGGCAAGTACGACTCCCTCAAGGACAAGCCGGTAGTCACCTACTGCACCGGCGGAATCCGCTGCGAGGTGCTCTCCAGCCTCATGGTGAACCGCGGATTCAAGGAGGTGTACCAGCTCGACGGCGGCATCGTCCGGTATGGCGAGACGTTCGAGGACCAGGGCCTGTGGGAGGGCTCGCTCTACGTCTTCGACAAGCGGATGCATCTTGAATTCAGCGAGGATGCCAAGACCATCGGCGAGTGTGTCCGCTGCGCCGCGCCCACCAGCAAGTTCGAAAACTGTTCCAACCTGAGCTGCCGCACGCTCACGCTGTACTGCGCGGAGTGCGCCTCCAGCCCCGAGACCCTGCGCTGCCCGGACGGCTGCGCTGCCTGACAGCTGCGCCGCCTGACAGCTGCGGGGCGCCTGACGGCTGCGCTGCCGGACGGCGGCAAGCCCGGTTAGATCCGGCTAACGCGGAAGGCGAAGTTGGCGTCGTCCCTCGCCTCCACGGTCACGTGCAGCACTGAATCCTTCGACACGTGCACCACATTGACCCGTGACGTCCCGCAGCGCAGGCTCAGGTCCACGAGGGCGAACTCGGAGTCGCGCACCGTGAAGCTGACTCTCCGCTCGCTACGGCAGGCGAGCGTCAGGGAATACGTGCCGCTGGGCAGTTGTCCCGTGGACTCTGTCTTCTCTTCCCCACCCTCGACAGTCCCGTAGCTGGTGCGGAAAACCTGCCCCTCTGCATCCGGCAGTACCTCCTTCGCCCACGCATCGAGCTCGGCGCCGGCCACGGGCAGGTTCTCCAGCGGGTCCCGTGGCAGCGCCGGATCCGTCACGGCGGGAAAGGTGCCGGCCGGCAGCTCGCCCCGGCCGTCGTCGTAGCTGTATTCGCAGCCGCTCAGAAAGGCACCCGCAGCCAGCGCAAGGGAAAGCACGACGGCGGCTGCCGGGGTCCGCGCCAGCGGCACCCGCGGTGCCCGCCTGAAGAGATGATGCACGGAGACCATCCGCACAGAGGGCATACACCGACTTTATGCCCGCCGGTGGCACGAGGCCATAGGCGGAAGCAGCTCCCCGAAAAAGCGCGCCGGCTACTTCGCCGGCACCAACTGGTACGCGTAAATCAGCGGGGCGTCAACGCTGGACGCGCTGATCTCCAGCGGCCCCGCCTGGGCTACCGTGACCTTTGTTATCTCGCGGCTGCCGTTGCACGCAGCCCCGGCGTCCACCAGCGGCTTCCCCGCCAGCGACACGGCAAAGAACGCCTTCCCTCCGCCTTCGCAGGTCACGGTCAGCGTGTAGCGGCCGGCCGGAACGCTGGCCGCCTCCTGGTTGATCCGGTCCCGGTTGAGGATCTTGCCGGCATCTTCAAGGACCGTGCCGCCGACAGACGGCAGCGCGGTGGCCTTCCATGCAGGAACGTCGGCGTTTTCGATCGACACAACGGGTGAGCAGGCCGGCACGGCCAGCAGGATGGAGGCAACCGCAGCCGTCCCTGACAGGACACGGAGCATCGAAGAGAAACGTTCAGCCATGCCTCCAACCTACCTGCTGCACGCCCAAGGTTCCGTCCCCTTCAGACGCCTCCGGAGTCAGCCCACCTGGCGGCACCCCTCCGGCAGGTTATCCGGCGATCAGTTCCAGTACTTGGCCCTGATGCAGCGCCATATAGACGCGGTCGCGGAGCCCGTTAGCCTCCCTGTCGGTGAGCGTCCGGTCCAGAGGCTGCAGCACGAGGCGCAGCAGCACGTTCACCTGGCCGGGCCTGATGTGGAGACGGTCGACGGCGGCCGGCGGCAGCTCCGCCGTCGGCGTCACCGCCCTGACTTCCAAGGCCGCGAGGACATCTGCATCCCTGCCGAGCGCAGCGCGGGCGGCGTCACCCAGGAGTTCGGCGTCGGCGTCGGCCGGGTCGGTGAGGACCAGGGAGAGGTCCCGGTTCACGCCGGGCATCACCGAAACGGGCCGGTACGGCTGCAGGTCCAGGAGCTGTGACCGGACCGCGGGAACGCCGGACCGCAGGAGGCGGATGTCACCGACGCCTTTGTTCAGCATGAGCGCCCGGTCGAGACCCATCCCCAGAGCCAGTCCGGCCCAGCGCCGCGGGTCAAGGCCGGAACCGCGGAGCACCGGCGCCGCAACCAGGCCGCACTCCGCCAGCTCCAGCCATTCGCGGGTGCCGTCAGGCATGGTGGCCAGCACATCCAGCTGCCGGCCTGCCGCGGTGTAGCTGTGGGTTGACGGCGTCGCACGCCATTGCACATCCGGATTCTCCGCAGCCGGCAGCACAGCCTCCACCACTGCGGCCATCATCGCCTGGAGGTCACCGGCACCCAGGAGTCCGCGGGACTTGATCCGCCACAAATCAACCTGGTGCGGGGCGCCGACGTGAGTGCGGTCTGCCGCGTCGCGCCGGTACACCAGCCCTGGCAGGATGTGCAGCCGGTCGTAGTGGCCCAGTTCCCCGCGGAGCGAGTCCAAGAGCGCCGGAACTCCGGCCGATGTGTGGCTGCGCAGCATCACGGTGGGACTGACGTGGCGGGAGTAGCGCGAATCACGGGTGACATCTCCGGCCGAATACCCCAGCCGGTCATAGTTGTCCGAGGTGGCCACCAGGGGGCTGGCACGGTGCATGTCCGAACCGATGTTCCACAGCCGCTCCAGGGCTGTAGTGATGCGGTCGAGCAGCAACTGCATAGCGTGGGGACCTGCCGCGGGGTCGGAGAGATCGCGGAGGGCGAGGGCGGAGTTGAGCTCGGTGGGGGAGAGATACTTTTTCATGACGGGTCCTTCAAATCTGGGGCGGGAGGGGGCGGATTCACCCTCAGCCGCTGCACCGGACGGACCCCGGCTGCTGCAGTTAATCGCGCGACAGGAAGCCCGTGCGGCCGGAAAGCGGCCGAGGGCTGATAAATCGCTGCTGCAGTTGCATACGGCTATGGTACGCCCGCGGGCCGCCGCCGGGTTCGCGGGCCGGCTGTCCCCGTCAGTGGCCGGAGTGCCGCGGTGCCACAAAAGAGACAAGTCTGTCTGCCTCCCGCAGCGCCTCTGCCATGCCCGCCGAGCTGGCAAAGACCTGCTCGTCCCGGGACTCAAGACGGACGGGGATCAGTCCAGCCCGTGCGGACGGAGCTCGCTCCGAGGAGCCCGGTCTCGAGGGCGGCGTCGCGGGGCCGTGGCCAGCTGGCGCATTCTGCTCCTCCCGCTCAGCGGCCTTTTCCGACAGGGTGAGCGCATCGATCTTGGCACCGCCGATCTTGTCCAGCATCTCGTAGTCCTCCGGGGTGCACAGATCGCTGCCGGCCAGGTGTTTGAGCGCAATGAGGCCTACGACGGCCCTGCTGAAATCGCGGTCCATCGCTAGGTCGATAGCCCACTGGGTGCGCTGCCACCACTGGTCCCGGCGGTCCGCTTCACGCCGCTGGGCGAGCGTCCGCCAGCCTATCCAGCCGGCGACGGCAGCCGCCACCAACGTGCTGAGCGGAGTGAACGCCGCCACGTACTGAAGCCATCCTGGATCAGCCGCCGTTGCCTGGGTGCCGAACATGGCCCCACTCTAGTCTTCCGTTCCGACAAATAGACTGGCCCGGTGACCGAATCCAAGCCCTTCACCGCCGGCAACACTCCCGACGCTCCCCGCAGCGACCGCCCCGACCTCCTGAACGCACTCGCCGCGGACCTGCGCGAGGTAAATTACACCGTGGACGGCGTGGCCGAACTGCTGGGCCCGTCCGCGTACACGGCCCTGAACCGGGACCAGCTCATCCCCGCGCTGATCGTCACCGAAGCAGCTGCCCAGGGCGAGCCGCGCACCGCGGCGCTCGCCGCCATCGTGCGTTTCTGGCTGCTGGCCGTTCCGCAGGACGTTAAGGTACTCGACGCCGCCCTCCCGCGGACCCGGACGGAGGGTCTGGTAGCGCTCGGGCTGGCGGAGGCTGCGGCGGCCGTGGAGGCAGCGGCGGCCGTGGTTTCGGCTGCGGCGGATCTCCGGCCGTACGGCTGGGACTCGAATGAGGACGGCAGCGGCGGCGCCGAACTCTGGGTGGCCAGCGACCTCGCCGCGCACCAGCGCCCCGGCGTGCTCCGGCACGACCACGTGCTGGGCATCGGGCAGGCCTCCACCACGCTGGTGCAAACCACCATCCGGCGCCACGCGGCCAAGGCCCTGGACCTGGGAACGGGCTGCGGCATCCAGACCTTCCACCTGCTGCACCACAGCGAGCACGTCACCGCCACCGACATCTCGGAGCGCGCCCTGGCCTTCACACGCTTCAATATCCTGCTCAACGCTGATGCCCTCCACGTGGACCCGGCGCGGCCGGAGGACCGGGTAAGCCTGCTTCGTGGGTCGCTGCTGGAGCCGGTGGCCGGAGAGCTGTTCGACGTCGTGGTGTCCAACCCGCCCTTCGTCATCACGCCGCGGACCACCGGAGAGGCCGCCGGAGACCAGTTCACTTACCGCGACGGCGGCCTGCCGGGGGACGACATCGTGGCGTCACTGGTCAGTTCCCTGCCGGACGTGCTGGCGCCAGGCGGAACAGCCCAGCTTTTGGGCAACTGGGAGATCACGGCGGGGAAGTCATGGGAGGAACGGCCGCAAAGCTGGACCAGCCCGGACACTGACGTGTGGTTCATCCAGCGCGAGCAGGTGGGGCCGGAGCAGTACGCCGAAACCTGGCTGCAGGATGCCTCGGAAAACCGCGACCGGAAGCACTACCAGGACGCCTACGCCGCCTACCTGGACGACTTCGCGTCGCGGAACGTGGACGGTGTGGGCTTCGGAATGATCTGGCTCCGGCGGCCTGCTGCCGGCACGCGCAGGGTCTATCGGTTCGAGGAGATCACGTATCCGATCGAGCAGCCGGTGGGGCCCCACCTGGGTGCCGCCGTCGGCCGCGCCGACTGGCTGGCAGCCAACGAAATCTCCGCCGCGCATCTCGTGGTGGCGGACGACGTCACCGAGGAACGCCACCAGCGGCCGGGCGCCGAGCACCCTGGCGTCATCCTCCTGCGCCAGGGTGCCGGGCTCCGGCGGACCAACCTGCTGAGCACCGAACTTGCCGGCTTCGTCTCAGCGTGCGACGGCGACCTCTCCGCCGGGCAGATCATCGGCGCCCTTGAGGCCCTGCTGGGCGGCCACGAGGGATTCGACGGCGATGCCTTCCGGGCGGGCCTGCTCACCGAAGTGGCGAACTTGGTCCGCGACGGTTTCCTGCTTCCCCTGGAGGGGTTCTAGCCCGGACGGTGCCGCGCCCGGTGCTGCACCGGACGGTGCACCGCCCGCCGCACCGTCCGGTAGCGCGCCGGGTGCGGCGCCTTTGCCGCCGAAGCGGGGCAGGACGTAGGCCGCCAGCGCCAACGCAACGGCGACGCCCGCTGCGCCCGTGATGAGGAAGCTGGCCCGGATCGGGACCACGGCCCCGAGCAGTCCGCCCAGTGCCAGAGCGGCGATGGACACCGCCCGGGTCAGGCCGCCCACGATGGCCATGGCCTGCCCCCGGCCGCTCTCCGGAATGCGCAGGATGGTGATGGCGGCGAAGCAGGCATTCAACGCGCCGCAGGCCAGGCCCATGGCTGTGTAGGCCGCAAACAACCAGAGGACGTCCGGAGCGAGCCCCATGATCCCGAGGAACACCGATGTCAGGACCATGGCCGCCAGCAGGATCCGCAGCCTCGACCCTTCGGTGCGGATACGGCCGGCCAGGGCGGCTCCCGCCGCCATGCCCAATCCGAATGCGGCTGCCAGCAGGCCGTACTGGGTTTCCGTGGCGCCGAGTTCGGCGCGGGCCAGGAACACCTCCAGGACATTGGTTGCCTCGCCCACTGTGATGTAGAAGAGGGCACCCAGCACCAGCGCCCAAACGAGGCTGTCCCTGCGGATGAACCGGTACCCGTCAAGGAGCGCAGGTTTCGCCCTGCCGGCCTGCTCAACGGCACCTGCCCTCCTCGTTCCTACCAGGGCCGCGCCCGCGCCCATGGCCACATAACAGCCGCTCGCCACAGCGAAGACCAGCCCGGTGCCTCCCCAGCCGCTCAGCAGCCCGCCCGCGGCCGGGCCCGCCATCCCGGCAATCATCATCGTCGCCTGCATCGTGCCCAGTGCCCGCGGCGTCCGGTCCTCCCCGACGATCCGGGGCAACAGCGCCTGCCAGGTGGGCCCAGCCACCGCCTGGGCCGCATCCAGCAGGAAAGTCATGGCGAACAGCACGGGGATGCGGATGTCGGAAAACTCCATTCCGACGCCCATAACCGCCACTGCCACCGCGCTGACCACCGATGACCCAACCGCCAGCGTTCTTGAGTCCTTCGTGTCTGCCAGGCGTCCCGTCCACGGGGCAAGGATCACGAGCGGCAGTGCCGAGCACAGAAGATAGCCGGCCACGAGCCACGGGCCGGGAACAGGGGCGCTCCCGCTCGCCGCCGTCTCCTGAAGATGCAGCATGACCGAAACGACGACGGCGCCCATGCCTGCCGTTGCCATGAACCGCGCGCTGCTCGCGATCACGAAGTCACGGTTGCGCCAGAGGGCCTGCGCAGCCGACGCAGAAGAATCAGCCGGGGAAGGGGCCGCGGAGGAAGCCGTGGCAGGCGCACCCTCAGCACGAGAAACATCAGCCACATCCGGCGAGCTATGAAGGGTTTCTTTCATAACTGTGAAAGTACTCTTTCAGGATTAGTGATGTCAAGCATTTCTTTCATAACCTGACCGGGCTGGCTAGACTTGGAGGGTGAGTACAGACACGCCCTCGGCGGAATCCGCCAACAAGACGACTTCCCCCGCCGAGGAGAAGCATCCTAAGCGCAGGCCCCGCCCGGAAAAGAAAGTGGAGATCACCGACCCCAAGGCAATCCGGGCGTTGGCCCATGCTGCCCGGCTGGAAGTCATTTCGGAGCTGTACTCCACCCAGTCCAGCCGCACGGCCACCGAGCTTGCGCAGCAGACTGGCCTCACGCCGAGTGCGATGAGCTACCACCTGAGGGCGTTGCAAAAGTGGGGGATCGTGGTGCCGGCGGAGACCGCGGGGGATGCGCGCGAACGGCGCTGGAAGGCGGCCGGCAGCGACTTCACCATCAACTCGGGCGGCGGGGTGGCCAGCCCCGACTTCGCCGTGGTCGACCTCGAACTGCAGGCATTCCGCCGCCGCGCCAACGCCTACGCCAAGACCCGGGACGAGCAGCGGAACCGCGGCGAGTCTGCCGAGCCTTCGATGGCGGTGGTGCTGGCCACGGACCTCTTATACCTGACGCCCGGACAGCGCCGTGAACTCACCGAAAAGGTCTTTGAACTGCTGCGCGACTACGAGCTTGAGGACCCCAACGACGTTCCGCCCGGGGCCGAGCGGATTGCCACCATGTGGTCCATGATTCCGGACGACCGGTCCCCGTCGGGAAGTGGCCGCGATGGTGCCGCCGCCGGTGGTTAATTAAGTTTGCTTGGCAGTGACAGCGGCCACGTGTTTTCCACATGACAGCGCATGATTCTGCAAAATATGGTGAACTAGGCCAATATGGGCTCATCTGCCCGAGCAACCTTTTTCTGTAGGAGCACTGTGCCAAGCAAGGCCAAAACCGGCAAGAAACTCGTGATCGTGGAGTCTCCGGCCAAGAGCAAGACCATCGCCAAGTACCTGGGCGAGGGCTTCATCGTAGAGGCCTCCATCGGTCACATCCGCGACCTGCCGCAGCCTTCCGAACTCCCGGCAGAACTGAAGAAGACCTCCGTGGGCAAGTTCGCCGTCGACGTCGAAAACGGATTCAAGCCGTACTACGTGGTGTCTCCGGACAAGAAGAAAAAGGTGGCCGAACTCAAGGCCCAGCTCAAGGACGCCGACGCTCTCTATCTCGCAACCGATGGGGACCGCGAGGGCGAAGCCATCGCGTGGCACCTGCTGGAAGTCCTCAAACCCAAGGTCCCGGTGTACCGGATGACCTTCGGCGAAATCACCAAAGAAGCGATCCACCGCGCCATGGACAACCTGCGCGACGTCGACGCCGCGCTGGTTGATGCCCAGGAGACCCGCCGCATCCTGGACCGCCTTTACGGCTACGAGATCTCCCCGGTGCTGTGGCGCAAGGTGGCCCGCGGGCTGTCCGCCGGGCGCGTGCAGTCCGTGGTGACCCGCATGGTGGTTGACCGTGAACGTGAACGCATGGCCTTCAAGTCGGCGTCCTACTGGGACCTGACCGGCCAGTTCGGCGCAGACTCCGGCTCGTTCAAAGCCAAGCTCGCCGCGGTTGACGGCGCCAAGGTTGCCACCGGCCGGGACTTCAACGACGACGGCGAACTCACCTCGCGCAATGCCGCCCACCTCAACGAGGAACTCGCCACGTCGCTCGCGGCCGGGCTCCAGAACGCCGAATTCCGTGTCCGCTCGCTTGACACGAAGCCGTACACCCGCCGTCCCGCGGCCCCGTTCACGACCTCCACGCTCCAGCAGGAAGCCGGGCGCAAGCTCCGATTCTCCTCCAAGAGCACCATGCAGATCGCCCAGCGCCTGTACGAAAACGGCTACATCACCTATATGCGTACCGACTCCTCGGCGCTGAGCGACGAAGCCGTTACGGCCGCGCGCCGCCAGGCCTCCGAGCTGTACGGCCCCGAGTACATTCCGCAGTCACCGCGCGTCTACACCAGCAAGGCGGCCAACGCGCAGGAAGCCCACGAGGCCATCCGCCCCGCCGGTGACTCGTTCCGCACGCCGGCGCAGGTAGCCAAGCAGCTCTCCGGCGACGAATTCCGGCTCTACGAGCTCATCTGGAAGCGCACCGTCGCCTCCCAGATGGGCGACGCCAAGGGCTCCACGGCCACCATCCGGCTTGGTGCGGTGGCTGTAAGTGGCGCGGCCGAAGGCCGCGACGCCGAGTTCTCGGCGTCCGGCACCGTCATCACCTTCCCCGGCTTCCTCGCCGCCTACGAGGAAGGCAAGGACGAAAGCCGCGGAGACGACGAGTCCGAGGAAGCACGCCGCCTGCCGAACGTGGCCAAGGGCGATGCCCTCACCGCGTCGGAAATCCTGGCCGTAGGCCACGAAACCTCGCCGCCGCCGCGCTTCACCGAAGCGTCGCTGACTGCGGAGCTGGAAAAGAAGGGCATCGGGCGCCCGTCCACCTACGCCTCCACGATCTCCACCATCCAGGACCGCGGCTACGTGCGGAAGCAGGGGTCTGCCCTGGTTCCCAGCTGGATCGCGTTCTCGGTGATCCGTTTGCTTGAACAGCACTTCCACGACTACGTGGACTATGAGTTCACGGCGGACATGGAAGGCGACCTGGACAAGATCGCCAACGGCCAGGCCGTCGGCGCAGCCTGGCTCAAGCACTTCTACTACGGTGAAGACGCCGACCCCGGCCTGTTGAGCATCGTGAACAACCTTGGCGAAATTGACGCCCGTGAAATCAACTCGGTGCCCATCGCCGAGGGCATCACGCTGCGCGTCGGCAAGTTCGGGCCTTACCTCGAAAGCTCCGTGCCCACGGTTGACCCCAAGACCGGCGAAGTCGTCGAGTCCGCCCGTGCCAACGTCCCCGAAGACCTGGCCCCGGACGAGCTCACCGCTGCCAAGGCCATTGAGCTGATGGAGACCGCTGCTCCCGAGGAGCGGGTCCTCGGCGCCGACCCCCACACGGGACACACCGTTGTGGCCAAGAACGGCCGCTACGGCGCCTACGTCACCGAGGTCATTCCGGAGATGACGGAGGAGCAGTTGGCCAACCAGCCGGTGGAGTACTACAAGAACGGCAAGCCCAAACCGCCGAAGAAGCCCGTGAAGGCCAAGCCGCGTACCGGTTCGCTGTTCGCGTCCATGACCGTTGACACCATCACCCTCGATGAGGCGCTCCAGCTCATGAGCCTTCCGCGGGTCCTGGGCCAGGATGCCGAAGGAAACCCGATCACCGTACAGAACGGCCGCTTCGGCCCGTACCTGAAGAAGGGAACGGACTCACGGTCCATCGGCTCTGAAGAGGAAATCTTCACCATCACACTGGAACAGGCTCTGGAGATCTACTCGCAGCCGAAGCAGCGCGGCGCACGCGCGGCCGTGCCGCCGCTGGCGGAGTTCGGCCCGGACCCGGTCTCGGAGAAGAACATCGTGGTGAAGGAAGGCCGTTTCGGCCCGTACATCACTGACGGCGTCACCAACATCACCGTGCCCCGAAGCACCTCACTGGAGGAACTCACTCGGGAACGCGCCGTCGAGCTTTTGGCCGAAAAGCGGGCCAAGGGCCCGGTCAAGCGGACCACCACCACACGCAAGGCTCCGGCCAAGAAGGCGACAGCGAAGAAGTAACCCCTGGCCGCCGGTTGAGCTTGGGGGCACGACCGCAGGGTTCCCTGACCGAGCTTGCGAGGTTAGGGTGCGGGTGGGGAGCGAAACCTGGGTCTCGGCGCGCTCGACCGGCGGTGGGCCGGGCGGGTGGAGCGCAGGCGGGCCGGAATTGCACCCGGCTCCGCAACGTGATCGAGTAGATACATGACTGAACAGACCGGTACCGCAGACACCACGCCTCTGAACGACCTCGAGGAGAAGCTGGCCCAGGGGGATCGGCAGGACGCCAACCCTGTGGACGTCATCCTGTCGTTCCTCAACAACGAGGTCTACATCATCAGCTCCGACGCCCTCGAAGGCGAAGATTCCCAGGTTGAGCCGCTGGTGCTGGGCAACGCCGAGGGCCAGCCGGTCCTGGCCGTGTTCTCACACCCCAGCCGCGTCGACCCGGAGTACCTCGAGGCGGCCCCGAACGTGCTCGGGACCCAGGGTGCGGCCATCATCGCGAACATCGGCGACGAGCTGGGCATGGTCATCAACCCTGGGGCTGCCTATGGGTTCGAAATCAACCCCGAGGGCATCGCCAACATCAAGCGCGACTTCAAGCGCGCCGATGAGGCGGATACCAACCCCGCCGGCCTCGAAGGCGAATAGCTCCCTTCTACGTCTGTGCAGGCCAGAAATGTGCCTGAACCGATTGCAGCCTCCGCTGCTCCTCGGGGAATAATGGCAGGATGCGGCTAGGCGTCCTTGATATCGGGTCCAACACTGTCCACCTCCTGCTCGTGGACGCGCACCCCGGCGCGCGCCCCGTGCCCTTCGCTTCCCACAAACGGCCGCTGTCCCTCGTGCAGTATCTCGACGGCGACGGCAACATCACCGACGCCGGGCAGCACGAGCTGACCGAGTTCGTCCTTGAGGCGTGGGAGTTTGCCGCGAGGCATAAGGCCGACGACCTGCTGGCATTCTGTACCTCGGCCATCCGGGAAGCCACCAACGGGCCGGCAGTGCTGGCCCGGGTGAAGCACGAGACCACTGTGACGCTGCAGGAACTGACAGGCAGCGAGGAAGCATCCATGACGTTCTTCGCCGTCCGCCGCTGGTACGGCTGGGGGGCGGGCACCATCCTGAACCTGGACATCGGCGGGGGCTCCTTCGAGATGGCATCCGGCGAGGATGAGCTCCCGGAGCTTGCCACGTCCGTGCCTCTCGGCGCCAGCCGCCTCACCCGGGACTGGCTGCACGAGGATCCGCCCTCAGCCAGGAGTGTCAAGGACCTCCGGCGCTACATCCGGGCAACCCTCAAGCCCGCGGCCAAGAGCTTCGACGCGATCGGGAGGGCCAATGTCGTGGCCGGGACATCCAAGACGTTCCGTTCGCTGGCCAGGATCGCAGGGGCGGCACCCAGCGGGGCCGGTCCGTATGTCAAGCGCGAGCTGCACGCCACCGACCTCGGACTGTGGGCTCAGCGGATCTCGGCCATGAAGAGCGAGGACAGGCTGCACCTTCCGGGTGTCTCGGAGGCGCGCGCCAACCAGCTCCTCGCGGGCGTGCTGGTGGCTGAAGCTGCTCTTGAGCTGTTCGAATTCAAGAAGATCAAGATCTGCCCGTGGGCCCTGCGGGAAGGCCTCATCCTGCGCCGCCTGGACCAGCTGGTCTTTGACGGCCCGCTGGAGCCTGCTCCGCATGTCGGGACGCAGCAGTCGGAGCCGCTGGCTGCCGGCTGAACAGCTTTACACGGCAGGGCTGAGCTGCCTGCCCCTAATGGGCTGTCCGGCCCCTTCATGAGCAGCCCTGCCCCTTAAAAGGTGAAGCGCCGGACGGTTTTGCAAGAGGAGCTGGGGGAACACTCCTGCAACCGACCGGCGCCGCGCCGATCCCGAAGGACCGGCTCCATCACTCGCACCTTGTGAGGCACTTACGACATTAGCGAACGAGAATGTGCGTTGAGGGGGATTTACCTGAAAGGGAGCTGGGAATCCGCGCCACCCTCAAGCGCCGGCTTAAAAGCGAAGGCACCGGCGGCCCGCTGCAGGAAAATGGGTAAACCGCTGCAGACCGTCGGTGCCAGGCAAACATCCCCATGCTTGCCTTATCACTCGCACCCTCAATGAGGTACTTCCAAAGTTATGACTCAATGATGTGTGCAGGCTTCAGTCAACATGGGAGCTCGCTGTGAATCCTGCCGGCCTGCATCCGCGACGGTGAACTGCAATGATGGAGCCATGAGCAACCGAATCGCATTCCTTGGCTGTGGATCAATGAACGAGGCCATCATGGGCGGCCTCCTACACGGCGGCACCGATCCCATGGACGTGGTGGCCACCGTCCGGCGCGCAGAGCGGGCCGCCGAACTGGCGGAACGCCACCACGGCATTACCGCCATCGCCGGTGCAGAGGAGCCTGACAACAACAAACAGGCGGCGAAGGGCTCCGCAGTGGTGCTCCTCGGCGTGAAGCCTGTGGGCATCACAGAGCTTGCCCGCGAAATCAGCGATTCGCTTTCCCCCGACACCATTGTCATCAGCGTGGCTGCGGCTGTCTCGATCGCCCAGCTTGAAGCCGCCCTGCCGCAGGGCCAGCCCGTGATCCGGACCATGCCCAACACTCCTGCCAGGCTGGGTCGCGGTGTGGTCTCGGTGTCGGCCGGTACCCACTGCACGCCCGAGCAGCTCCAGAAGGCGAAGGACATCCTCTCCGCGGTGGGCACCGTCGTCGAAATTCCTGAGGAGCAGGTGGATGCCCTCTCGGCCATCAGTGGCTCAGGCCCTGCATACGCCTTCTACCTCGCGGAGGCCATGGCGGCTGCCGGCGTCGAGCTCGGCCTTGACGAGGAACTTTCGCTGCTGCTGGCCCGCGAGACCGTGGCGGGCGCGGGACTCATGCTGGCAGAACCCGGCGCCGAGCCGTCCGCACTGCGCAAGGCCGTGACCAGCCCCAACGGCACCACCGAACGCGCCATCGCCACCTTCGATGAAAAGGGCATGCCGGCCATCATCGCGGCCGGGGCCCGAGCCGCGGCGGACCGGGCCGCCGAGATGACCAAGCAGCTCGGCTAGGCCAAGCAGCTCGGCTAAGCCGGCAGCACACACCCGCGGCCACGCACCGCGGCAGCAGAAATGCACAAACCCGGGCACCACGGTGCCCGGGTTTGTGCATTTGGGAAGTGGCTCTGCCGGGGTCAGGTGCGTCCTGCTGTGGCGCGTCCAGTGACCGGTCCGGTGCGTCCTGCCAGGGGCTACGGCCGTGCGGCGAAGCGCTCCAGCAGGTCCACATGCCCTGACACGATCAGCATGTCGCGGGAAGACACTTTGGTCTCCGGGCGCGCGTAGGTGAAGTCCTCGCCGGGAGATTTCACGCCCACGATGGTCACGCCATACTTGGAACGGACTTTGGATTCGTCCAGGGTGAAGCCCACGGTTTCGCGCGGCGGGTACATCTTGACGATCGCGAAGTCGTCATCGAACTCAATGAAGTCCAGCATGCGGCCTGACACGAGGTGCGCGGCACGGACCCCGGCGTCGGCCTCGGGGTAGATGACGTGGTTGGCGCCGATCCGGGTGAGGATCTTGCCGTGCGACGGCGTAATGGCCTTGACCCACAAGTGCTCGATGCCCAGGTCCACGAGGTTCACGGTGATCAGCACCGAGGATTCAATGGATGTGCCCACGCCAACGACAGCAGAGCTGAACTCCTGCGCGCCGAGCTGGCGGAGCGCGTCAATGTTGGTCGCATCTGCCTCCACCACATGGGTGAGGACCGGCGCCCACTTCTGCACCAGGGACCGGTCGCGCTCGATCGCCAGCACCTCGCGGCCCTGCTTGACCAGCTGCTCGGCAGTGGAGGAGCCGAAGCGGCCCAGCCCGATCACCAGAACGGGAGCATTGTGGGCGGGCCGGTTGACGGCCCCTGACGAATTAGCCAATGATCGGCCTCTCTTCCGGGTAGTGGTACAACTGGCTGCGCTGGCGCAGGGCCAGGGCAGCGGCAAGCGTGACGGTGCCGACGCGGCCGGCGAACATCAGGGCGGAGAGCACGTAGACGCCCGACGGCGGGAGTTCGGCGCTGAGGTTCGTGCTGAGGCCCACGGTGGCGAAGGCGGAAATGGTCTCGAACAGCACCCGGTCCAGTGACGCCCCGCTGATGTGCAGCAGCAGGAAGGCGGAGACGGAAACCAGGGTAGCGCCTGCGACGATGACGGAGATGGCCACACGCATGGTTCCCTGGGGGATGGTCCGGCCGTAAACCTTGACGTCCGCGTCACCGCGGGCTTCTGCCACGATGGCCAGGAACATCACGGCAATGGTGGTCACCTTGATGCCGCCCGCCGTGGAGGCGGAACCGCCCCCGGCGAACATGAGCGCATCGGTGAGCAGTTTAGTGGTGGACTCCATGTGGTTCTGGTCCACGAGGTTGAAGCCCCCGGAGCGTGTCATGACGGAGGCAAACAGTGCATGGGTGATCTTGTCCCCGATGTCCATGCCCCCGATGGTCCGGGCGTTGTCCCACTCCATGAGGCCCCACAGGACCGTTCCCGCCGCCAGCAGAATAAACGACACCTGGATGGTCAGCTTGGTGTGCAGGTTCCATTTCTTCCAGTTGAGGCCGTTCTGCTGCAGGACCATGACCACGGGGAAGCCCAGGCTGCCCATGAACACGCCAAGCATGAGTGGGATAAGGATCCAGAGATCCGTCTCGTAGGGGACGACGCCGTCCGAATGCGGGGTGAAGCCGGCGTTGTTGAAGGCCGAGATCGAGTAGAAGACGCCGTGCCAGACGGACTCCCAGAACGGTTCACCGAGAGTCAGGAACCGTGGAACGAGGGCCAGCGCCAGCGTGCCCTCGATGACCACGGACGTGGTGATCACGATCCGGAGCAGCGTGCCCACCTCGCCCAGGCGCCCTGCGTTGTTCATCGCCTCCTGGGCGATCAGCTTTCCGCGGACGCCTAGCTTTTTGCTCACCATCAGGGCCAGCAGCGAGGCCAGCGTCAGGGTGCCGAGGCCGCCTACGAAGATGCCGACCAGAATGACGAGCTGCCCGAAGAACGACCAGTGGGCGGCTGTCGAAACCACCGTCAGGCCGGTCACGCACACGGCCGAGACGGCGGTGAACAGGGCCTGGTGGAGCGGGGTGTACTCGCCCGTGGCCGACGCCGCCGGCAGGGACAGCAGGCCGGTGAAGAGCAAGATGACAACGAAGAACGCCGTGAGAGCCAGGCGCGCGGGGGAGGTGTTGGCGATGTTGTCGATAAAGTCGCGTATACCGGTGAAGATCCACAGGCCGTCCCGCTCCGGCGCTGCGGGTTGCCAGTTGGCCGGGCTCTGGGACCTCGACTGGCTTTGCGTCATGTGTGGCTTTTTCCTCGGTTGAATCTGCTTCCTCCAGTAGTAAACCACTAAAGTCCGCCATATGGCCGGGCCGGGCGCGGAGCGCCGCGGCGGTAACCCCGCTCGGGTAGCCTGTGAGTGATGACTTTCCTGCCCGGACTCAGCCTCCCCGTACTGCCAACGACGGTGGTGTGGGACGCCGCCATGACGGCGTATAACTTTGGTCCGGGCCACCCGATGGCGCCGGAGCGGCTTGAGCTCACCGAACGGCTGGCCCGGAGCCTGGGCCTGCTGGACCTTGCGCACGTCAGGCTGGCGGCCCCGGAGGTTGCCGATGACGGCGAGCTGACCACTGTCCACAGCCCCGAGTTCGTTGCGGCGGTCCGCCGCGTCAGCGAGGATCCAACGGCATCCGACGAGGCCCACGGGCTGGGCACCGAGGATGACCCGGCCTTCGCGGGAATGCACGAGGCCGCCGCACGCCTCGCCGGGGGATCCCTGCTCGCAGCCAGCTCGATCCTGGACGGCTCAGCGGTGCACGCTGTGAACTTCGGCGGCGGGCTCCACCACGCGTCACGCGACCGGGCCAGCGGTTTCTGCATCTACAACGACGCTGCGCTCGCCATCCGGAAACTGCTCGACGGCGGCGTGCAGCGCGTGGCATACATCGACGTCGACGCCCACCACGGGGACGGGACGCAAAGCATTTTCTGGGACGATCCCCGGGTCCTCACCATCTCCCTGCACGAAACGGGGATGACGCTCTTCCCAGGTACCGGCTTCGCCAACGAGATCGGCGGCCCGAACGCCCTGGGCAGCGCCGTTAACGTTGCCCTCCCGGCCGGCACGGGCGACGCCGGCTGGCTTCGCGCGTTCCACGCGGTGGTTCCGCAGCTGGTCGGGGCCTTTGAACCGGACGTGATCGTGAGCCAGCACGGCTGCGACTCCCACCGCCTGGATCCGCTGACGCACCTCAACGTCAGCGTGGACGGCCAGCGCGAGGCGGCCACCGCCGTCGGGAACCTCGCCGCGCGCCACTGCGACAACCGCTGGATTGCCACCGGCGGCGGCGGGTACCACATCACCGGGGTGGTGCCGCGGACGTGGAGCCACCTGATCGGCATCGCCGCGGGCCGCCCCGTGCCTTTGCGCACGCCGGTGCCGGAAGCGTGGCGGACGTACGTCCACGAGCGGTACGGCACTGCAGCCCCCGCGTTCATGGGCGACGACGCCGACGTCTGGTGGCGGTCGTGGGAGGTCGGGTTCGATCCCAACGACGACGTGGACCGCACCGTGATGGCCACCCGCAAGGAAGTGTTCCCGTTGTACGGCCTGGATCCCTGGTTCGACTGATACGGCTCGGACATGAGCCATCGGATGGGCGAAATAGTAGATGCCATCCGGCGTATATGTCGCTAGGGTTGGACTCATGGTGACAGACGACGTATTTGCCGTCATTGCTGAGGCAACACGGCGTGACATTCTCGCTTCCCTCCGCGAGGGGGACAAAGCAGTGGGGGAGCTGGTCGAGGAGCTCGCCGCCAGCCAGCCCACCATCTCCAAACACCTCAAGGTGCTGCGCGAGGCCGACCTCGTGAGCATGCGCGCGCAGGGCCAGAAACGCTACTACGCGCTCAACCCGAAACCGCTGGCGGGGATCGCCAGCTGGTTGGAAACCTTCGACGTCGGCCCGGCGGCTGCCGCGGCCGAGTCGCCCGAGACCCCGGCCCACGGCGGGTCCGACGAGGAACCGCAGCGCGCGAACGCGCGGCCCCAGAGCGCCGGAACTTCCCGCGCCGCCGCCTCGCCGGCCGCTGCTCCGGCCACGGACGTCCCGGAGGCCTTTGCTGCCGCCGGTTCCGCCGCTGCCGGTCCCGCCGGCACAGCGGCGGCCGCTGCAGAACCTGCCCTCGACGCACCCGGGCGACCCGCCCACGGGCAGCTGAGCCCCGCCGTCGTGGTTCCAGGGGGCGCCGCCCACGACGACACCGTTCCGCAGCAGATCGGACGCACCGTGGGCCGCGGTGCGAAGAAGGCGGCCGACCTCCTGGCCAACCTGCCGAAGTTCGGCCGCAAGAAATAGCCCAAGGGCTGGCCGGCGGCTTACTTGCCGAGGATCCGCACGTGGTCCGGGGTAAGTTCTGAGAGCTTGCTGACGCCGAGCAGGGCCATCGTCCGGGTCATGTCCTTTTCCAGGATCTGGAGGGCGCGGTCCACGCCGGCCCGGCCGCCCGCCATGAGCCCGTACAGGTAGGCGCGGCCAATCAAAGTGAAGTCCGCGCCGAGGGCCAGAGCTGCAATGATGTCCGCGCCGCTCATGATCCCGGTGTCGAGAATGATCGCGGCGTCACTGTTGTCCTTGGTGAAGGCTTCCTTGACGTCCGGGAGCAGGTGGAACGGTATGGGCGCCCGGTCCAGCTGGCGCCCGCCGTGGTTCGAAAGGATCACGCCGTCGGCGCCGTGGTCCACTACCTTGCGCGCGTCTTCCACGGTCTGGATGCCCTTGACCACGAGCTTGCCCTTCCACGTCTCGCGGAGCCAGTCGAGGTCCTCGAAGGTCAGGGTGGGGTCGAACATCGAGTTGATCAGGTCAGCCACCGTGCCCGTGTAGCGGGAGAGCGAGGCGAACGTCAGCGGCTCGTGGGTGAGGAAGTTGAACCACCAGGCCGGGCGGTAGGAGGCATCCAGCACGGTCTTCAGTGTCAGTGCCGGCGGGATGGTCATGCCGTTGCGGACGTCACGGAGCCGGGCGCCGGCGACGGCGGTGTCCACGGTGACCATGAGGGTATCGTTGCCAGCCCTGGCAGCCCGCTCGATCAGCTCAAGGGAGCGGTCCCGGTCCGTCCACAGGTACAGCTGGAACCAGTTGCGCCCGTTGGGCGCCGCCTCGGCAACGTCCTCAATGGACGCGGTGCCCATGGTGGACAGCGTGTAGGGGATGCCGGCGGCTTCGGCTGCCTGCGAGCCGGCGTATTCGCCTTCAGACTGCATCATCCGGGTGAAGCCGGTGGGGGCGATGCCGACCGGGAGCCGTGAGGGCTTGCCCAAAATGTCGGTGCCCAGGTCGATGCTGGAAACATTCCGGAGGATGCCCGGGCGGAACTCGATGTCCAGGAAAGCCTCGCGGGCGCGGCGCAGGGTGATTTCGGCTTCAGCCGCGCCGTCGGTGTAGTCGAAGGGGGCCTTGGGCGTGCGGCGTTTTGCGATATCGCGGAGTTCCCAGATGGTGCTTGCCCTGTTGAGCCGTGCCGCCTTGCTGAACTCGGGCTTCTTGAACTGCATCAGCGGGGCAAGGTCCGAATACTTGGGCACCCGGCGCTTGAGGGCATCGGGTATGCGGGGAGCCTTAGGAGTACTGAGCTCCGTGCCCGCTGGCGCCGTTTCCTTCGGCGTGGTGGGTGCCTCCGGATTGGTCGGTTCAACTGTCTGCGTCATTGCTGCCTCCGAGTGCGGAATCATGTGGTTGGACCACACTCTAGTCCATGTGGTCCAACCACATCAACTAGGATGGGCGCATGCGCACGCACCAACTTGTCATGCAGTGGATCGAGGACCAGCTCTCGGGCGGGCAGCTCGCCGTGGGCGGGCGCCTCCCCGCGGAGCGCAGCCTGGCCGAGCAGCTCGGCGTTTCCCGGACCTCGGTCCGGGAAGCCATCCGCATCCTGGAGGCCATGGGCGTGGTGCGCGCCGGCGTCGGCTCGGGACCCGAGGCCGGGACGGTGGTGATTTCCGACCCGACTGCGGCGCTTGGCTCGGCCCTGCGGCTGCACGTGGCCACCCAGCACCTGCCGGTGTCGGACGTTGTGGAGACCCGCGTGCTGCTTGAGTCCTGGGCTGCGGCCCGGGCGAAGCCTGATGCTCCGGAGCTCCTTCACGCTTCAGAACTGCTCGATGACATGGACGCCGCCGGGCCGGGAGTGGACGAATTCCTGGCCCTCGATGTCCGCTTCCACATTGCGCTCGCCGACGCCGCAGGAAACGCCGTGGTCAGCGCCATGATGGGGTCCCTGCGCGAAGCCATCCAGGGCTACGCCGCGAAGCTGACGGCGAACCTTCCCGACTGGGATGCAACCGCTGCCCGGCTGCGCTCGGAGCACAGGGAGATTCTGGAAGCCATCAGGAACGGCGACGGCGGCCGCGCAGCAGAGCTGGTTGCCGCCCACATCGAGGGGTACTACAAAGAATCCGGTCTTGGGCGCGGCCACGGCTGACAGTTCGCCCATAAGGCAGCTCGCCAGACGAAAGTTCGCCCAGAAGACATCTCGCCCAGAAGACAGTTGGCGGCAGTGTTCACGACGGACACTGCCGCCAATTGTCATGGCAGGGAAAGGCTGGCTAGCGGACCTCGATCTCCAGTTCCTGGAAGTCGTCGGCCGCGTGCCGGCCCACCAGCAGCCGGAACGCCCCGCGCTCAAACTGCCATCCGCCGTCGTAATGGCCGAACGCCCTGGCGGGGATCCGGACCTCGACGCTGCCTGTGCCGCCGGCGGCGAGATGCGTCCCGGCATAGCCTGCAAGCCAGCGGACCGGGCGCTCCACTGCGGAGTCCGCACGGGCAATGTAGACCTGCACCACTTCGCGGCCCGTCCGGGCTCCGGTGTTGCGGACCGGAACGTTGACCACCACGTCCTGGCCGGCGGAAACGGACTGCGGCGCGTGCGCACGGCCAAGCTCGAACGCGGTGTAGCCCAGGCCGAAGCCGAACGGCAGCAGGGGCGCGGCACCGCCGGCGGCTTCCTGCTTGAGCCAGGCGCGGTATCCGACGTGAATGCCCTCGGAGTACACCACCTTGCCGTCCACGGGTGTGGTGCTGAGAACCGGCACGTCCTCAAGCGCGGCGGGCCAGGTGGTGGGCAGGCGGCCGCCTGGTTCCTCCTTGCCGAGCAGGATGTCCGCCACCGCGGAGCCAAACTCCTGGCCGCCGAACCAGCCGAGCAGCACAGCGCCGACCTTGTCGATCCACGGCATCAGCACGGGAGAACCGGAATTGACCACCACAACGGTGCGTGGATTGACGGCGGCCACAGCTTCGACGAGCTCGTTCTGGTGACCCGGCAGGTCCAGGTCCTTGCGGTCGAATCCCTCGGACTCGATGGCCGCGTTGGTGCCCACAACCACCACGGCGACGTCCGACGTGCGGGCGTCTTCGACTGCGGCCCGGATCTCCGCCTGGGGATCATCGACGACGGTTTCCTCGCCGAGCAGGATGGCGATGAGCGGGATCTCCTGCTGCTGCGGCAACTCGTAGAGAGCCTCGAGGGCCGTGCGCTGGCCCGCCGTGGTCTCGATGGCATGAACTGTCTGGGGCGGATCGAAGAGGGCGGCTCCGAGGACATCGGTGTCGTCCTCCAGTTCTCCGCTGAACACGTCCGCGCCGTCGACCGACAGCCGGATGCGGCCTACCGTGCCCACCCCCACGTGATGGGTGCCGGCAGTTTCAGCAGTCCATTCGGTCTGCATCCGGACGAAGGCCGTGCCGTCCGGAATGCCGACGCCGAACCAGATGAGGTGCGAGGCCAGCCGGTCCTCGCCGGAGATCTCCCTGCTGTCGGCGTCAAGGAAGGTCACGCGCATCCCCGGGACGCCGCTGACCGGATTGTGAAGGGACCTCCGGGCAAATGGCTGGAGTCCCTCGGCAACCTTGGCGCCGCGTGCAAAGGTGACGGCAACATCGCCCGGCAATGCCTTTCGGAGGCCTTCCAGCGGTGAGACGTTGTACCTGGGCATGACCGTGGCGCTGCCGCCGCCCTGCGTTCGGGCCTCTTCGGCGTTGTGGCCGATCACTGCCACGCTGGTCAACGACGAAGCGTCGAGGGGGAGGAGGCCGCCTTCATTGCGGACCAGCACGGCGCCGCGGACGGCCACCTCGCGGGCCACCTGGGCGCCGTCGAGTGCTCGGGGGAACTCCGTGACGGCGGGCTCGAAGCCCGCAAGCGAACCGACACGGGCGGCCAGGCGCAGGATCCGCGTGGCCTTTTCCAGGATCGCCTCCCGGCTGACGCTGCCGTCGTGGACGGCGGCAATCAGTCTTGCGCCCCAGTGGCCCACCGGTCCGGGCATCTCGAGGTCCTGGTGCGCGTTCGCAGCAGCCACGGACCGGACGCCGGTCCAGTCGGAGACCACGACGCCGTCAAAGCCCCACTCGGTGGAGAGCGGTGTTTCGAGGAGCTTGTTCTCGCTTGCGGTGGTGCCGTTGATGGAGTTGTAGGAGCTCATGACCAGCCAGGCGCGGGCCTCGGTGATGGCGTCCTCGAAGGCGGCAAGGTACAGCTCGCGGAGGGGGCGCTCGTCCACTACGGAGTCCGACGTGAAGCGTTCAGTTTCGGCCTCGTTGGCCAGGTAGTGCTTCGGGGTGGCGCCGACGCCCATGGACTGCACCCCGGACACGTAGCCGGCGGCCATGGTGGCAGTTAGGCGGGGGTCCTCGCTCATGCACTCGAAGTGCCGGCCGCCCAGCGGTGAGCGGTGCAGGTTAATGGTGGGGCCGAGCACGGCGTGGACGCCCTTGCGACGCGCCTCCTGGCCCAGCACCTGGCCGTAGCGGCGGGCCATGTCCACGCTCCAGGTTGCGGAAAGGGCGGACGACGACGGCAGCGAGACGGAATCGTGCCGCTCGTCGAAGTCTTCGCCGCGGACACCGGCGGGGCCGTCGGAGAGCACGATGCGCTCGAGGCCGATTTCCGGCAGGGCGTGCGTGGACCAGACGTCCGCGCCGGTGAGGAGCCTGACCTGCTGCTCCAGGCTCAGGCTTGCGGCGAGCTCGCGCAGGCGGGCCTCGGCGGACGGGTCCAAGGGTGCATCCAGCGGCGCGTCTGCGGGGCTGGCTGCAGACTCGTCGGATGCGCCGGGCTTCTGCGTCGAGAGTGTGGGGTTCATTTACTTGACTCCTTTGATGCGGGTTACGAGGACGGCGCCGATGATTCCGACGACGGCACCGCCGAGGAACAGGGCTGTGTAGCCGCCGAGCGCGATGACGGGGAAGGCGACAGCCGGAACAAGGGACTGGGGGAGTGCCTGGGCGATGTTGAAGACGCCGAAGGTCTTGGCGTTCTCAGTCTGTGTGCCGGGAAGCAGGTCGGCGATCAGGGCGACGTCGACGGCACCGAAGCAACCGAGGCCCAGGCCGACGATTGCCTGTCCCACCATGACCTGGTCTGTGCTGGAACTCGTGGCGATGATGATGAGGCCCGCCATCATGATGAGGGCGGAGGCGATGACGAGGGCCTTGCGCTTGCCGATCCTGTCGCTGATCCACCCTCCGGCAAGGCTCGTGACCACGGTGCCCGCCGAGCTGACGAGGGTTGCCTGAAACACCAGGCTGGCGATGCTCTCCTCTGCAACGTGGAGCTGGTCGGCAAAGAAATAGGGAAGGTAGAGCAGTGCGGCGCAGTAGCCCACGTAGACCATGAACTTGGTGAGCCAGGCCCAGCCGAGGCCGGGATGGATGCGGGGGTTGAAGTGGAAGGATCCCAACACTTCCTTCAGGTTCAGTGGCGCGGGCTTCTCGGTGAGGACGCGGTCCTTGAAGGTGAAGGCGAATCCGATCGCCACTGCCGTGCCCACGATGCCCGGGACGATGGCCATCTGGAAGGCGTTGTCGAACAATTGCGCGAAGTAGGCACCGGACACGAGTCCGATGGACAGGGTCATTCCGATCAGGCCGGACAGCCGGCCACGCTCCTGGGGTGCGGCCTGGTCAGGAAGTGTGGCCACGAGCGCGGCCAGCGCCGCGTTGAAACCGAGCTGCGCCACGATCCAGGCCACCAGCACCCCGGACACGTCCGCGGCCACACCCAGGAGGAACAGCGCACCCAGGCCGACAAGTGAACCGCCGATGATCCACGGCTTGCGCATGCCGAACCTGGACGTCGTGCGGTCGCTCAGCCGGCCGATGAGCGGATTGGCCAGCAGTGCCACAACGGCTCCGACGCCGGCCACGAGGCTCAGTGCGCCAGCCCGGGTGTCCGGCGTGGTGATCTCGGAAACCTTGATGGCGAGCACCACGATGGCAGGCGCGAGCAGCGCCATCCACAGGCCCGCGCTGGCGATCGGCATGCCGATGACGTAGGCGCGCGGTGCTTTGGTGACTGAAGGGCGGGGTGATGGGGACGGGGCGGCCAGAGCCGCGGAATCTTGGGTAATGGTCGTGACGGCCACGTTGCCTCCTGACGAAAAGTGACCCTCCGTTGGGTCTTCGAGAAATAGCGTACAAGTAAAAACCAAGTCTGACTAGGTTTTGCCTAAGGTGACATGGCCGGACGTGAAATAAACTGGCGGGATGTCTAAAACGAAGCCCCGCGGGCCGTATGCAAAAGGCGCGGAACGCCGTGAGCAGATCGTCCAGACGGCCACCGACGTGTTTGCCACCGAAGGCTTTGAAGGCACGGCCCTCAAGCGGGTGGCGGAGCTGGTGGGCGTCAAGGAGGCCACCCTGTTCCACTACTTCACCGGCAAGCAGGAACTCCTGACTGCGGTACTCGCCGAGCGCGACCGCCGCAGCCGGGAGCTGGGCAGCACCGGGGAAATCGGCTTGGCGGCGCTGGTGCCCGTCGCGGCACGGAACCGCGAGGCCCCTGGGCTGACCACGCTGTATGCCGTGGCATCAGCTACGGCAAATGATCCAGGGCATGCTTCCCATGGCTATTTCCAAGACAGGTACGCCCGGTTGGTCGAGGAGCTCGCGGCGGATATCGGGCACAAGCAGCAGTCCGGGGAGGTCCGGTCGGACGTTGCGGCCGAGTCCCTGGCGCGCCTGGTCATTGCGGCCTTCGACGGGCTGCAGCTGCAGTGGCTGTATGACAAGAATGTGGACATGGCGCAGGGGCTGGGGGAACTCATCGGCGTCCTGCTCGCCCCGCAGGCGTCCTAGTTCGCCCCGACCGAGTTTTTTTAGTTTTTGGCCGGTCCCGTACTGCCGCGGACCTCCACCTGCGGCCGGAAGATATTCACGGCATCCTGGGAGCTTTCGTTTCGGATCAGCGCACGCAGGCGCTGCCAGGCCTGAGCGCCGAGCTCCGTGATGGGCACCGCCGCCGTGGTCAGGGGCGGGGTGGTGTACCTGGCGAACTGGATGTCGTCAAAGCCTGTCACTGAGATATCCTCGGGCACCCGGACGCCGCGCTCGTGCAGTCCGCTGAGCAGGCCCATTGCCACAAGGTCGTTGAATGCCAGCACGCTGGTGCCGCCGCTGGCCAGCACGGCATCCACTGCACCGTGCCCGGCCTCGAAATTTGAACCGCCGTCAATCATCTGGAGTTCGATGCCGGGGTGCCCGGCCTGGAATTTCTCGAGCCCTTGCACGCGCAACGCGTTGGAGGCGCTGCGTGACGGGCCTGAGAGGAAGACAATCCGGGTGTGGCCTAGTTCCACGAGGTGCTCGGCCAGCTCCTGGATTCCCTGGCCATAATCCACCATGAGGCTGGGGACCCTGCTTTCGGTGGTGGTGCGGTTGATCAGCACCATTGGTTGCAGCGACGGCGCCAGCTCCACGAGTTCGGCATCCCCCATGCGCGGTGCGCAAAGCACCAGACCGTCGCACCGCCGTCGAGCCTCTCCGGCCAGGATGGCCTCCTCGCTGGAGACTTCGGAGGAATCGGCGATCAGCACGCGGTAACCATCCTGGGCAGCGGCCATGCTGAGTCCGCGGAGGATGGCCTGGAATGTGGGGTTGGCCAGGTCCGGCACCACGATGCCGATGGTGTCGGTCTTTCCCAGTGCGAGGCTGCGGCCCACCGGGTTTGGCTGGTAGTTCAGCTCGGCGGCCGCCTCCCGGACCCGGGTGGCGATGGCAGGGTCCACCGTGAAGTTGCCGTTCATGACACGCGAAACCGTCGCGTGCGACACCCCCGCCTTCAACGCGACGTCGGCTATGCCGATCCGGCGAGTGGTTGATCTCCGGCCCATGTGGCCCCTTCCCTGGCTGGCAACATCAGATCCCGCCGGAGCTGCGGATATTTGGTTGACGCACCTGCTGATCACTTGATACAAAGCATATAACGCAATGAGAAAACGCTTTCTCATTCGATTCTTCCCATCCCAGGCCAGCCAGTCAACCGGTTGGCACCTCTGCCTTTCGAAAGGGCCAATCCATGGTCAACGTCGATACCGCCGGTGAAACGCCCGCGCTGGCTGAGACCTCCGGCACTGCAGCGGGTGGTGAGCGCCCGGCGCGCACCCGTTTCGCCCTCGTCGGCACCGGATCCCGCTCGGAAATGTATGTCCGCGCCATTCTGGGCCAGCACGCCGACGTGGCCGAACTCGTGGCCCTCAGCGACGTCAATCCCGGCCGGGTGCAGTATTTCCAGGACCTGGCCAGCGAGCTGGTTGGCGGAAAGCCGAAACCCCTGGCCACCTTTGAACCGTCCAGGCTCTCTGAGTTCATCGCTGATCACGACATTGCGCGTGTCATCATCACCACGCCCGACCACACGCACGCCGACTTCATCGTCACCGTGCTGGAGGCGGGAGCCGACGTCGTGGTGGAGAAGCCGCTGACCATCGACGCCGAAGGCTGCCGGCGCATCACCGCGGCTGTGTCGAAGACCGGACGCAACGTGGTGGTGACGTTCAACTACCGCTACTCGCCCCGGAACAGCGCCCTCAAAGAAGTCATTCAGAGCGGAGTGCTCGGCAAGGTCACTTCGGTGGACTTTTCGTGGATGCTGGACACGGTCCATGGCGCGGACTACTTCCGCCGCTGGCACCGCGAGAAGGCCAACTCCGGCGGGCTCCTCATCCACAAAGCCTCGCACCACTTCGACCTCGTGAACTGGTGGATCGACGATGTCCCTGTGCGCGTCTTCGCTTCGGGCGGCCTGAAGTTCTACGGCGACAAGAATGCAGGCGAGCGGGGCCTGGGCGTCCGGCCGGAACGCGGCACCCCAAGTCCCACAGCAGGCAATCCCGACGCCGGCATCCCCGCCACGGGAGGCGCCGCCACGGGAGGCGCCGCCACGGGAGGCGCCGCCACGGGCCGCGAGGCCGGCGCCGACCCCTTCCTCCTGGACCTTCGCGAGGACGAAAAGCTGCGGGAGCTCTACTACCAGAATGAGCGCTATGACGGCTACCGCCGTGACCAGGACGTCTTTACCGCCGGAATCACCATCGAGGACAACCTCGCTGTCGTGGTGGATTACGACGGCGGGCCAACGTTGAGCTATTCGCTCAACGCCCACAGCCCCTGGGAAGGGTACCGGGTGGCCATCAACGGCACTGAAGGCCGGGCCGAGCTGGAGGTGGTGGAGCGGTCCGCCGTGCTGCACAGCAACGACAAGAAGACCGCGGTGGACCCAAGCGCCACACCGGTCGAGGAGGACGACGCTGTCCGCCGCAATGGTGAGCGACTGGTGGTACAGCGCCACTGGGAAGCTGCCTACGAGGTGCCGATCATCAACGGCGAGGGCGGCCACGGCGGGGGCGACATCCTGCTCCTCTCGGACCTTTTCAACGGTCCTGGCGCGGATCCGCTGGGCCGTCCCTCCGGTTACCGGGACGGACTCCGCTCAGTATCCGTGGGCATTGCCGGAAATGAATCCCTGGCCACGTCCGTCCCCGTCCGCATTGACGAGCTCAACCTCGGCGCAGACCTCCGCCGCGGCCGCTGAGCCGGCGGACCACAAGTTAGGAAAATCGATGAGGATTTTAGTTACCGGCGGCGCAGGCCGTTTGGGACGCAGCGTTGTTGAAGGCCTTGCCGGGGCCGGCCACGATGTCATCTCAGTTGACCGGGACGCCGTGCCCGCAGACCGGCTGCCCGCCGGCGCCGTTCAGCTTACCGCTGACCTTCTGGCGCCGGGGGAGGCCCTGCGCCTGGTGCGGGACTCAGCGCCCGACGCCGTCATCCACCTCGCGGCGATTGCCATACCTTTCAGCGCGCCAGAGGACGTCATCTTCGGCACCAACACACGGCTCGCCTACGCCGTTCTCAGCGCCGCCACGGAAGCGGGGGTCCCGAAAATCGTCACCGCGAGCAGCCCGACCGTGCTTGGTTACGGTTCACCTGCCGGCTGGCTGCCGGATGCCTTCCCGCTGGACGAGGACACAACACCCAAACCCTGGAACGCCTACGCTCTGTCCAAGCTAATCGCCGAACAGACGGTGCAGATGTTTGCGCGGCGCAGGGCGGAAGGATCCGGTACGCCGCGTTCCGTCCCTGTTTCGTGATCTCGCCCGAGGAGTGGGAGGGCGCGCCAACCCAGCAGGGCCATACACTGGCCGAGCGGCTGGCCGACCCCGTTCTCGCCGCACCCGCTCTGTTCAACTACGTCGATGCCCGCGACGTGGCCGATTTCCTGGGCCTGCTCCTGCAAAAAATGGACTCCATCCCCAACGGCCAGACGTTCTTTGTGGGCGCGGCAGACGCCCTCGCCACCGAGCCCCTGGCGGAACTCATCCCGCGTTTCCTCCCCGGCAGTGCCGGACTGGCAGCAGCCCTGACCGGCACGCGCCCTGCTTTTTCCATCGCAAAAGCCCGGGAACTGCTCGGCTGGGAGCCCACACGGAGCTGGCGGACGGAACTGAGAAATCCAGCACTAGGAAACCCAGGACTAGGAAACCCAGCACTAGGAAACCCAGCCCCACCACGACTCAACGATGAGGCCCCCACGGCCATGGCCACGGCAGGGACAGGACTCAAGGAGACACCGTGAAGTTCGACGGCGTACTTTTCTTCCCCGTCACCCCGTTCGCCCCCGACGGCACCGTGGACGTGGCCGTCCTGAAGGAACACATCAGCTCCCGGCTGCCGTTCGGACCCGGTGGAGTATTCGCCGCCTGCGGCACGGGCGAGTTCCACGCGCTGGGCGTCGACGAAGTGGGCACTGTGGTGGCAGCCGCCGTCGAGGTCGTTGCCGGCCGGGTGCCGGTCGTTGCCGGAGCGGGCGGACCGCTGGGGCACGCCACTTCGGCAACCCGGGCTGCCGAAGTGGCCGGCGCCGACGGACTTGGCTTCAGCTTCAGGTAGTCAACGCTTAGTTACTCAACGCGGGCGCCGCAGCAGACCCGGTGAGCTGACCGCCGTCGTCACTCCGCGGCAGCGGATCCAAATGGCTGATACCGGCCGGGGTGACCTGCAGAACCTGGGCTGTGGCAATGTCGTAGAACAGCCCTGTGAGGTGCAGCTCGCCGGACCGGAGTGCCGCCTGCACGTCGGCATGGCGCTGCAGTTGCTCAAGCTGGACGGCCACGTTGACCATTGCCAGTTGGTCCACCTCTCCATATCCCGCGTTTGCCGCGGCAGCCTGTACCGGATGGCCGGCGCGGAATGCGGCCAGGCTGGGCCGGGCGTGATCGAGCCAGGCGTCGACGGGGCTGCGCCCGGCCTCTTCCCGACCGTCACCGGCCTTCGTGTCCCAACCCGCGGCGGGCTCAGCCAGCAGGGCCGTCATGGCACCGCAGCCTGAGTGCCCGCAGATGACCACGGACCTGACGGAAAGTTCGTTGAGCGCGAAGTCCAGAGCTGCTTCAACCGAGGGATCGAGCCGGTCGTTTCCCACCACGTTGCCGACGTTCCGGACGGTGAACAGGTCGCCGGGGCCGCTGCTCGTGATCAGGTTCGGCACCAGCCGGGAATCTGCGCAGGTCAGGAACAAGGTGTCGGGGTTCTGGGCTGTGGACAGTTCCTGCACGTGGGGACGGAGCAGGTGCGCGTGGCGCCGGTGGTAGTTGTCCACGCCCTCGAGTACCGGACGCAGCGGAGCTGGAGCCTCGGCCGCCGCGCCCGCGTGGGCCGGCCGTTCATGCTGCTGCCAGCTGCGCCACGGGGCAAAGCCGCCGCGGAGGGCGGAACGCGAGCTGCCACGCGCCGGAGGGCCGGCCTGGGCATCGTGCAGTGTGGCTGTACCGCTTTCCTCGATCTTCACGGTGCCGCCGTTGCTGACGTGCCGCCGGCGCCAGGCCTCCAGGGTGTCGTGGACCGGGTGATCAAGGAAGTCCACCTCAAGCTCCACGGTCACGTGCGACTCCGACGGGACTGAAGCCAGCACATGGCTCAGGCGGGGAAGGGAGAGGAAGCTGCAGGAGCCGTCAATGATCACCCGCCAGCGCCGTTCGTCCCTCTCGCCCAAGGGTTCCGCGTGGATGCTGGCCCGGACCACGCGCCACAGGACGAGCGCCACGGCCAGGGCGAGCCCGGTGAGCACGCCTGCGAGGAGGTTGACGAACACCACAGTGAGAAGCGTGACGGCATACACCGCCAGGTCGCCGGTCATGCGGGCGGTCTTGAAGTCAGCCACCTTCACCAGCCGCATGCCGATAATGATGAGCAGGCCAGCGAGGACGGCCACCGGAACCAGTTCGATAACCCCCGCAAGAAGGAGCGAGAAGACGAGGACCCAGATGCCGTGAAGGACGGCCGACTTGCGGGTCCGTGCCCCTGCTTCAAGGTTTGTCGCGCTGCGCACGATCACACCAGTGACGGGCAGGCCGCCCAGCATTCCGGACGTTACGTTCGCGGCTCCCTGGCCGAGGAGTTCACGGTTGAAATCCGTCCGGGCGCCGTGGTGCATCCTGTCCACGGCGACGGCGGAGAGCAGCGACTCCACACTTGCTACCAGGGCGATAGTAATGACGCCGACCGCAACGGCCCCCCAGTGTCCGCCCGGCAGCTGAGGCAACGACACTGCGTCCAGCAGCGACCCGTCAAAGGTGATCCGGTCGACGTCGGACTTGAAAGGCAGTGACAGCGCCGTGGCGGCGACCACTGCCACCAGTGGCGCGGGGACCCGGCGCACGGCGGCCGGCATGTGCTTCCAGCCGAGCACAAGGAGGATGACGGTGACGCCGAGGACAGCGGCCTGGTGGTCCAGCGAGGCGATGGTGGACGGAAGGGCCTTGACGTTCTGCCATGCTGATTCGCCGGCCTCGGCGCCGAGCATGACATGCGCCTGCTGCAGGACGATGATGATGCCGATTCCGGCCAGCATGGCGTGGACGACGACGGGGGCGATGGCCAGTGCCACGCGGCCAACCCGTGCAAAGCCGAGCAGGGCCTGAAGAACTCCGGCGGCCGCGGTGATGGCGCAGGTGGCTGGCCAGCCGAACTGGTCGATGAGACCGGCGACGATGACGGTGAGTCCTGCGGCCGGGCCGCTGACCTGCAGGGGCGATCCGCCGAGGGTGCCGGCCACGATGCCTCCGATGGCTGCAGCGATCAGGCCGGCCATAACCGGGGCGCCGGAGGCCGCGGCGATGCCAAGCGACAGCGGAACCGCGACGAGGAACACCACCAGGGACGCTGGCAAGTCCCAGCGGAGTCCGGATGTGAGGACGGTTCGTAGGGGAATTCGGCTTCCGGTGTGTAGGGGGATTGGATCCGTGGCGGCTGTTGAGGGCATTTCAGTCCTTGGCTCGTTTGGCGGGTCCTTGTCCACGCTATTGATGCCGCTGTGAGGGCCGCAAGGGTCTCCATCGTGAGAAGAAACACCCGAGTGAACCCGTAAACCGGGGCTTAATAAAGTGTGAACGGCTCCTTTTGACGTGATGAGAGGCGCCGCCACCTCGGGTTCGGTGAAGGCGCCTTCATCGCTTGCCCGATGGCTTCCTGCCGTGGTTCCGGGGTGGACGGCAGATGAGGAGTAGGCGCATGGGGATGGTGGGGCTTCGCCTCGGAATTCAGGAACAAAATCAAGTCAAGTTAGTAATTCAGCTCATCTGACGGTTCCCTGCCGCAAAAAAATTCTGCCCGTGCCTGGCTTCGCAGCCGCAAAATGAGCTTCACAACTGCAGCGTCAGCGGTCTTTCGATGCCGTCAGCCGGAGCGGACGGCCAGCGCGGTTGTGCAGTCAGGACATTGAGCCCGTTGCCGGTCAGCTGGATGGTGTCCTCGATTTTCACGCCCGGACCGGACGGGTTCCAAGTGAAGGGCCGGTTGACCACCACGGCATCCTCTGCGCCTCCCGTGACCCGGATCGCGCCCGGCATACCCTGCCGGACCGCCTTGGTGATGCAGTTCCCACTGCTCCGGACCGAAGCCGTGGCGCACGTAAGCGGACTGGATTTCCGTGAATATGCCGGCCAGCCGGGCCCCCTGGCACCGTGGTAGCGAAGACGTCCGCGTCGACTGCAGCGATTCTGGCCTCAGCGTCCCGTTCCTCGGGGCTGGACGCATCGAAGCGGACCCAGCGGGTCGCATTGGCCACGAGGCCATCACGCCTGGCGCAGGCCACCAGCATTGCCCTGCGGCCAATCGGTAAGCGGCGAAGCTTTGGGCTGGGTGCCGGGTGGGCAGCGTTTTATGTTCGGTGGTGGTGGTTGCGTCGGGGTTTTTGGGTGGGGTCGATGTGGGGTGGGGGGATGAACCAGGGGATGCCGGTGGTGATGTGGATTTGCCATTGTTCTTTGTGGATGAGGTGGTGGTGGTGGGTGCAGAGGAGGACGCCGTTGTCGGTGTTGGTGGGTCCGCCGTGTGACCAGTAGGTGGTGTGGTGGGCTTCGCACCAGGGGGCGGGGATGGTGCAGGTGGGGAAGGCGCAGCCTTGGTCGCGGGCGGTGAGGGCTTTGCGGAGGTGGGGTGGGAAGATCCGGGTGGTGCGGCCGATGTCCAGGATGCGGCCTTGGCTGCCGAGGAGGATGGGGATGATGTCGGCGTCGCA
>NZ_JBFTJD010000021.1:0-82647 GCF_056395245.1 Arthrobacter sp. 10L430 | reverse complement strand
TCGTGATAGCCCTGCGTTCACTCATCGAAAGCTCCATGGCTCACAATGCCGACGCGGCAGACACCACCCCGGCGGACACGCCGCTACGCGGGCATTCTCAAATGATTCTTCGAATACCGCTACGCGGGCATCTTCGATGAGTCAACGCGAACGCTGGGAACAACGCTCGGGGAGGCCTATGCTGGTGCCAGCCGTCGGGGCCTCTGAACTCCGAAGATTCCCGATGCGTTGTTTGCCGACGGCTGCCGGGCAGGTCCATGAGAGAAGGACACGATGGGCTGGAAGGTCAGGCGGAGGCCGGGCAGAGGTCCCCAGCGGGGTGCACAGTGGCTGGCCCTTGCCGTTGCCATCATCATGTCGGGGGCGGCCAGCCAGCCGGCGCCGTCCCCGCGAAATGTGCCACTTCCCGTCAGCGCCGCTGCAACGACGGTCCCAACCTCGACGGCGGTCCCAGCCCCGACGGTGGTGCGCGTCCCAGCTGCAGTGTCGATGCCGGCGCCGACTGCGGCGCCCGTCCCGGTACCGGCCGCCGCGGCGGCGCCGGATGCATCTGCGGTGCTCCGGGCCGCGAGGCCCGGCCACGTCTTTGTGATCAACCTTGAGAACAGGGGCTATGGCACGGTCTGGGGTCCGGCGTCGAAAGCCCCTTATCTGTCCAAATTTCTGCGCGCCCGCGGTGTCCTGCTGTCGCAGTACTACGCGATTGCGCACAATTCCCAACCTAACTATCTGGCGCAGATTTCCGGGCAGCCACCGAACGCCATGACCCGTTCCGACTGCGGGACCTATTCGCGGTTCAGGCCGTCCGGTCCTCCGTACCGCGGCGTCTTCAGTGGCAACGGCTGCCTCTACCCGAGGTCCGTTCCCACAGTTGCCGGGCAGCTGACCGCGGCCAGGAAGAGCTGGAAGGGATACATGGAGGACATGCGCATTCCGTGCCGGCATCCGCAGCCCGGCGCCAGCGACGGGAGCCGGAGTGCCAGGCGCGGTGACCAGTACGCGACGCGGCACAACCCCTTCGTGTACTTCGAGGCGATCACGTCCTCACCGGACTGCAGGCGGCGGGTAGTTGATTTCAGGGCGCTCGCCGGCGATCTGAGGTCGGCCGCGACGACGCCCAACCTTTCCTACATCACCCCCAACCTGTGCCACGACGGCCACGACAGCCCGTGCGTGGACGGGCGACCCGGCGGTCTGGTGACCGCAAACGCCTGGCTCCTGCGGCAGGTGCCGCCCATCCTGCGTTCCCCGGCGTTCCAGCGCGACGGGGTCCTGATCATCACCTTCGACGAAGCCGAAGGGCGATCCGTGGGCCCTCCGGGGAGACCAGGCGGGACGGCCGGCGGGCGCGTGGGTGCCCTGGTGCTCTCACCCTTCGTCCGGGGCGGCACCACCTCTAACCGCTTCTACAACCACTACAGCCTGCTGGCCACCATCGAGGACATCTTCTCGCTGCCCCGTCTTGGTATTGCCCGCGGCGTAGGGGTCAACAGCTTCGGGCCCGACGTCTTCAATGCCCGGCGCTGACGTGGTTGGTTGAGCCGATGGGAAGAATTCTCGGATGGATGGCGGCGGCCGTGGTGGTCACGCTGATCTTCGGCAGCGTCTACGGCGCGTTTCAGCAGGTAGGCCGCCGGTCGGCTAATGATGCTCCCGCGGCTGCCGCCGCGGCCTTGGTGCAGCTTCCTGCCGGAACTGAACCAGGGCCGAGGGTGGAGCTGACCCCCGAAAGCGGACTGTTCGTCGTCGTGTACGGGTCCGACGACAAACCCGAGTCGGGGACTGCGACCCTTCACGGATCCCTCCCGGTGGTGCCGTCCGGCGTGCTCCAGACGGCACGCGATTCCGGCGTTGACACCGTGACGTGGCAGCCGGAGCCAGGCCTGCGGATGGCCATTGTGGCCCGGTCATCGGCAGGAAGGGTGGTGGTGGCAGGGCAGTCGCTGGCTCCGTACGAGGACAGGGACCGGACCACGATGATCTTCCTGGCGCTCGGATGGCTGGGCAGCATGGTTGTCCTCGGTGCGGGGTATACCGGGTCCGCTTTTCTGGGCCGGCGCGGCCGGGGCGGGGGTATTTAGAAATTCTTGAGGCAACCTTGACGGATTCCAGCATGCAGTCCTGAGGGCGCCCCGGCATTGTTCTGTGCAGCAGGTAAACAGCCAGAACAGAACGTGAGGCGCCGTCATGAAGAGCAGCCCATTGCCAGAGGGACGGCCAGGGATGCGGGCGCAGTTTGGCATGGACGCCGGCGGTAGACGCGGCGGAGGACGGTCCGCCTGGGCCTCCGAAACTCGTCGCGACCCGTCCACCGGGCCCGGAAGCTTCGCCAGCATTCTGCTGATGGTCCTGGGCTTCGCCGTGCTTGCCCTGTTCTTCGTGCCATGGGCTACCGGCTCCCAGACCTACACTGTGACCAGCAACTCCATGGCGCCGAAGTACTCCCCGGGAACGTTCCTGGTGGTGAAACCGGCGGCGTTCAGCGAGCTGAAATACGGCGACATCGTCACCTTTCAGCTCAGTCCGGGACGGCCTGAAGTCGAGACACAGCGGATTGTCGGATTCGGCGCCACCCAGGACGGCCAACGAACCCTGATCACCAAAGGCGACAACAACAGCGCCAGCAGCCCAACGCCCGTCCGGGCCCGCCAGGTCAAGGGGAAGCTCTACTACGCGGTGCCTTTTGTCGGCTACGCCGCCGACGCCCTGGGCAACGCCGACCGCCAGCTCTGGATGACCGTGGCCGCCGTCGGACTTATCGGCGTCGGTGAGCTGCTGATCTTCCGGACCGTCCGCCGTCGACGGGCCGCAGGCCACAGCGGGGCTAGGCGGCGCGCCGGGCGAACGTACGGCTGAAGTCCGCGGGCCACTGCATTTTAATCCGACCAGCGTTCCCAGTAGTCGTCGGCGGCCTGGAGGACCCGCCGCCGGTGGGTTCGTTCTCCGACGAGGGGATAGCCAACCGGCCGACCCAAGGGACCGGAAGCGCTGTTAACCGGAGTCAAGCTGACGGCGATCAAAAGCGCAACCGCAGGCACGGACGCGAAGGTAAGCAGTGCGAGGATCAGTCCATAGCTCAGCCCTGGCTGCTGCTGGTGCCGCGTCCTCAGCCGGAAGCCGCAAAGGTATGTGCCGATCGTTGTGCCACCGGCATAGAGCGCACAGTTGGCTGCCAAGGCTGTCAGCACCAGGCCCAGGGCTAGAGGGACCTGATGCCCGGGCGCAAGAAAGAACAACGAAGCCGCTGGTGCCCAGACGAGCAGCGAATCGATAAGAAGCGCCAAGAGAAGTGAAGGCCAGTCAACGGTCACGGGTTCGGCGGTATCCACGCAGTGATTCTCCCATGCGACAACCGGCAGCTTTGCCTGGCAGGCTACCACCCAACGAGCGTGCGAACGACATGGGCAGCCTCTTGGGGGCTCTGGCTGCCGATTGCCACCACATGGGCGTCCAGGCGGGCTTCATTCAGGATCCGATGCAGCTCCACACTGCGTTCCAGGTGCCAGGCCAGCTCCGGGCTGTTGGGCTCGTGCCGATTCCTGAGCCTGTCCTGAATAGTTTCGAGAGACGGATCTAACCGGACCACTGTCAGGTCTCCTCCGCCCAGGGCAGTACGGTAGCGATCCACCTCGGCAGAATGCTCAACGACCCCTGCAAGGATGAACCGCCGAACGCCAACCTCGCGATAGTTCAATGCCAGCGACTGGAGGTTCCGGAGCTCGAGTTCATGGTTAAACCGATCAGTTGCGGGCACGGGCCAGCTCCGCCGCAGCCCATCCAGATCGATGACGGCGTTGCTGATTCCGTCGTCGACGAGCAGCCGGTGCAGGGCCTCGCCCGTGGTGGTCTTTCCGGATCCAACTGTCCCGTTGAGGAAAACGCTCTCAGTAAGAGTGGCCATCACAGGAGTCTAGGCGTGCCTCCCAAATAGGTTGACCGTCTTCCGGGAAATGCTCACAGCTTCGTCACAGGAGCCGGACAGACGGTCGATAGGACCGGCGTCGAGTATGAGGTCATAGCCTTCGAGAAGTCAGGATGACCGATGAACGAGTATGAACGTCCCACGCAGGATGACGACACACAGGTTGACTACATGCAGGTTGACTACATGCAGGGTGACTACATGCAGGGTGACTACATGGAGCGCGGCGCCGGCGAGGGCGCCGGGGCAAATCCAGCGGCTCCCGGCCCGGCGGCTGCGAGCACAGTCCCCGCCTGGGCGGCCGGGTCGAGGGCGGCCGGGACCACCACAGCAGGCATGACGGCAACCCGCCCGAGGGAACGGAAAAGGGTGGGTCCTGCGGTCTTCGTCACCTGTCTGGTGGCCGCAGGTCTGCTGGGCGGAGGTACCGCCGTCGGGACTACCGCTCTGTTGAACCCGCCAACCCAGGGGTCAACCACGGCGCAGGCCCAGATCACGCCGGTGATCGTCAACAACACCTCCAGCGTCAACGCGGTGACCGCTGCCGCCCAGAAGGCCTCGCCCAGTGTGGTGACCATCAGCGCAAGTTCCGGCAGCTCCGGCGGCACCGGCTCGGGCATCATTCTGGATACGGACGGCCACATCCTGACCAACACGCATGTGGTCACCCTGGACGGGCAGGCCGCGGACGCAGCCATCGAAGTCCGCACCAGCGACGGGAAGGTTTACACGGCGAAAATCGTGGGCACGGACCCGCTCTCGGATCTGGCCATCATTCAAATCACCGCCCAGGGCCTGGTTCCGGCGACGCTGGGGGACTCCGGCGCGGTCAAGGTCGGCGACGCCGCCATCGCCATCGGGGCACCGCTGGGACTAAGCGGCACGGTGACGGACGGCATTGTCTCGGCGGTGAACCGCACGATTGAAACGGACTCCTCCGCCACCTCGCAGACCGACTCCTCGACGTCGGGGCAGGGCTCCATCAGCATCAACGTCATCCAGACTGACGCGGCCATCAACCCCGGAAATTCCGGCGGCGCCCTGACCAACACGCAGGGTGAGATCATCGGCGTCAACGTGGCCATCGCCTCGGCCGGATCGTCCTCCTCATCCGCCCAGTCCGGCAACATCGGCGTCGGTTTCTCGATCCCGATCAATGTGGCCAAGCGTGTGGCCCACGAAATCATCGCCACAGGCGCCGCGACGCACGGCCAGCTGGGCCTTTCGGTGCAGGACAAGGCCTCCGGAACCTCGTCTGACTTTACGACCGGGGCTGAAGTGGCCGCCGTAACCGCAGGATCCGCGGCGGACAAGGCCGGGCTGAAGGCCGGTGATGTGATCACAGAACTGGCCGGACGGACCGTGACTGACGCCTCTGAGCTGACGGCGGCCGCACGGGAACAGGCTGCCGGAACCACCGTCAAGGTCACGTTCCTGCGCGGAGGCCAGACTCAGGCCGCCGACGTCACACTCGGAGCAGCCACCGCCGGGTGACGCCGCAAAGACAGGTGACGCCGCCAAGACAGATGACGCCGCAGAAACTGGTCAGTCGTCCCCGGTCCGCTGGTTCAGGCGGCGGAAGTCCCGGGAAAGATACAGGGCCATGGCAGCGGCGTTACCGCTGTGGACGCTGACTGCAAGGATGTTGTGTCCCAGGGTGTGCAGGACGTGCATGGCATGGCGCAGGAGGTCTTCGGCGAGGCCCTGCCTGCGGTGATCCGGGTGGGTGAAGAGTTCGGCGATAAAAGCCGTTCCCGGGCCGGAGCTTCCGACGTGCCGGTCCGTGATGATGATGGCCCCCGTGATGCGGCCGTCCGGGCCAACCGTCAGGAGTGAGGCTTCGGGGATGGGGGTGCCATGCGCGCCGTCGAAAATTGTGCCGATCCTGTCGACGGAATGAAAGCCATCTGAATGCTCCTTTTCCGGGTCGTAGGCGCGCAGATAAAGGTCTTTTAGTTCGGGCAAGTCGCTGGCGTCAAGTGGCCGGGGAATACGGGCATCGGGCTTGTGTTCCTGAGGCCCGACGAGAGCCGCGAGGGAGATAAGAGGGACCATGGATGACCTGCCTTTGGCCAGTGGGGAAAAGACTCTTGCACACAGTGTGGGGCATTCCCGCCTCCGGGGGAAGACGCGGGACTGGACCCCCGGTAACCGCAGCCTTAACAACGCGGTTCGGGGAAGTCGCTCTCTTCCGGCAGTCAGGTTTCGGCTGGCCCAACAAAAAGTCCTACCCAACAGCTACACTCATTTTGGATGCGGCTAGGGGGTTGCATCCTAACTTCCGCGCCCTGACCAGTTGTGGTTGACGCGCCGAACAGGAATGGTCTCGATGTCTCACGCGCGCCGATCGTATTTCTCCTCCCTCTTGGCCTCGGCCGGCGTTGCGGTGCTGGCCGCCGGTGCGCTGATCGGGCCGCCGGCGTCGGCGGACGATGTGCCGGCCCCGCTGCCGGCAGTGCCGCCCGCAGCCTCGATTGCGCGGCCCTCCTCCGGTGCAGCAGCGGCGACCAACCAGTTCATTGTGAAGTTCAAGGACGGGGCGGCTACCGTCCCCGCGGAGCGGGCAAAGACCTACGGGCGGGCCGCCGTCAAACTCGGCTCCACCGTGAAGGACCTCCGCGCCACGTCCGGCGGCGCCCGCGTGCTGCGGACCGCCAACAAACTGGGCGCCGGCGATTCGGCAAAGCTCCTCGCCTCACTGCGTGCCGATCCCGCCGTGGCCTATGCAGAGCCCGACGTCCTGATGCACCCCAAGGTCGCCGACCCGAACGACCCCTACTTCCCGTTCCAGTGGAACCTGTCCCAGCAAACGGCCGGCATCAAGGTGACCCGGGCCTGGGACGTCACCCAGGGCGCGGGCCAGGTGGTGGCCGTGGTGGACACCGGCATCACCCGCCACGACGACGTCAACGCCAATGTGCTGCAGGGCTACGACATGATCACCGACCCGGACGAAGCCCGCGACGGCAACGGCCGCGACTCCGACCCCACCGACGAAGGGGACTGGACCGACCCCGGATTCTGCGCGGCCGATGCGGCCGCCACCGAGTCGTCCTGGCACGGCACCTTTGTGGCCGGCATCATTGGTGCCGTCACCGGAAATGCCGACGGCATCGCCGGTGTGGCTCCCAAGGCCAAAATCCTGCCGGTCAGGGCCATGGGACCCTGTGGCGGCTTCACCTCGGACATCACGGACGCCGTGATCTGGGCGTCGGGAGCTCCCGTGGCTGATGCGCCCCTTAATCCCACCCCGGCGCGCGTCATCAACCTCAGCCTTGGTGGCACAGAACCGTGTTCGCAGACCTGGCAGGATGCCATTGACACCGCCACCGGCCGGGGTGCCGCTGTGGTGGTTGCTGCCGGGAATGAGAGTGTGTCCGCTGCGACCTCGGAGCCCGCGAATTGCCAGAACGTCATCACTGTGGCCGCCAGCGGTCCCAGCGGTTCGTTTGCCCCGTACTCAAACTTCGGCCCCAACGTGGACGTCACCGCCCCCGGCGGCGACATGACACCGGCTCCCGGCGGGAACCCGGACGACAGCGTTTCAGGCGGCATCCTGTCCATCCGCAACGACGGCGCGACCACCGCCCAGACGGACTCGTCCTACTACTTTGCCGAGGGCACGTCCGCGGCCGCCCCGCACGTTGCCGGCGTGGCCGCGCTGCTGATGGCGCAGATGGGGCCGACCGCAACGCCCGCCGCGGTCGAGGCCCGCCTGAAGCGGACAGCACGTCCAGTTGCCGGCGGCTGCCCATCAGGCTGCGGGGCCGGCCTCGTGGACGCCGCCGGCGCGGTTCTGCACATCAACGTTGTGGTGGCCGCCGGCGATCTGAACGGTGACCGGAAGTCCGATGTGCTGGCCCGGGACAACTCTGGGGCGCTGTGGCTCTACCCCGGCAACGGCAGCGGCGGCTGGCTGGCACGGGTGAAGTCCGGCACGGGCTGGAACGGCATGACGGCCGTTGTCGCTCCCGGCGACTTCAACGGGGACGGCAGGGCCGATGTCCTGGCCCGCGACAGTTCCGGCGCGCTGTGGCTCTTCCCCGGCAACGGGCGGGGCGGCTTCCTCGCACGGGTGAAGGTGGGCTCCGGCTGGAACGCCTTCACGAGCATCATCGGTCCGGGCGACATTAACGGTGATGCGAAATCGGACGTCCTGGCCCGCGACACTGCCGGCGTGCTCTGGCTGTACCCGGGCAACGGGCGGGGCGGCTGGCTCGCACGCGTCAAGGTGGGCTCCGGCTGGAACTCGATGACCGCCGTCGTGGGTCCCGGTGACATGAACGGCGACCGGAGGGCCGACGTGCTGGCCCGCGACACCGCCGGTGCGCTGTGGCTGTACACGGGCAACGGCCGCGGCGGTTTCTCCGGAAGGCTGAAGGCCGGCATCGGCTGGAACGCGATGACGGCCATCGCCGCCCGCGGCGACTTCAACGGCGACCCCAGGAACGACGTCCTCGCCGTGGATTCCGCCGGCGCACTCTGGCTGTACAAGGGCAACGGCGCGGGCGGCGGCTTCCTGGGGCGGTCTGCTGCCGGCTCGGGCTGGAACTGACGCCCCCGCTCAGGAGAGTCTTGGGACTTTGAGACGGCCGCTGCGTCTGCTGACGCGGCGGCCGTTTCCCGTTTCGCTCCGGTGTCTCGACGCCGGCGCCTACTCGTGCTTTGCTGTTCCTTGGGCGGACCGCCCGCCCGGCATGCGACCGGGCTTCACTTGAGCAAAGGAGCTTCACAGTGGCTGGCCTCAGCAGTAAGTTCGATTCTGAATACGAAAGCAAGAGCATCGAGGAACTGGCCAAGGCACCCGTCGGTGCACTCCAGGGCCTGTCCGAGTCCGACGCCCAGAAGCTCCAGGAGGCCCTCGGCATCAAGACCATCAAAGACCTGGGCACCAACAAGTTCTTCCTGTGGGCCCAGGCTGTGGCAAAACTGGCCGAATAGTCCACACAGCACCGGGAACGCCAGCCCGCCGTCCACGACGGCGGGCCGGCGTCCGTTTTTCTTAGGGTTTTCTTTGAGACCGCGGGCGAGAGTGGTTTCATGCATACTCTTCATGCCTTAGCGCTGGCACCTGCCGTGGCGTCGTCTGCCGGGATCCCGTCCCTGCTGGACCCGGCCGCCCTGCTTCAGGGCCTGGGGCCGGCCACACTGTCGGTCATCGCACTCATGGTGTTCATCGAATCCGGCGTCCTTTTCCCGTTCCTGCCCGGTGACTCCCTGCTCTTCACGGCGGGACTCCTTCACCAGCAGCTGAACCTGGCGCTGCCGGTGCTGATCGGCGTCATCACGGCGGCGGCGGTGGCCGGGGACCAGGTGGGCTACATGCTCGGACGGAAATTTGGCCGCCGGTGGTTCAAGGACGATGCGAAAATCCTGAAGACCTCCCATCTGGACAAGACCGAGGACTTCTTCCGCCGCCACGGCGGACCGGCCATTGTGCTGGCCCGCTTCGTCCCGATCGTGCGGACCTATGCGCCGCTGAGCGCGGGGATCGCCCGCTACGGCTACAAGTCCTTCTCGCTGTGGAACATCGTGGGCGCCCTGGCATGGGCCACGTCCGTGACGCTGCTGGGCACCTGGCTGGGACACTTTGAGATCGTTGCCAAGAACATCGACGTCATCGCCGTGGTCATGGTCCTGGTCTCCGTGGTGCCGTGGGGCATCGAATACCTCAAGCACCGCCGGGGCAGGAACGCCGACGGCGGCGCTGACGCCGACGTGGCCGCGGAGGAACGACGCGCATGACGCAGCACGAATCCCGCTCATCAGCCGACGGCGCCGCAGCCGGAGTTCTGGACGTTCAGCCTCCGGGCGGTGCCCCGGAGTCCGTCCGCGGAATCGCGTCCAAAGTCCCGGAAATCACGGCCTGGTTCTGGGCAGCAAAAGTGCTCACCACCGGGATGGGCGAGACCACCTCGGACTTTATGCTCCATTCCCTTGCCCCGGAAGTGGCGCTTGCCCTCGGCGGTGCCGGCCTGGCCGCGTCGCTGATCCTCCAGTTCCGGGTCGGCCGCTACATTCCCTGGGTCTACTGGCTGGCCGTGGTGATGGTCAGCGTCTTCGGAACCATGTCCGCCGACGCGGTGCACGTGGTGCTCGGCATCCCCTATCTGGCGACTACGGCGTTCTTCCTGGCCGCCCTGGCAGCCTGCTTCTTCCTCTGGCATCGCAGCGAGGGGACCTTGTCGATCCACAGCATCTTCACGCGGCGCCGCGAAACCTTTTATTGGACGGCGGTTCTGACGACGTTCGCCCTCGGCACGGCAGCCGGCGACATGACCGCCTACAGCCTCAATCTGGGCTACCTGGCATCCGGTGCCATGTTTGCCCTGGCCATCGCAGCGCCGGCCATTGCATATTGGCGCACGCTGCTCCCCGCTATCCCTGCGTTTTGGTCCGCGTACATCCTCACCCGGCCGCTCGGGGCATCCTTCGCCGATTGGTCCGCGGTGTCCACGGCCCGTGGCGGGCTCGGCTGGGGGACAGGTCCGGTGAGCCTGGGCCTGGCGCTGCTGATCGCCGTCGTGGTCGGCTTCAGCACTGCCCGACGCCGGCGGCCCGCAGGAACAGCGGCAGGGGAGGTTGCCGCCGGCAGCCGTCTGCAGAGCCCGGCACGAAGGGACTGACCATGCCACCGTGGGATGTCGTCTGGACGTCGTGGACGCTTAACTGGCCGGCCCTTGCGCTGCTGCTTCTGGCCGCTGCTTTCTACGCCCGCGGCGTCCGGGCGGCCGGAAACCGCGGCATCACCTGGCCGTGGTGGCGGACGGCGACGTTTTACGTTCTGGGCCTGGGCAGCTTCGCCGTGCTCAGCTTCGGCTTTACGGGCGTCTACAGCCACGATCTCCGCTGGGTCTTCACGCTGAAGGTCACCTCGTACCTCTTCGTCGTCCCGTTGCTCGTGGCGGCGGGAAAGCCGCTCACCCTGGCCCGGAACTCCCTGGGCGCTGCCGGCGCTTCCCGCCTCGAGGGAATCCTGAACCACGGCGTGGTGCGCTCCCTGAGCAACACAGTGGTTGCTGCGCTGCTGGGGCTGGGCATGTTCAGCCTTTTCCTCACCCCGCTCTTCTTTCCGCTGCGGACCAGCCCGGTGTGGGACGTGGTCCTGACCGTATTCGTGCCGCTGCTCGGGATGCTGATGGCGGTGCCCATCATCGAGGACGGATCAGCCAAGGCCGTCAACTCGCTGATCATTGTCGAGTTCATCTACGTCTTTATCGAGCTCCTTGCCGATGCCGTGCCCGGAATCCTGATGCGGCTGAGCCCCGGGATCCTGGACGGGGCCGGGCGGATCGCGGCCGGACACCCCAGCTGGCAGCCGGGTCCTCTCCGGGACCAGCAGATGGCCGGAGACCTGCTGTGGTTCCTCGCCGAAATCGTCGATCTGCCGCTGATCATCCTGATGTTCGTCCGGTTCGCCCGCAGTGACCGCCACGAGGCCCGGACTTTCGACGACCTCACGGATGACGAGCTGGACGCCCTCAACCGCCAACATCTCAGCGGCCACGGCCAGCCAGCCGCCCGGCTTCCCGCCGTGGAACTGGAATGATCAGACCATGAGCACAACGGACAGGGCAGGGCACCGGGCCACGGAATTCGACAGGCCGGCCCATCATTCCCGGCTCCGCCTTCTGGTGATGGCCGTGGTGGGTATCGGCGCGGCCGTTGCGGTCGGGCTCCTGAAATCGTGGTCGTACGCACCTGCGCTGGGCTGGGCGGCCGCATGTGCCACGTATCTCATCTGGGTCTGGACCATCATCGGGGGACTGGAGGCCGGAGCCACGGCGGCGCATGCCCGGCGCGACGATCCCGGCAGGGCCGCCTCGGATGCCCTGGTGCTCGCCGCTACGATAGCCAGCTTCGGCGGGGTGGCCCTCATCCTGCTGGACGCCTCCACCAGTGAAGGCGGAGGGAAGGCAGCCATCATCGGTTTGGCGCTGGGAAGCGTGGCGCTGTCCTGGTTCCTGGTGCATACGCTCTTTGCCTTGCGCTACGCCTCGATTTACTACCGGGACAAGGCCGGGGTGGACTTCAACGAGGACAGGCCGCCGCGGTACCTGGACTTCGCTTACCTGTCCTTCACCGTCGGCATGTGTTTCCAGGTCTCGGACACCGACCTGAAATCCGACGCCATCCGCGGCACCGTGCTGCGCCACGCCCTGCTCTCGTACCTGCTGGGAGCCATCGTTCTGGCCACCACCATCAATCTTGTTTCCGGCCTGGTCCGCTGAGCGAAGAGTCCGCTGAGCGAAGAGTCCGCTGAGAGCCGCGAACATGCATTCTGTCTGGCAACCTCCAGCACCGCGGCGCCTAAGGTTGAGGGAGTTGCAGCCCGAGCGCCTCGTCGATTTGGGCTCTCAGTGCACGTGCGCGGAACGGTTTAGACATGACGGCGTTGGCTCCTGCCGAGACCAGGGCGTCCATCATCTCTTCGTGTCCCGTGAGCATGAGGATGTAGACGTGGCTGAAGCTCCTGATTCGGCGGATGACTTCCAGGCCTGTGATGTCGGGCAGCCCGAAGTCCAGGATCACGATGTCGGGGGAGTGCATGCGTACGGCGTCAACACCTGCGGTGCCTGTTTCTGCGAGTCGGGCGGTGACACCGGCCGTTTCCAGGATTGCATGAATAAGACCGCCGACGTCCGCGTCGTCTTCAACCACAACAGCAGTCCGGCTATCCGCCATCAAAATTCTCCTTAGGGCCGCCCCAGTATTGCCCCCTTGACGAAACCCTACCAAGACAAAGCCACGAGTCGTCCCGGGAAGGCGCCAGTGCGGGTCCGGCCGTAACTTGGGGAAAGCTGGGCCGATCTTGGGGATAGGCTGCATAGACTTTGAGGCTTCTGGAGAACACTTAGCGGTGCGCCGTACAGCGGCGTCGTGGTGCCTATGACGGATCGGAATGAGTGTGAACATCTCTCAACAGCGCAGCCGTCCCGGGGCTGTTCTCTGGCAGCGCCTGACCCGTAGTCCCACATGAGGACAGGTCAGCAGGCGGCGGGGACAAGGGCAGGACAACGGCCGCCCGTTCTTGACGACGTTGCTCTACGCATTCTTGCGGAGCAGGCCGGACAGAGCGTGGCGGACAGATTCTTTAGCGAGTACTTGGATTTGTTGCCGGCACGCTCGGCCAACATCGTTGCGGGTGTCGCGGCCGAGGACTTGGAAAGGACGTTGGACGCCGTAGTGAGCCTCAAAGTCACATCCGCAATGGTTGGGGCCCTGCAGATGGAGGACTGCGCCCGTGCACTGGAACGTCGGTTGCAGATCGGTCACTGGCCAAGTTCAGAGGCTGCCAGTTCCGTTCTTTCCAAGGAGCTGGCCCGCATCGTTTCCGAGGCCCGCAACCAGCGCGTCACCGGCCTCCTGAGGGGCGCCCCTAGTGCCCGGCCTTCACCGTCAGCACTTTCAGGGCCGCGGCATTGACCTCGGCCGCGAAGGCGGGGTTGTGCTGCGCGAGCTGCAGCACGGCGGCGGTCATGACCGGAATGTCCCGCGGGTTTGCGCACAGCAGCATGGTTCCGCCGGCGTGGATGAAGCCGGTGGCCCGGGCGCCCTTTGCCCACGGAGCCAGCTGCGCGGCATTGCAAAGGTCATCGGACAGGATGACCCCGGTGAAGTGCAGGTCCCCCCGCAGCATGGTGCGCATGATCACCGGCGAGAGCGGGGCGATGTGGCCGGCGTCGATGCGGTTGTAGTAGGCGCTGGACACCATGACCCAGCGCGCTCCCGCCTGGATGGCCGTCCGGAACGGCAGCAGGTAGGGGTCGGTGCGCGTGGTGACGGTGTCATGGACGTTGCGGCTGACGTCCGTGTTGAGGGTGACGCGGCCAAGGCCAGGGAAATGCTTGACCACAGGCGCGACGCCAGCCTGGCGCATGCCGGCGGCAAACGCCCAGCCGTGGCTGGAGACTGTCTGCGGCGTGAACCCGTATTCGCGGCCGAAGAAGCCGATGGGCGCGTTGTGCGGAGCGAACTGCGCATTCGGGACGGTGTCCAGAACCGGCGCCAGATTCAGGCTAAGCCCGGCGGCGCGCAGTTGGTTCCCCCAGACGCGCGCATTGGCCTGCAGCACCGCCGGCGCCTGCCTGCCCTGGGCCACCGCCGTCGGAATCACTGAGAAGCCCGGGCCGCTGAGGACTTGCACGAAGCCGCCTTCCTGGTCGGTCGCCACAGCGAGTCGGATGCCCCCGGTGGTGGCCGTCGATACGGTTGCCGTCATCCGGCGGACGACGGCGGCCGTGGCACCGGTGCCAGCGCGGCTGCGCCCCGCCAGGTACACACTGCCTACGTGGTATTTGGTGATATCGGACATGGTGTTGATGTCGGCGCCGGTGGCCGCAGAAGCAATCATGAAGAGCTGGCCCACACGCTGCGCCAGGGTGAGCCTGGCCAGCTGCTGCGCCGGGGTCAGCGCCGCCGCTGCCAGCGCACGGGGTGCCGGCGCCGCCGGCGCAGCGGTGGTGATGTGGGCGGGAGCCGCAACGTGGGTGCCGGCGGCCCGGCTCGCCTGCTTGCCGGGTGGAGGCGACGGCGGCGGGGCGCACGACGCCAAGGCGAGCAGGAGGGAGACTCCCAGGACCGAAATTTTTCTTAGTTCACGCATGGTCACACGGCTTGGCTGGGGCACTCATATATCCACCAGCGTACGCCGGTTCCGCTCTGTCCGTTGGCTATTTGGGGGTCCCGCCCGTCCGGCCGGACGGGCAGGGTCCGCCGTGGCCCCTCGACGTCGCGGGCAGCGAATGCGTCAGCCGCGCAGAGTCCGCATGTTGATATAGTCATCTCGCAATCCGAGACGGAGGATTACGCTGGAGCCATGCCGGAAGCAAGACATATTCAGCCCTTCGTGGACCTCCGATGGTGCGCAGGCCAGGGACGGCGGGTCGTCGTCGCGGACTCGCGCTGGTACCTGGACGGATCGTCCGGGCGGGACGCCTACAACCGCGGCCACCTCCCCGGCGCCGTGTTCGTCGACCTGGACCGCTGGCTTTCCGCGCCGGCGACGAAGGAATCCGGACGCAATCCGCTGCCTGATCCGGAGGTTTTCGCCGAAGGCATGCGGCAGAGCGGTATCAACGGCTCGGATATGGTGGTGGCCTACGACGATGCCGGCGGCGTCATTGCTGCCCGTCTGGTTTGGATGCTGCGGGTCACCGGACACGATGCCGCTGTCCTGGACGGCGGCATGGCGTCCTATGCCGGCGCGCTGGAGACCGCGGTTCCGGCAGCCGTGCCCGGGGACTTCACCGCCCGTCCCTGGCCGACCGGACTGCTGGCCGACATCACGGAAGCCTCAGCCGCAGCCACAGTCGTCGACGCCCGGAACCGTGACCGCTACCTTGGGCTGCAGGACCCCGTCGATCCCCGTCCCGGGCACATTCCCGGTGCGGTGAACGTGCCGTGCCGGGAGAATCTGGGGCCTTCGGGAAGGCTGGTCCCGCGGTCCCAGTTGCTGGAGAATTTCAGCCGGGCCGGGATTAGCTCTGCTCATGACACGGTCAACTATTGCGGCTCCGGGGTGACAGCCTGCCACAACCTGCTGGTGCTGGAGTACCTCGGCATGGGTCGGGGCAAGCTGTTCGTCGGCGGCTGGTCGCAGTATTCGCGTGCGTCGGAGCTGCCCGTCGGGACCGTCTGAGCGATTGGAACCGCGCAGCGGGTTGGTTTGGCCGGCCTACTTGGCCTTGAGCTTGGCGTACACCACGTAGTTGTCGTTGAACAGGCCGGTTGCGGGGTCGTACCCGTCGCAGGTGATGAGCCGCACCTCGGGCCCCTTGGTGTTGCCGTACACCTGCAGTGTGGGGAAGCTGTTCTTGCTGTAGGCGGCAGCTTTTGCAACCGTGAAGGCCACCGTGCTGTGGTCGGCCCGGCGCACCGCGATCTCGTCGCCGGGCTTCAGGCTGCGGAGGTTCGCGAAGACCCCGGGGCCGCCGCTTGTCGAGTTGACGTGGCCCAGGAACACGGCCGGACCGGTGTCGCCCGGCGCGGGGGAGCCGCTGTACCAGCCCGCGGGTGCGCCAGGGCCATCCGGCGGCACCTCCAGCGACTTGTTGGCCCGGAGCGCCAGCTTCACGAGCGGCGACTGCACGCCGATGGCCGGAACACTCAGCGCCACGGGTGCCGGAGCCGGCCGGGCAGGGGAGGGGACCTTGGCCGCCTTGGCCGCTGCCGCCGTCGGGCTTTTAATCTGCGGCGCCTTATTGGACGGAACGGCCGACGGCGATGCGGCACCCGACGCTGCGGCTCCGGTCTGCGGTCCGCCGGTTACCGATGGGGCGGCCGCTTGACCGGCTGCCCCGCAGCCGCCCAGGGCCAGTCCGCAAAGGACCAGGAGGGAGACCGCGGCGGACGGGAGGGTGCCTCTGCGCGGGATGCCTTTGTGTGGCCGCATCGATGGGAGTGCCATGGCTTAGTGGTGTTCCTTCCAGCACGCCAGGATGGTGGTGGACACCTGGTAGGCGAACGCGGTGGGGGTTGCGCCGTGGGGGCCGACGGCGGCCGGCAGCTTGGTGGCGTCGACGTACAGGGTGTTGTTGTCCTTGAGGAAGACGACCGAACCGCCGTCCGTCTGGTAGGCGGGGAAACCCAGGTTGGCGAGGCCCTTGATGGGTGCTGTACCGCCGATCTTGCCGGCCAGGGCGTCGAAGTACTTCCGCGCGGAGGCCGGGTCTGCTGATTCCTTGACGGAGATCACCAGGGGCCCTTCGGCGAGGTGGTAGGTGCAGGTAAAGGTCGTGTCGGCCCAAGTGGAGACGCTGTGCGGTGCGGCCTTCAGCTGCAATATCTCGGAGACGTTGTCCTGGGTATCCGGCCCGCAGACCATTTTGGCGGCCTCGGACGGGCTGTCCTGGGACTCGGTGGCGGGTGCCGTGGAGGGCGCCGTGGCTGCGGAGTGGTCGCCGGAGTGCTTCGCTGCCGGCGACTCCGAGGCCGGTGCCGTGGATGCTGATCCGGGTGCTCCGGCCGCCGCCGCGCATCCGGACAGCAGCAGCGACGCCACCGCCAGTGATCCCAGCAGGTGCTTACGGTTTCTGTTTGTCTTGCTCATGGTGGCCCTGTCCTTCGCAATGTGTCCTGCAAGGGGACCTGCAGGAGCCGGTGGCACGGGCAGAGTGCCGGTTGCCGGGAAACGTAGAGCTCCGCAGCAGCCGGCACTCATGCCCGTGTTGATGCCGGCGTGGTCAGTCCTGGCTTAGGCTGCCTGTGCGGCCTTGCGGCGACGGATCACGTAGGTGCCGCCGGCCGCGGCGGCGAGAACGAGGCCGCCGCCCAGGGCGAGGGTCCCGGCGTCGGTACCGGCTGCGGTACCGGCGGTCTGCTGGGCGACGCCGGTGTCAGCGCCTCCGACCGGCATGTTCATCTGGCCCATGGCCAGCGTGCCGCACAGTGCCGGCGACGTCGCGGCGAGCGGCAGGGACGGGACGAGGTCGCTCTTGGCTGCCTGGCCGGCCGCGCTCAGCGTGGCGGGGTCCAGGCCGTGGACTACCACCACGGCGGTGCCGGAATCGAGCGCAGCCTTGGTTTCGGCGTTCAGGTCGAAGGTGCGGTCAATGGTGTAGCTGCCGCCCTGGCCGGCGACCTTGAGGTCCAGGCCTGCGGCCGGGCTGGTGTCGCCCTTGGTGGAGAGCGTGGTGCCGATCTTGCCGTAGGACGGTGCGCCTTCGGTGGTGGAGATGACGCCGTCGCCATTGGCATCCGCGGCCGGGCCGGGGCACTGGCCCGCGGCGCCGACGTGGATGTGCTGGACGTGCGGGTATGGCGCGTCCATGAAGGTAGGGGCGAGGCCGGAGACGTTCAGCACGGCGTGGGCCTGGTTGCCGGTGACGTCGACGGTGACGGTGCCAGACGCGGAGCTGCCGTTGAGCTGGCCGAGCGTGGCCTGGTAGGAGTGCGTGGTGCCGGTTTGAGCCGGGGCTTCATGGGCCATGGCTGGAGCGCCGGAGAGGGCGAGTGCACCCAGGGCAAGCGTGGGAACTGCCATGAAGCGAAGTGTCTTGTTCATCGGAAAGCATTCTCCTCGTGCAAGTGGTGGTGGTTCTCCCCTGACAGGGACACATGCAGTTCGGAGCGATGGTGGAGCCGGATGGGTGGAAAGGTGATCCGGTGCACTTATGTGGTGGGGAACGCCGTCGCGAGGCGCGCCTGTGGCGAGGTTCGCCGTCCCGGCACACAATGAGACCCCGTCCAGGATCGGCTGAATGGGGCCTCACGTCTCAAGCTGGGACCTAGTGCCGCCTGAAGGCGTCCTTGATCTTTTCGCCCGCCTGCTTGAGGTCGGCGCGGAGATGGTGCCCTCGGCCTTCAGCCCTAAGCCGTTCGTTACCGGTGGTGCGTCCGGCTGCTTCCTTGCTTCTGCCGTGGAGTTTCTCGGCGGCATTGTGGATCTTGTCTCCCAAACCCATCGTGACCTCCTTCTCGAGTGGCCAGTGCGACCCTACTGGCGCGTAGGCCACGTCTATATTTTACGGGCGGACTACCCAGAAAGATCCTGCGCGGGGCGCCAGCTTTCCTGGGGAAGGCGGTTCCACGCCACGGCCGGATTCCCTGTTTAAGCGGCCACGGCCGCCGCAACGCCTGGTGTGTTCAGGTGCTGCGACGGCCGTGGCCTTTATCTGTGCCCGGGTGTGCGGTTTGCCTAGCTCACCGCGGCCGTGGCCGCGGAGGTTTTGGCCGCCGTCGTGTAGCCGGTCTTGGCACCGGTGACCGTGACGGTCAGGGTCTTGCCGCTGACGGCCAATACCGGTTTGTAGGTGCTGCCGGTGGCGCCAGTGATCGCGACCCCGTTCGCATTCCACTGGTATTTCAACGTGACCGGCGCGGGACCCCATACGCCGGGCGTTGCCGTCAGGATGGACCCGACCTTGGCCGTGCCTGTGATCGTGGGCACCGGTGCGGTCAGGGTTCCCGGTGCCACCTTTGCCGTGATCGCGGAGGTCTTGGCCGCCGCGGTGTAGCCGGCCTTGGAGCCGGTGACGGTGACGGTCAGGGTCTTGCCCAGCACGGTGGTTGCCGGTTTGTAGGTGCCGGCGGTGGCGCCGGTGATGGCGATGCCGTTGGCCTTCCACTGGTACTTCAAGGTGACCGGTGCCGGTCCCCAGGTGCCTGTTGCGGTGAGGGTGGAGCCGACCTTGGCCGCGCCGGTGATGACCGGTAGGGGCGCGGTCAGCGTTCCGGCGGCGACCTTTGCTGTGATCGCCGAGGTCTTGGCCACCGCGGTGTAGCCGGCCTTGGCGCCGGTGACGGTGACGGTCAGGGTCTTGCCTAGCACGGTTGTTGCCGGCTTGTAGGTACTGGCGGTGGCGCCGGTGATGGCGATGCCGTTGGCCTTCCACTGGTACTTCAGCGTGACCGGTGCCGGACCCCACACGCCCGTTGCGGTCAGGGTGGACCCGACCTTGGCGGTGCCCGTGATCTTCGGTGCGGGCACGGTCAGCGTCCCGGCCGCGACCTTGGCCGTTGCCGTGCTCGCTTTGGCCGCGGTGGTGTAGCCGGCCTTGGACCCGGTGACGGTAACGGTGACGGTCTTGCCCAGGTCCGTTGCCGTGGGCTTGTAGGTGCCTGCGGTGGCGCCGGTGATGGTGACGCCGTTTGCCTTCCACTGGTACTTCAGCGTGACCGGTGCGGGACCCCAGGTGCCCGGGGTTGCGGTCAGGGTGGAGCCCACCTTGGCCGTGCCGGTGACCTTCGGGACCGGTGCGGTCAGGACCGGGTTGAGGGCCATGACAGTACCTGTTGCCACTGAGGTCTTGGCCGCGGTGGTGTACCCGGTCTTGGTCCCCGTGACGGTGACAGTGATGGTCTTGCCAACATCCGCCGTCGTGAGTTTGTAGGTGCTGGCGGTGGCGCCGGCGATGGCGAGCCCGCTGGCAGTCCCGTTGGCTTTCCACTGGTAGGTCAGCGCGACCGGTGACGGTCCCCACGAGCCGGGGGCCGCGGTCAGGGTGGACCCGGCCTTTGCTGTGCCCGTGACGGTGGGCACCGGTGCGGTCAGCGGCTGGTTCGCGGCCGCGTACGACAGGTCGTGCGTGGTGGCGCTGCCACCGACAACGGCTACGGGAGTGGCCGTTGCTTCGGTGGTCGCGTTGCCCGAGTAGAGGTCACCGGCAGCCAGGCCGCCATGCACGCGGATAACGTACTTGCCTGTCGTGAGACCGCTGATGCTGTACTTTCCCGCTGCTGTGGTGCTGCCGTCCCGGGTCACCAGCGAGCCGTCCGGTGTGTAGGCCTGGACGAACGCGTTGACCACTGGCTGCCCGGCCTTGTCCAGGACGGTTCCGGTGACGGACCCGCCTGCTGTCAGGGCGGCATCGATGTTCTGCACGGCCTGGCCCGTGGTCACCGGGATGGCTTGGGCCTGAGAAGCGCCGGCCGACTCGGGCTTGTTCTGGTAGAACTGCGCTTCTTCCTGTGAATAGCCGCTGGAGCGGTTAAAGGCCACCTTGTAGGAACCGGCCGCGAGGCCGACCACGCTGTAGTTGCCCGTGGCGTCCGTGTAGCCGTTCTTGACGGTCTTGCCGGCAGGGTCGAGCACGGAGAGCGGGTAGCCATTCGTGCCGGTGCCGGTGATCTTGCCCTTGATGGACGCGCCGGTTGTCACCGTCATATCGACGCCCGGCATGGTCTGCTCGACGGCGATAGTCAGCGCCTTCGCGGTGGCGGCGCTGGTGCCGCCGTACCAAAGGTCTTCAGCCCCGCTTTGGCCGCCGGAAAAATGCAGCTTGTAGGTGCCGGCATCCAGTCCGATAACGGAGTATGTGCCGTCCGGACTCACGTAGCCGGGGCTGGAGGATCCGTCGATGACGCCCGTCTTGGTGGCGTATACCTGCGCCGCGTTGAGGTTCGTTCCCGCCGGAGCGGTGATCTTGCCGCTGATCACGCCGCCCTTGACCAAAGTGGTGTCGGCCACCGCCAGGGTCTGGCCCTCGGTCACTGTTACGGGCGTTGCCGCGGCCATGCTGGACGCCTTGTTGTACCACTGCGGCAGCGTTCCGGAGCCGTAGGAGCTGAACTGGATTTTGTAGCTGCCCGGCCTCAGCCCGCGGATGGAGTACGTGCCGTCGAAATTCGAGTAGGTGGAGCCGGCCATGGCGTTGTCGCTGGTGTTGAAGGCAGTGACGGAGACGTTCGAGGAGTAGTCGGCTGCCGGCAGCGTGACTTTGCCGCTGATGGTGGCACCCTTGGCAAGGGTGGCGTCAATTGCCGCGCGGTCCTGGCCCGCGGTGAGCGTGATCGGCGTGGCCTCCGCCTGGGTCTGGACGTTGTTGTACCACTCGTCCAGGGCCCCGGAGTTGTAGTTTGAGAAGTTGACTTTGTAGGTTCCCGCGAGAAGTCCCTTGACGGCGAAAGTACCGTCTGCGTTTACGCGCCCGTAGCTGCCGTAGGCGCTTCCCTCAGCGGTGGCCGACACGTTGACCATCGACAGGTCGACGCCGGCAGGAGACGTGAGCTTGCCGCTGATGGACGCGCCCTTGATCAGGGTGGCGTTGATGCCCGTGAGATCCTGGCCGGCCGTGACGGGCAGTGCCGTGGCCGTATCGATGGTGGTGCCGTTCGCGTACCACTGGTTCAGGGCCCCGGAGTCATACCCCGAAAACTGGACCTTGTAGTTTCCGGCGCGGAGGCCGGTGACCTTGAATCCGCCGTCGGCCTGCACCTGGACACTGATCGGATACGCCCTGAAGTTGTCAGCGTTGTAGACGGAGGCTTCTACCCGGGCCAGATCGACTCCGGCAGGAGCTGTGACCTTGCCGCTGATTGATGCGCCCTTGATAAGGACCGTGTCATCGAGAGCCAGTTGCTGGCTGGCCGTGACGGGGACGGGCGTCGACTCGGTGAACGTCAATGCGCCGCCGTACCACTGCTCGAGTGCCCCCGAGGTTCCTGCGCTGAACTGGACCCTGTAGGACCCGGCTGCAAGGCCGGCGAAGTTGTAGGAGCCGTCGGCCGTGACCTGCACGGATCCCGCGTAGGAGTAGCTGTCCGACGTGAAGAGATAGGCCTGCACTGCGGACAGGTTGACGCCGGCAGGGGCCGTGACCTTGCCGGAAATTGACGCGCCCTTGACCAGAGTGGCATTGATGCCGCCATGGTCCTGGCCCTCTGTGAGAGTGAGGGGGGTTGCGGTTTCGAAGGTTGACGCTCCCGCATACCACTGCTGCAGCGTGGCGGTGTTGTAGCCGGCGAACTGCACTTTATAGCTGCCTGACGGGAGACCGGCCACCTTGTACGTGCCGTCGTCGTTGACCGAGGAGGAAGCCACGTAGTTGGGGTTCGTTCCGCCGGCCTGGTAGACCGTGGCCTGAATTGAGCTGACGTCGACGCCGGCAGGGGCGGTGACTGTTCCGCTGACGGACGCGCCCATGACCAGGGTCGCGTCGATCCCGGTACGGTCCTGGCCCGCGGCGAGTGTCACGGGCGTGGCCGTCGCTTCGGAGGAGGCGCCGGCGTACCACTGCTGCAGAAGGCTGCTGTTGTACCCGGAGAACCGGACCTTGTAGCTGCCCGCCGGCAGGCCGTTTACCTTGTACGTGCCGTCGTCGTTGACCTGGGAGGATCCCGCGTAGCTTCCGCTTGCCGAGGTGACGTCGGCCTGCAAGGAGCCAGCTTCCACACCGGCAGGAATTGTAACTTTGCCGCTGATGGAGGCGCCCCTGACGAGCGTCGCGTTGATTCCGCTAAGATCCTGGCCTGTCGTGAGCGCCACCGGCGTGGCGGTCTCGGACGACGACGCTCCCGAATGCCACTGGGTAATGACGCCCGAGTTGTTTCCGAAGAACTGGATTTTGTAGCTGCCGGCCGGTATGCCGCGGACCGTGTAGCTGCCGTCCTGGCCAACCTGTCCGTAGCCGGAGTACCAGTCGGTGCCAGTGCTGCTGACCGAGACGCCGACCGAGCTGGGGTCGATGCCTGCGGGGACCGTGACGCGGCCGCTGATGGAGGCGCCCTTGACGAGGGCTGCGTTGATGCCGGGCAGGCTTTGGCCGGCCGTGAGGGTGACGGGTGTGGCTGACTCGAAGGACGTTGCGCCTGAGTACCATTGGGCCATTGCACCGGAGTCGCCACCGAATTGGACCTTGTAGGAGCCTGCCGGAAGGCCGCTGACAGTGTAGCTGCCGTCCTCCGCGACCTGGCCGTAAGCGGAATACCAGTCGGTGCCGGTGCTATTGACCGAAACGCCGACAGAGGTGAGCTCGACCCCTGCCGGTGCCGTGACCTTTCCGCTGATGGACGCATCCGACAGGTCGGCGGCGTTGGCCGGCGTGATGCCGAGCAGCACCAGCGCTGACAGAACCGATAATAAGACGGCGATCCGAAAACGGAATCGCCTGCTCAAAGCGAGCATTTTTACCCCCCCATGGGTCATGCAGCGGCTGGGCCGCATCATTTAATTGTCAAAGAACGCTTCAGTGTAACCGCCCTAAATGAAATTCAAAGCAGCGGTTCCCAAAGTCGCCGCTATATGTCCAATCGAGTTAGTAATCTTGTCTTCCGGCCGGGCTTAAATAGCCCTGCGTCAGGAGACGCCCGTTATATTGGAGTAATCTCCCTGAAAGGTCGCCACCCGAGCATGAAGCAAGCGATGACCCGGCTGCCCGGCCTCTGCATCATCGTGATGGCAGGATCAATCCTGGTGTTCCAGCCCGGGGGGCTCTTCAGGTTCGTCTGGATCAAGCTGCTCGTGGTGATCATCGCCGTCCTCGCAGGCCTGCTGTCTCCGCTGCGGGCCCGGATTCCCCTGGCAGTGCAGGCGGCGACGGCCGCGTGCGTGGTATGGATCGGCGTCGCTATGCTCTTGTCTGATACGCCGCTGGCCAGCATGGCCGGACGCTGGCCGCGTTATGAGGGACTGTTGACGCTTGGCGTCTATGTGGCAGTCTTCGCGGTGGGCGCGAAAGTCCTGGGCGGTGAGTCGGCTGTCCAGAGACGCAAGCTTCTCAGTCTGTCCCTTGCCGCCGTCGCCTTGGTTCTGCTGCTTATCGCTGTACTGGAAAACGCTGGTTTGCGGCCGCTGGGCGGGGCGGCCGACGTGCGGCCGGGCGCCACGTTGGGAAACGCCACGGACCAGGGCCTGGTCGGGTTCGTCATCGCGGGAGTGCTGTCCGCCGCTGCTGGCTTCGAGCAGGGCTGGCAGCTTTGGCTGCGGCGGGCAGGTCTGTTTGCCGCTGCGGGGGTGGCGGTCCTTTCTGGCTCCAGGGCCGCCCTCGCGGGGCTCCTGATCGTGGCGTTGTTTGGGACCTATATGTGGATGCGGAGCCGGTCCTGGTCGTGGCCAAGGATCGCGGCCGGTGCCGTGCTGGCTGCCGCGGGAGTGGTCATCGGAGTCCTGCTGATCCCCGCCGCGCGTGACCGCCTGCTGTCCGCAGGAACCGTGGACGGGCGCTGGCTGCTGTGGGACCGGACCCTTGGCCTGATCGGCGCCGATCCGGTCTTTGGCGTCGGCCCCAGCGGCTTCGTTGATGCGCTGCCGGCGTATCTGAACGAGGAGTGGGCACGGTCCGTGGGCGACAGTTTCCCTGCCGATTCGCCCCACAGCTGGCCGCTGCAGGCATTGGCCGCCGGCGGCGTTCCGTTGCTGTTGTTGGTCCTTGTTCTCGGGGCGGTTGCCTTGCTGGCCGTCGCCCGGCGCATGAAGAAAGCCCCGTGCGGTACAGACCGCCGCTACCTTGCTGTGGTGGTGGTGACCGTGGCCGCATACGGTCTGGCGCTGCTGACGCACTTTATGTCGATCGGCACCACGGCTCTGGTGGCCTTCCTGTGCGGCGGGCTGGTGGGGCGCGATGGACCAGACTTCTCTGTCTTCGGTTCGCGGGCGATGGCCAGCGAGATTCCGGCCAAGCTGACGGCAATGGCAGCGGGCATGTTCCGGCCCGCGGCCTCGACGGCGGCCGGCCTGGTTCTCGCCGCGGCGGCCCTGGCCATTGCCGTCCCCGCCACTCTTGCAGAATGGCCTATGGGCGCTGGCGCCAAGGCTGCCGCGGCAGGCGACGTTGCCCTCGCCGAGCAGGAGTTCCAGCAGGCGCATCAACTCAGGCCGTGGGACAGCGACACCGCACTGCTCGCCGCCCAGGCGTTTGCCGGCCCGGCGACGGCGGGAGACCAGCGGGCGGCCCGGTACGCCGTCGAATGGGGGAGCCTCGCGCGGGAACGTACGCCGCGCTCGCAGGAGGCAGGAACGGCCCTGGCAATCGGATACCTCTACAGCGGGGATCTTGGCGCGGCCAAGAATCTGCTGGACGGCCTGGTCCGGGAGGCCCCATACTCCACCGGGCTCTACGTTCACCGCGGCGTGGCACAGTTCGGCCTGGGGCAGACGGCCGGGGGGATAGCGGATCTGGAGCACGCGGCAGCCCTCGATCCTGGGCTGGACACGCCCTGGCGCATCCTCGCCAACATCTATGTGCGGATGGGCAACGCCGAAGCCGCGCAGGCCGCCAGTCAGCATGCAGATACGTTGTCCGGCCGCTAGGCATAATTACCAGCCGTCGATCTGCGGTACATATTTCTCTGTCCAGGGGGAAATTAATGGTCCGTAAATTGAACTCACTATAAACATTTCGGAGCGAGTAGTTCTTAAGCTAAGAACGACGCAGGATTGGATCAAGAAAAGCGCAGTTTTTGGAAAATGATCCTTAATTTGATCTTCCGGTGCTATTGTCCGGCCCGCGAAACCTGCGTCGGGTTGGCAAAAGAGTGGTGCGGTTTGATGCCCCGCCAGGAAACAGCGCGGACACAGAAGGAGCACCATTTCGAAACCCTGCAGAAAACTTCGTGGTGCAGGCTGGACATGCAGAACCGGATCGGTGAAAGGAGCCAGTGATGATGACGGATGAGGACCTTGAGGTGCGTTCGTGCGCGGAGCTTTCGGCGGGGGAGGAGATCGAGGCCTGGCACCGCGGACGACTGGCACACCGGGGGACAGTGGCCAGCACGCTCGAAGAGATCGGCCTGATCTGGATCATCGATGCCCGGACCGGTGCGCGCCGGCTGCTGGATCTCGAGCAGCTCAGCGTCAGGCGGATTCCGATGGGAAAGCCAGCCGCCGCCGTCGGGAGTCTCAAGCCGGCGGCCGCGGAGAAGTCCGCCGCCGGCCAGCCGCCCGCCGTCGGGAATCTCAAGCCGGCCGCCGCCGCAAAACGGAAGCCGTCAGCCGCCCCGAAACCGAAGCCTGCCGCCAGCCTGAGGCAGGTCGCCTTCATCGAGGCGGGGTGACGTCCGTCAGGTGAGGTTGCTGAACCGCTCGGCCTGGGTCTTGCTGCCCTGAACTATGACCTGGTCCTCCTCGTAGAGGACGGTCTGCGCAGTGGTGTGGCCCCAGATTCCGCCGGGGCGCTTGACCGCCACGATGGTGATTCCGTACTTGTCCCGCAGGCCCAGCACACCAAGCGGGCGGTCGCGTGCCTCGGTCGGCGGGCTGGTGCGGATCATCACGAAGTCGTCCTCGAATTCGACGTAGTCCAGCAGGGAGCCGCGGACCAGGTGGGCCACGCGCTTGCCCATGTCGTGCTCCGGCCGGATCACGTGGTCAACGCCGAGCTGGTTCAGGATCTCGGCGTGGGGCTCGCTGATGGCCTTGGCCCAGATCTGCGGCTTCTTGAAGGTGAGCAGGCGCGACGTGGTCAGGATGCTGGCCTCGATGTCGCTGCCGATCCCCACCACGGCGCGGTCGAACTCGTGGACCGAGAGCTGGCGCAGCACTTCTTCCCTGGTGGAGTCCGCACGGACCACGTGCGTCAGCCGCCCGTTGTAGGACTGGACGGTCTCCTCGTTGGAGTCGATGCCGAGCACCTCGGTGCCCTGCGCCTCCAGTTCCAGGGCCAGCGAACCGCCGAAGCGGCCCAGGCCGATCACCACCACGGAGTCCGCCTGGGCAACACTGTTGGCGGAGCGGGAGAAGATGTTCTTAGCCAATGAGGGGCCTTTCCTTGGGGTACTCGTAGAGCGGCGGGCGTTCGCGCAGCGCCAGCGCGGCGCCGAGGGTGACCGGGCCGAGGCGTCCGACGAACATCAGCAGGATCAGGACGAGCTGGCCGGCGGGCGGCATGGCCGCCGTGATCCCGGTGGTGAGCCCAACCGTGGCGAACGCCGAGATAACCTCGAACAGGATCCGTTCCTGCCCGAACTCCGTGATGAGCATGAGGAACACGGTGGAGCCCACCACCAGTGCCATGGCCAGCAGCACCAGCGTGATGGCCTGGCGGTGCACGGCGCGGGAAAGGCGCTTGCCGAAGATATTGACGGTGGTTCCGCCCCGCAGTTCGGTGGCGAGGATGAAGAACAGCACGCCGAACGTGGTGATTTTCAGGCCGCCGGCGGTTCCGGCCGGGCCGCCGCCGATGAGCATCAGGATGTCCATCCCTAGCCAGGACACCGGCTGCATCTGGCCGATGTCGATGCTGTTGAACCCCGCCGTGCGCGTCATGACCGACTGGAAGAACCCGGCCAGGACGCGCTCGCCGGGCTGGAGTCCGCCCAGCGTTGCCGGATTGGACCATTCGACGGCGGTGACGAAGACGGTGCCGGCGACCAGCAGGACGGCCGTGCCCACCAGGACCAGCTTGGTGTTCATGCTCCAGTGGATGGGCCGGCGGTACTGCCGGCGGAGTTCGAACAGCACCGGGAAGCCGAGTCCGCCGATGATCACCGCCGCGGCGACGGGCAGGCAGATCCAAGGGTCACCGGCAAACCCGATGAGCTTATCCGTGTATAGGGCGAATCCGGCGTTGTTGAACGCGGACACGGAGTGGAAGACGCCGTGCCAGAGCGCGCGGGCGGGGGCGTAGCCGTAGCCGGTCACGAACCGGGCCGCCAGGATCCCGGCGAGCAGGACCTCCACTGTCAGGCTGATCGCCAGGACGCCGAGCAGCACCCGGCGGACATCGCCGAAGCCGGTGGTTTTCGTTTCGGCGGCCGCTGAGAGGCGCGAACGAAAGCCCAGCCTGCGGGCCATGAGCACGCCCAGGAGGGTGCCGAAGGACATCACGCTGAACCCGCCCGCCTGGACCAGGGCCAGGATGACCACCTTGCCGAAGCCGGTCCAGTACACCGGGGTGTCAACGGTGATGAGCCCGGTCAGACAGACCGACGACGTGGACGTGAACAGGGCATCCAGGAAGGGCGCAGGCTCGGTGCCGTTCCTGGACATGGGGAGCATCAGCAGGAGAGTCCCCACCGCCACCGCCGCCGCGAATCCGAGGACGATCACCTGGGCCGGATGCTGGGGTGCGAAAACGTCCAGAATGCGGGGGAAAACCTTCGATCCCCCGTACCGGCGGCCACGCTTGGCCCCGCCGGAAGCGGCAGGCCGGGCCTTGGAACCGCGAACGTCGTGCATACGCGTCACGCTACCACCGGAGAATCCGCAGGGGGCCGCTGGGGGACGCCCTGAAGCAGGCGTTAAGAAAGCGTTAAGATCCCGGGTTCCGGCCCGCGCCGGGAAGGTGTCGGTGCTACGCTCCCATGGTTCATCAGCAAACTTCTAATTGAATCGAAGGAACCCGTGGCCACCCGAAGCGCGCAAAGCTGTGTCCGGCCATGCTGACCGAGAGCTTCCCCCTGCTCCTGCTGATCCTCGGCTGTGGTGTCACCGGCTACATGATCTACCGGTTTATCAAGGCAACTAAGTAGCCCCCGCCGTCGGCCTTAACGCCGGAACTGAACCGCAGCCCCCGAACTCCAGAAAGACATCATGACCGCAGCCGACCAGTATTCGATTCCCGCGAGCGTGCCGAACCCGGAGCCGGCATCCAAGCCTGGCAGCCCGCTGGTCAGGTGGCTGCTGGAGCACAAGGTGCACCAGCCGGTGGGACCCGAATCGGCCGAGGCCGGGGCGCACCAGCAGCCCTGGTGGAAGGTCATGTGCCTGACGGGTGTGGACTACTTCTCCACGCTGTCGTATCTTCCCGGCATCGCGGCCCTCGCCGCCGGTGCGCTGTCTCCCTTGGCCACGCTGCTGATTGTGGCCCTGACCCTGCTGGGCATGCTGCCGATGTACCGGCGGGTGGCGCACGAAAGCCCGCACGGCCAGGGTTCGGTGGCAATGCTGGAGAACCTGCTGCCGTTCTGGCGGGGCAAAATCTTCGTGCTGGTCCTGCTCGGGTTCGTGGCGACGTCCTGGATCATCACCATCACCCTGTCCGCCGCCGACGCCACGGTGCACATGCTGGAGAACCCGTACCTTCCGCCGTTCCTGCACGGCCAGGCCGTGTCCATCACTGTGGTGATGCTGCTGATCCTCGGCGGGGTGTTCCTGCTGGGCTTCTCCGAGGCGGTGGCGGTGGCGATTCCGCTGGTGGGGGTCTTCCTGCTGCTGAACGCCGTGATCATCGCGGTGGGACTGTTCGACGCCGTGACGCAGCCGGGTGCCCTGTCCGACTGGACCGCCGCAATCACGTCGGGCGGCACTGGCCTGGGCAACATCGCAGGGCCCGCCATTCTGGCGTTCCCGCTGCTGGTCCTGGGGCTCTCCGGTTTCGAGACCGGCGTCAGCATGATGCCCCTGGTTGCGGCCTCGGGGGCCACACCTGAGGACATGCTGCAGGACCGGATCCGGAACACCCGCAAGCTGCTGACCACGGCGGCGCTGATCATGAGCGTGTACCTGATCGGCAGCAGCTTCGTCACCACCGTGCTGATCCCTGCCGACGCATTCCAGGAGGGCGGCGAAGCCAACGGCCGCGCCCTGGCATACCTGGCGCACGAACTGCTCGGCAACGGCTTCGGCTCCGTCTACGACATCAGCAGCGTCCTCATCCTGTGGTTCGCCGGCGCCTCCGCCATGGCCGGGCTGATCAACATCGTTCCGCGGTACCTGCCCTCCTACGGCATGGCCCCGGACTGGACCCGGGCGGTGCGGCCTGTGGTCCTGGTCTACACGGTCATCAGCGTCCTGATCACCATCGCCTTCCGGGCCGACGTCAACGCCCAGGCCGGAGCCTACGCCACCGGGATCCTGGCCATGATGGTCTCCGGGGCCGTGGCGGTCAGCATCTCGGCCTTGCGCCGCAAACGCCGTCTGGCCGCCGTCGGCTTTTCGATTCTGACCCTGGTCCTGCTCTACGCGCTCGTGGAGAACGTGATCAAAAAACCGGACGGCATCGCCATCTCCGGTTTATTCATCCTGGGAATCGTCGTGGTGTCGCTGGTTTCGCGGGTCACCCGGACCACCGAGTTGCGCGTGGACCGGATCGAGTTCGACGACGCTGCGCGCCGGTTCATCAAGGACTCGCTGGACTACGACGGGCAGCTGGACCTCGTTGCCAACAGGCCCGAGGCCCGGGACGCGGCAGAATACTCCGACAAGGAAGCCGCCCAGCGGAAAACCAACCCCGTGCCCGGTTCCAACGACGTGATCTTCCTGGAAATCGAAGTGACCGACCCCTCCGGATTCAGCGAGGTCCTCGAGGTGCGCGGCGTCGAAGTGGGCGGGCACCGGGTTCTCCGCGCGGAAAGCCCGGCCGCGCCCAACGCCATTGCCGCCATCCTCCTCGCCCTGCGGGATGCCACAGGAGTCAGGCCGCACGCGTACTTCGAGTGGGCCGAGGGCAATCCGCTGGCGCACCTCATGAGGTACCTGCTGCTGGGCCGGGGCGACACCGCACCCGTGGTCCGCGAGATCATCCGCGAGAACGAGCCCGACCCCGAACGCCGCCCGGGCATCCACGTCGGCTGACGCCCGTTTTTTGGGGACGCTCTCGCAGTTCCCGTCGCCGTTCTTCCAACGCTCTCGCAGTTCCTGTCGGGTTTTTGGGGACGCTCTCGCGGGTCCTGTCGGGTTTTTGGGGACGCTCTCGCGGGATGTGCGGCAGCGCTGGGGATCGGCCCGGCACCACATGGGCTGACGACACGTCCTGTTCACCGCGGCGACAACATCAGGTGGCGGGACGTTTCCTGACGGGCGGCAGGGTGGTGGGGCACGCCGTCGGACTTTCCCTATCCGGGAGGCGGCCGGCGGACCCATCCCGCACTGAAGGAGAACCCTGTGCTGCTCAAAAGCATCCTCACCGCTCTTGTTGCCCTTACGGCCGTGGCAGGCATCGCCGCCCCGTCGTCGGCTGCGCCGCCGCCCGGCGTCGTTTCGGGGCAGCCGCACGCCGCGGCCCACGCGCACAATGACTACGAGCACAGCCGCCCGCTGTTCGACGCGCTCGAACACGGCTTCACCAGCGTGGAAGCTGACGTCTGGCTTGTGGACGGCGAACTGCGTGTTGCCCACGACCTGGCGGACGCCCGCGCCGGCGTGACGCTCGAGAGCCTGTACCTGGATCCGCTGGACGAAGTTGTTCGGCAGGAAGGCCACAGCGTCTACCCCGGCTGGGATGGCAGCCTGCAGTTGCTGATCGACATCAAGAGTGAGGGCGAAGCCACCTACGCGGCGGTGGAGAAGGAACTTTCTCAACATCCTGGGCTCACGACCTGTTACGCCAAGGGCAAGGTCATGACAGGTCCGGTCACCGCCGTCATCAGCGGGAACCGTCCCTTGGCCACCATGACGGCGGCGGACAAGCGCGTCGGGTTCTACGACGGCCGCTCCACCGACCTCGCCTCTGGCATGCCGGCCGAGCTGATGCCGCTGGTCAGCGACAACTGGACCAAGCTGTTCAGCTGGCAGGGCGTAGGTCCGATGCCGGAGATCGAGCGGGCCAAGCTGCGTGCCTACGTGAACACCGCCCACTCCAAGGGCTACAAGGTGCGCTTTTGGGCCACACCGGACCAGCCGGGACAGGCCCGCGACGCCGTATGGACTGAGCTGCACAACGCCGGCGTGGACAACATCAACACTGACGACCTCGCCGCGTTGGACATATTCCTCGGGGCACAGGGGCAGTAGGCACGCTCTCGGACGCCTCGTTCACTTCGCACGGGACGGCTCAACCCTCCGGAACATTTTTCTATGGCGCTGGCCGAGGGGTCCTGCACTTTCCCGACTAACTGATCGAACCCTCCCGCGTATTACCTTGCGAGAGGGGTGGGCGGATTTGGTCGCAGGATGTGCGAGAGGGTTTGGCGATTGGTTGCAGGATGTGCGAGAGGGTTTGGGGATTGTATGCAGGAATTGCGAGAGGGTTAGTGGACGGTCAGCCCGTTTGGCGCCGACTGGCCGTCCGGGCCTGCTTCACGGCTGCGGCGCTCATCTCGTGGGGAGCTTCACGACGTCGTACAGCCCCGAAACCCGAAGCCCCGGGGCACGCCGGCAGGTACCAGACCGGCGATATGCTGCCGATCTGCCTCCTGACCGTTAGTTGCCGCTTCCCAATGTCGAAAAGCGGCAGGATATTGCCTAAGGGAGATCTTTCGGCGATCCTTGGTTGAGGAACTGCCATAAACGGCAGAATATTGCCGGAAGGAGCTCGGTGGACGACTTTTCCTCAATAGGTGCTGGCATCCGGAGCGCCCGCAAAGACACGGGACTATCGCAGGAGGACCTTGCGCACCTGGCCGGGACGTCACAGCGCACCATCAGGGCGATCGAAACCGGCACCGGCAACCCCTCACTGAAAGCGGTAGTGGCGGCGGCCAACGTCCTCGGACTTCACGTGGCAGTGCGCTGATGCCCTCGGACCTGCAGCGGCTTAGGTTCATCAAGGCGGCGGACGTGTACAAGGACAGTGCTCTGGCCGGTCACTTGAAGCGGACGGACACTGGAGGCGTGGCCTTCGAATACACGCCGGGGTACCTGGCCGGCGGCCGCGCACCGGTGGCCTTTTCCCTGCCCTTGTCCGAGACTGCCGTGGAATCACCTGCCGGTGCGTTGCCCGCCTTTTTCGCAGGGCTGCTTCCCGAAGGCCACAGGCTGACGCTCTTGAAGAACGCGGTCAAAACCAGCTTCAGCGATGAAATGACGCTGCTTTTGGCGGTCGGCTCCGACGTGCCAGGCGACGTCCAAGTGGTTCCGGCCGGGGAAACTCCGGACGATACTCCTGCGCTCGCCGACCCATCGGACCCGGATGAGTTGGATTTTTCAGCATTGGCCACCGCCGTGGATCAGCACAGCTTGCCTGGCCTCCAGACGAAGGCAAGCGCCTCGATGATGACCACGCCGATGACTATGCGGGGTCGCAGGTATCTGCTGAAGCTCGATCCGCCAGAGCATCCGCACTTGGTGGAGAACGAGGCGGTCCACCTTGCTGCGGCGAAGGCGCTGAAGATTCCCGTGGCGGCAAGTTCTGTCATTACCGACAGGAACGGTCTGCCCGGACTGCTCGTCGAACGCTTCGACCGGGCCCAGGCCCAGGACGGCACCTGGCTGCGTTTGCCTCTGGAGGACGGAACCCAGGTCCTGGGCCTGCCGCCAGCCTCCAAGTACGCGATTAATTCGGAAGACGTGGTCCTGGCCTTGGCGGGCCATTGCAAAGCACCACTCGTAGCCGTGCGCAATCTCTATCTGCAGTTCCTGTTCGCTTGGCTGACGGGCAACGGTGATCTCCACGCGAAAAATGTCGCCGTGCTGGGAAGTCGAACCAAGGGATTTTCCGTCGCCCCGATCTACGACGTCCCGTGCACCCTCTTGTACGGAGACGACACGACGGCCCTGCCTCTTGCTGGAAAGACCAAGAACCTCCGGTCACGGCACTGGGCCGAGTTCGCGGACAGTGTCGGCCTGCCTGCTCGGGCTGCCGCCTCGGCCAACGCCATCGCTCTGGCGGCGGCCAGCGCCATGGACCTCGACGTCCTGCCGTTCAGCGGATCCGTTCTGCGCGGAAGCCAACGTGAATTGCGGTTCAGGCGGGCTGAACTGACCGGTTAGGTGACTGAGAGAGGGTTGGGGGTTTGGCGACGGGACGTGAGAGAGGGTTGGGGGATTGGCGACGGGACGTGAGAGAGGGTTGGGGGATTGGCGGCGGGAAGCGAGAGAGCGTCGGGGGATTGGCGGTAGGAAGTGAGAGAGCGTTGGGGGTTTGGCGACAGGAAGTGAGAGAGCGTTGGGGGGTCAGCGGGCGGCGGGGGAGGCTGTGACCACTACGTTCTTGCCCCAAGGATCCTCGGTGTAGCAGCTGATCAGGACGATCCTGTTGGGCACGACGTTCCAGATGTCGCTGTCCTTGAGGGTGTCCTTGCGATGTGTGGTGACGGAATCCACCACGTACTTCAGCGTTCCCTTGGCCGTGGCCACCGTGACGGCCTTGCCCACCAGGGACTTGTCGCTAAGCCTGTTGAACGGCGCCTCCCTTCCGTCCCAGCTGTGCCCGGCGATATAGGTCGTATTCGTGGAGCCTGCGCCGGGCACGCCGAAGGAGGTCAGCCAGTAGGCGTCCAGAGTGAGGGGCGGGACCAGGGACTGCGAGGACAGCTCGTCCGCGCTCGGCGTCAGCGGCAGGATGCGCACGTCGATGTTCGCTGCCGCGATGGACAGCCGGGTAGGCGCCGCGGCCGCCGGTCCGGCAGTCTTGGCCGCGGGACGGGCAGCAACAGCGGGCCCGCTTGGGGTGGCCGCTGCGCTCGCCGATGCGGGAGCAACGGAAGGAACGACGGCGGAGCTGCCGCCGGCATTTGGCGGGAACAGGAACAGCGCAACCGCCAGCCCGGCCGCGGCCACGGCGGGCAAGGCAAGCCAGCGCCTGCCGATGCGCGGCCGGGCGGTGGAGGTGTTCTGTGGCTCCAGACCTTGCGGGTCCATACTCTGTGACTCCATGCCCGACTAGCTGCGGCCGCGCTCCAGCCGGCGCATCCTCAACGCCACGGCCACGGGAACTGCAATGCCGGCCGCGAGCAGCCCGGCCAGCAGCGCCGGCTCCGGGTGGGCTCCGGGTTCAGCCTTGGCGGCGGTCTGCACGTTCAGGCCCTTGTTCGTGGCCACGACGGCCGTATTGGCGGTGCGGGCCCCGGCGGGAGCTGCGAGGACCGGATTGGTGACTACCGGCGTCGTGCTTCCCGGTGTGGTGACCGGCGGGGTGACCACCGGGTCCACGCCGATGCCATCCGGACCGCAGGCAGCCAGGAAGGCCTCGAAGAGTCCCGTGAGGCCGGCGGCGGAGCCCTCGTCGAGCGAGACGGCGGCCAGCGCCGTTTCGAAGTCTCGCACTGCGGCCTCCAACGCACCCTGCGCTTCACGGATCTCCGGGGAGTCAATCGCGGCGTTGTACGCGTCCTGAAGATCCTGCAGGTCCTGCTCCGCAGCGTCCACCGCGGCTTCTGCTTCGTCGGCGGCGGCTGTTGTCGCTGCGATGGCGGCCGGGTCGCCGGAATCCTCGGCGTTTTCCGCAGCTTCCTCGGCGGCGTCTGCGGCTGCGTGGGCAGCTTCGAGGCGGTCGATGGCGGCACCGACGGCGGCGCTCTCGTCAGCACCGGCGGCTTCCACGAGCGCAGCGTAGGCTGCCTGCGCGGTTCCCGCGGCCTGTGAGGTGGCGTCGATCCGTGCCACAGATGCTTCGGTGATCCCCGCGGCACCGAGCGCGGCTTCGAACTGGGTTGATGCCTGCAGGCATGCGGCGTCCCCCGGCGCGGCGGCGGCCATCGGTGCACCGAGGAGGAGCCCCCCGGCAAGAACTGCTGCTGACGAACCAGCGGCGACCCATTTCGATACAGCGGTCATAGGTTGTGCGTCTCCTGAAACACGAAGCGGCCGCAAGGACGGCCCCAGCGGTGTTCAGCGCGCGGTAGAACGGCCCTTGTGGTTTCCTCCGAAGGCACCGGACTATCCAAGCAGGTGAGACGCTCGTACTGCTGATCATCCGGTGTAAGACGGCGAGACCTCAGAGTTACCTGAAAGCCGTCCGAAAGATCGCTGTGAAAGCTAAAAATACAGAGCAAACGGGGATGTGGCAATCATGACGGCGGTCCTTTCTTCGCGCGCCGTCATCGGGCTGCCCTAGGCCCCGGAATCTGCGGACGCCGGCGGCAACCTGACCACCTCGAACGCCAGCGGATCCAGCAGCTTTCGGGTCCCGGTGCGAGACTCGAGAATCCAGAACATGCCCAGGACTGGCACCGTTTCGGTCACCTTGCCGTGGTAATACATGTGGCCGTTGTAGCGGGCCTCAATGAGGTCGCCGGGGGACAGTTCACGGCAGCTGATGACCCTGGGCATTGTTGATTCGTTCATGACGGGCTCCATCCCCTTGGCGACGCTGGCGCCTCGACCTTTCAGCCCGGGGGTCTACGCCGAACCGGCCTACGCCTGTCGGCGCACCTTCAGGATGGAGCCGCCACGTTGCGGCTGCGTTTCGGCCAGGTCATTTCTCCGTGACCTACTTTCACGTACGCCACGGGTATGAACAGGAGCGCCGCCTACACCGTGCCAGCAACCGCCCCGGCCCCCGCCCCGGCCCCCGCCTGCAGAGCCGCCGGGGCCGTCGCCGCCGGGGCCTCCGGGTTGTGGTTCTGCGACAGCACGGCCAGCGACGGCGCGATGGACAGGTTCGGCTCGGGCTGGCTCAGGGCGCGGGCGCGGAGCACCGTCATGGATTTCGCGCCCACCTTCAGCACTGAGCCGGCGTCGATGGGTCCGCGGTCCACTCCGGTTCCGGCGGTGTTGATCACCATGTCCCAGGATGTGGCGAACTCTCCTGCCGGGAGCGTGAACTTGATGTCGTCGTCGTGCGCGTTGAAATAGAGCAGGAAGTTCACGTCAGTGATCCGCCGGCCGCGGTCGTCCCGGCCCTGGATCCCATCGCCGTTGAGGAACACGCCGATGGTGCGGCCGAACCCCCTGCCCCAGTCCTCCGGCACCATTTCCGTGCCGTCCTCATTCAGCCACACGATGTCCGGCAGCTTCTCGTCCTCGCCGCGGAGCGCCGGCCGGCCGTCGAAGAAGGTGCTGCGCCGGAACGTGGGATGCTCGGCTCGCAGCCGGTTCACTGCCGCCGTGAAGTCCATGAGCGGCTGGTCCACGGCGTCCCAGTCGATCCAGCTGACCTCCGAATCCTGGCAGTACACGTTGTTGTTGCCCTGCTGCGTGCGGCCGAGCTCGTCGCCGTGCAGGATCATCGGCACGCCCTGCGAGAGCAGCATGGTGGCCACGAAGTTCCGCTGCTGGCGGGCGCGCAGCTTCAGGATCTCCGGATCGTTCGTGGGGCCCTCCGCCCCGCAGTTCCAGGACCGGTTGTGCGATTCGCCGTCCCGGTTGCCCTCCCCGTTGGCCTCGTTGTGCTTCCCGTTGTAGGAGACGAGGTCCCGGAGGGTAAAGCCGTCGTGCGCGGTGACGAAGTTGATGGACGCCACCGGCCGCCGCCCGGACCGCTCATACAGGTCCGCCGACCCCGTCAGGCGCGACGCGAACTCGCCCAGCGTGGCCGGCTCGCCCCGCCAGAAGTCCCGCACCATGTCCCGGTACTTGCCGTTCCACTCCGTCCACTGCGGCGGGAAGTTCCCCACTTGGTACCCGCCGGGCCCCACATCCCACGGCTCGGCGATCAGCTTGACCTGCGACACGATGGGATCCTGCTGCACCAGTTCGAAGAACGTGGAGAGCCGGTCGACGTCGTAGAATTCCCGGGCCAGCGCCGAGGCGAGGTCGAAGCGGAACCCGTCCACGTGCATCTCCGTGACCCAGTACCGCAGCGAATCCATGAGCAGCTGCAGCGAATGCGGGTGCCGCACGTTCAGGGTGTTGCCGGTGCCGGTGTAGTCCATGTAGTGCTGCTGGTCGTTGTCCACCAGCCGGTAATACGCCGCGTTGTCGATGCCCTTGAAGCTCAGGGTGGGCCCCAGATGGTTCCCTTCCGCCGTGTGGTTATAGACGACGTCGAGAATCACCTCGATCCCCGCACGGTGCAGTGAGCGGACCATCGCCTTGAAGTCCTGGACCTGCTGGCCCATCTCACCGATCGAGCTGTACGTGTTCTGCGGCGCGAAGAACCCGATGGTGTTGTAGCCCCAGTAATTGCCCAGGCCCTTCTCCTGCAGCGTGCCGTCGTTGACGAACTGGTGGCACGGCATCAGCTCGATCGCCGTCACGCCCAGCCGCTGCAGGTGCGCAATGACGGCGGGATGCGCGACGGCGGCAAAGGTGCCGCGCTGCTCTTTGGGCACCTCCGGGTGGAGCTGCGTGAGCCCCTTGACGTGGGCCTCGTAGATCACCGAGCGGTGGTACGGGATCTTGGGCGCGCGGTCACCTGCCCAGTCGAAGAACGGGTTGATCACCACGCCCAGCATGGTGTGCCCGGCGGAGTCCTCATCGTTACGGGAGGAAGGGGCGCCGAAGTTGTAGGAGAACATCGACTGGTGCCAGTCGACCTGCCCGGCGATGGCCTTGGCGTACGGGTCCAGGAGCAGCTTGTTCGGGTTGCACCGCTTGCCCATGGCCGGATCGTAGGGACCGTGCACGCGGTAGCCGTACTTCTGACCGGGCTGGATCTGGGGGAGGTAACAGTGCCAGACGAATCCGTCCACTTCGATGAGGTCCACGCGCGTCTCGGTGCCGTCGCTGGCGATCAGGCACAGCTGGACGGCCGTGGCCGCCTCGCTGAACACCGCGAAATTGGTTCCCGCCCCGTCGAAGGTTGCACCCAGCGGATACGCGTTGCCCGGCCAGACTTCCATGATCACTCCTGCGGCTGTTCAGTTGTTCAGTTGTTCGGGGGCCGCCCTTGGCCACCGTCGTAGGCTAATGCTAAGCAGACTTAGTACGCTCGCCAAGGACTGTCCTATTATGACGAATCCGGAAAGGTGATGCCTGATTCGTCACACCGGGGCCCTGCAGCCCCTTCTCCGCCTGCCGGCTTGCCTAGGATGAAGGGGATGACTCCGCCTGACAGCCCGCCGCCCTTCAGCCTCCGCAGCATCGCTGTCCCGGCGTTCGGCCCGGCGCTCCTGTTCAGTGTTGGCCAGGGTGCGATCCTGCCGGTGGTGGCGCTGTCCGCCCGTGAACTGGGTGCCTCCGTGGCCGTGGCCGCGCTGATCGTGACGCTGATGGGGCTGGGCTCCTGGTTCTTCAACCTGCCCGCGTCCGTCATCACCCTGAAGTTCGGCGAACGCTGGTCCATCGTGGCCGCAGCAGCCGCCGGGGCGCTGGCGCTGCTCGCCGCGGGGCTGTCGCTGGTGATTGACGACGGACTCTGGCTGCTCGCAGCGGCGATGGCCGTCGTCGGGATGTCCGCCAGCGTTTTCAGCCTGGCCCGGCAGAAGTATCTCACCGAGGCGGTGCCGCTGGAATTCCGGGCCCGGGCGCTGTCCACGCTGGGCGGCGTGAGCCGGATCGGCGTTTTCATCGGGCCGTTCGTGGGAGCGGCCGTGATGCAGTTCGCCGGCATCAGCGGGGCGTACTGGGTGGGCGTGGCCGGCATGGCGGCGGCCGCCGTGCTCGCCGTGACCGTCCGCGACCTGGTGGCTCACGCAGGGACGTCCGGTCCTGCCGGCCCGGCGCCAACGCTGCGCGGGGTGGCCGTCTCGCACGCCGGCGTTTTCCTGACGGCCGGAGCCGGCATCCTGCTGCTGTCAGCCCTGCGGGCCTCCCGGCAGGTGGTGATCCCGCTGTGGGCGGACCACCTGGGCCTCGACGCGTCGCAGGCTTCCCTCGTGTACGGGCTGTCCGGGGCGATCGACATGCTGGTGTTCTATCCGGCGGGCAAGGTCATGGACCGGCGCGGCCGCCTCTGGGTGGCGGTCCCGTCCACGCTGATCATGGGCACGGCGCTGATGCTGATTCCGATGACCGCGGGCTTTGTCGGACTGCTCCTGGTGGCGCTGCTGATCGGCTTCGGCAACGGGATCAGCTCCGGGCTGGTGATGACGCTGGGCGCCGACTTCTCGCCCGACCGTGGCCGCGGGCAGTTCCTGGGCCTGTGGCGGTTCATCGCCGACGCCGGATCCACAGGCGGTCCGGTGCTCCTGTCAGCCGTGACGGCCGTGGCCTCCCTCGGTGCCGGCGTGACGGCCACCGGCGTACTGGGGTTCGCAGCGGCAGGTGTATTCGCCGTCGTACTCCCCAAACTTAAGCACCGGCGGAACTACTAGTTAGTTCGTTGGGGGGACCGACGCAGCATGTCACGTGTTCGGGTCGGCCGTGGACGTTGCGTAGTCCGGGCGCCCGGCAGGCCGATAGGTCTGGATGGTGATCCCCCGGGAAGTGATCCGCGAGGTGACCAGTTCGAGCGCCATGTCCGGACCGGTATCGGGGAACAGCCGTGTGCCCTGGCCGACGACGACGGGATAGGTGAGCATGTCAAGCTGGTCCACCAGGTCGTTGGCGAGCAGCCACCGGACGAGGGCACCGCTGCCGGGCACCAGCAGTTCGCCGTCTTGCTGCGCCTTCAGATCACCGACGGCCGCGGCGACGTCGCCGGCCAGGACACTCGTGCCCGCCCATTGCGGATCCGTGAGGGTAGTCGATACCACGTACTTGGGCCGGCTGTTCAGCGCGGCGGCGATCGGGTTGGTGCTCGGATCGACCATCGCTCCCCAGTAGCCGGCGAAGATCTCGTAGGTCCGCCGGCCGAAGAGGAACGCTGCCGCGCCGCCGTAGACCTCGTTGAGATAGTCCCCGGCTTCGGGATCGAGAAGCGGAATGGCCCATCCGCCGCGGACGAAGCCGCCGCTGCGATCCTCGTCAGGTCCGCCCAGCCCTTGCATCACGCCGTCCACCGAGACGTTGGTCGTCGTCGTCAACCTCATATGGTGGTCACACCCCTTCTCGCTCGATGGCGGCCGCGAAGACCGGGAGGCTGTGCTCCACCATGTCCTCGCTGGAGGTAAGGGACATCCGGAAAAACCCGGGCGTCTCGAACAGGACGCCGGGGAGCACGAAGACGTCGTGCCGGCTCAGCGACTCGGTGAAGGCCTCATCATCCGCGATGGGCGAGTGGACGAACAGGTAGAACGTGCCCTCCGCCGGGCGCAGCCGGTAGCCCATGCTGCCGAGCGCCTCAACCAGCCTGTCCCGCTTCCGCTGCAGCTGCCCGACGTCGATGGAGAACTGTTCCAGCCGGGGGAGTGCGTACTGGAGGACGGCGTTGGGGTAGATCCAGCCCATGGCCAGCTGCAGGGCGCTGATCTCTTCCCGGAGCTCCTTGCGCTCGGGCATGGTGGGCGGCAGGGCCAGGTAGCCGATCCGTTCGCCCGGAGCCAGATGCGTCTTGCCGTACGAATAGGCCAGCAGTGTGTGCGGATAAAACTCCGTGGGGCTGTGGAACCGGGCGTCGTCGAAGACGATCCGGTTGTACGGCTCGTCCGAGATCAGATAGATCCGCCTGCCGTTGCGGGCCGAGGCGTCCTCCAGCAAGCCGGCCAGGCGCTGCAGAAGCTCCGGCGGGTAGATCCGGCCGGTGGGGTTGTTCGGCGAATTGATGATGACCACCCGGGTGCGGGGCGTGACGGCAGCCGCGATGGCTTCCAGATCAAGGTCGAATGTCTCCAGGTTGATCCGGACCTTCACGGGAACCAGCCCGGCTTCAACCACGAGCGGCTCGTAAAGAAACCACGGCGGCAGGCTGTAGATCACCTCGTCGCCGGGGTCCGCCACGGCCTTCAGCGCCAGGGCGATAGCGGTGAACCCGCCGGTGGTGAGATACAGGTCCCGCGGATCAAAGGGCACGTCCAGCAAACGGTGAAGCGATTCCGCGGCGGCCGCCCGTGCTTCCTCCCCGTTGGCTTTGTAGGCAAACCACTGGTCGTTGCGGGGCGTCAGCGCATCCCGCAAGGCGTCCACGTAGGCGTCCTGGGGCATCTGGTGCGGGTTGCCCAGCGTGAAGTCGCAGATGCCGGGGACGTGCTGTCGCCGGGAGTAGGTGGAGTTGCCCATGAAGGACTGGATCCGTTGAAGCGACGGGATGGACGCCAAGGCCTGCGCCCGGCGGGAAGCTGGCAGACCGGTCATTGCCCGGCCTCCCTCGCCGTCTTCTTCCTGGCGGTGAACAGCAGGTACTCCCAGTCCATCTCGTAGGCCGCATCGGCGTGGGCGTCGCTGAAGTTCTCGGCGAGCTGCGTGAGTGCCTCGTCCAGGGCCTTCACCTTGCCTTCGTCCCCGGCAAGGGATTTGTACACCGAGATGGTGGGGCCGTAGTGGGACTTGAAGTAGTGCAGGAAGTCCTCGGGCTGGTGGAAGCTGGCGATGGTGACGTGCTGCCGACGGGCCTGGATGTCGATGACGCGGTCACCGAGCAGCTCCCGCACATGCTCCTCGCTGCCCCACAGCGGGGGCGGCTGGGCGCCGCGCGGAGGCGGCGGAGCGAAGGGCTTCATGGCGGCAATCATCTGCCCGATGAACCCCTCGGGCGTCCAGCTCAGCAGCCCAATCGTGCCGCCCGGCCTGCACACCCGCACCAGCTCGTCGGCGCCCGCCTGGTGGTGCGGGGCGAACATGACGCCTAGGCAGGACATCACGACGTCGAACTCGCCGTCCGGAAACGGGAGGGCCTCGGCGTCCCCTTCCACCCACTCCAGCTCCACGCCGCGATCGGCAGCCTGGCGCCGGCCGGCGTCGAACATCTCCGGCGTGAGGTCGATGGCCACCACCACGGCACCCATCACGGCAGCGGGAATGGCCGCATTGCCGGCGCCGGCCCCGACGTCCAGGACCCGCTGGCGGGGCTTGACCCCGCACGCCTCCACCAGGATGGCGCCGAGGTCCGGGATGAGCTCGGTGGCAAGGGCGGGATAGTCGCCCTGGGCCCACATGGCCCGGCGCTTCTCCTTCAGGGCGCGGTCAGCCCCGGCCGAAACGTGGTGCTTCGTCATGTCGGCGCCCCTCTGCTGGTGCAGGATCGGTGGCAGCGCGCTGGAGAGCCAGTGGAGGCTGTGGTGGGCTATATTGTGGGCTTCGGGGCAGGGGTTGTAAAGCTGAATTCGCAACCGGGCCGCCCAAGTTGGGTGGGGCGGGCCGGTGGGAGGGCTGCCCAGCGGTGGCCGCTTACCCCGCGTAGTCCGCTTTCAGCAGGGCTGACTGGTTCGCAAAGATGGAGTCGCCGGTCTGGCGGCCAAGGATGGCCAGCTGGCTGATCACACCCTTGTGGTAGGACGCGGGAGTCCGCCACACGTACTGGCCGAAGGCGCTGGCCGCGTACCACGAGATGCTGCCGGGGCGCCGGTAGACATTGAAGTGGTCCCGGATGGCTGTTGCTGCGGTGTTGAACATGAACTGGGCGGTGGGATTCTTCGTGAGCCGGTAATAGTCGTAGGCTCCCCAGGCCGCGTAAATGTGTCCATTGACCACGTGTGAGGAGGGAATGTCCTTGCCTACATATTCCTCGAACCACATGTATATTTTGCTGCCCTCAAGGACCTGGTCCTGGAACCACGGCTGGCCGTTCCGTTTCGGCACCTGATAAGACTTGAAAACGCGGTCGGCGTTCGTTTTCCAATAGGTGTTTCCGGTGGTCTCATAAAGATTTACGAGCGTTGAGAGCATCATTCCCTGGGCCATTCCCGAGTACCACGGACGGCCCATGTCGATCTTGTTTCCCGGGGTGTGCCGGAAGTTGTAGGGAAACCACGTGGCCCCGCTTGCATCCGAGAACGAGCCCGACAGGATGTACCGGGTGGTGGCCTCGGCACGCCGGAGATACTCCCGGTTCTTGGTCACGCGGTACGAAGAGAGCATCTGATTGATGAACCAGGCGCTGTTGACCGGGTGATATACCACCACGTTGTTGATCTTGACCTGCACCACGCCCTGGCTATTCACCGTGCCCCACGTTGTGGCGGTTAAAGGGACCACGGAGCTGCCAATGTACGGCGATCCGAGTGCCGTGTTTATGGTGTAGCCGGCATTTGCATGAGTGAGCTTGACCGGCGCCGCCTGGGATGACACCCCGGCTGCCAGGAGAATTGCTGCCACCGCAATAAGAGCCGTTAAGGAACGTGAAACACCACGGAAGCGCAATGAATTTCCCCCATTATTCAAGTCAAGATGCGCCAATGCTAGCAAGGTTATTCCGCAATTTAGCAACTGCTTCCCGGGACGCGTACGCGATGCTTTTCCGACGGCGGCGAGTCCCGCCGTCGGGCTTGCCGGAAGCGTACGGTTACCCGTTGCCAGCACGGCGGGGGGCCTCACCGGCCGGCTGACCGCCCAAGTTTTCCCCAAGCGGGCGCCCGCACACTTCAAACACACTTCGCTGGGGACTGCCGGGCACCGCGTCCGGCTGAGTGAGGAAGGAGCTCCGATGTTTTATGAAAGCAGCACCAGACGCCGCTCGGAAATACAGCCCGGCGGCATAGCGGCACCACGCGGCCCGGGACTCGCGGCCAAGGCACACAAGTGGGAGACGGCGGCTTGCCAGGCACTCAGACCGGTGGCGCTGCGGCTCCTGCGGGTAGTGCTCGGCGTGGTCTTCATCTGGTTCGGCGCACTGAAGGTCACCGGCAACTCACCGGTGGCCGGACTGGTCGCCAAAACTCTGCCGTTCGGAAACGACCAGTTGGTTGTGAGCGTGCTGGGAACAGGGGAGGCGCTGCTCGGAGCCATGCTCATGGCCGGAGTCTTCATTCGCCTGACACTGCTGGTCATGGCCCTGCACCTGGCCGGAACGTTCGCGACCTTTGTCATGGTCCCCGACGCCATGTTCAGCCAGGGCGACCCCCTGATGCTGACCGCCAGCGGCGAGTTCGTGATGAAGAATGCGGTTCTTATCTCGGCGGCCCTGGTTCTTCTCGCCCATACGGGCCGGGCCGGCTCTTCCCCTGAGACCGTCCCCGCGCCTAGCTGACAGTGGCAGCACGCGCCGTTTTCAGCGGCGAGAACGGCGCGAGCTGCCACTTAACCGGACTGCCACTTACCGGGCACGGCGGGACGTGCGGCTACCGTCCTGCCGGTTCCCGCCGTCGTGCCGCGTAGGCGAACAGCGACGTCGTAGCCACGGTGGCCAGGTAGCCGGCGATCACGATCAGTGAAATCCCGGCCCAGAAGTAGTTGGTAGTGCTGCCCTCCTGGCCCGGCAGCGGCGCGATCTTGACCAGCGAATACATAGCCACAGCGGCCGACACCAGCCCCAGCACCACGGGAAGCCCGATCCACAACCGCGCGGACGCCCAGTGCCCGTTGAACCCGTCCCAGACATTCCATTCGTGGCTGCCCGTGCGGATAATCAGCCAGCCCGCCGGAATCATGAAACAGCCCACCAGCAGGAACGCGGCCACCACATCGGCGGGCCGGTGCCACTGGTTCACCAGCGTGGACATCCCCGACGCAATCGCGAAACTCCCGCCCACGAACCCCGCCAGCGGCCGCCAGCGCGGTGACGCCATTAGGAACACCGCCGCCGCCGCCGACGCCGCCAGAGTGGTGTGTCCGGACGGCAGCGAGTTCAGCTCGAGCGTCTCCACGCCCCGGTACGGCCGCGCCGGCAGCAGGTCCTTGAGCACCTGCGTGGCGATGTTCGCGCCGACGCACGCCACCACCGCAATGCTCGCGGCCCGCCAGCGTCGGTGTATCACCGTGACCAGAAGAACGACGACGGCGGCCATCACCAGAGAGATGGTGGGCAGCCAGTCCAGGAACTGGGTGGTGACCTTGCCCGCCGGCCCGTGGATGGCCACCGCCTCCACCAGGGCGGACTCGTCGATGAACTGCCCGGTGGTGGTGCGGACAAAGTAGTAATATGTGGCCGCGAGCCCGGTCATGCAGGCCAGGGTGGCCACTGCAAAGAGGAAGCCGGTGCCCCTGGCGAGGCGCATCCGGCCCGCGGGCTGCTGGCGTCTGGGGTTCCTGAGCTGGAAAGTCATCGTAACAAGGGTGTCACAGTTTGCTGGGAGTCGCCTGTCTGCCGCCGCCGCAAAAGTACGACTTGCAGCGCTGGGGAGCCCGGCCGACGGATAGAGTTTGGGCATGGCCGGATTCGTGGATGCACTGGGCCCCATCCTGGAAATGATGACGTGGGTGGGGTTCGTTCCTGGGGTGCCGCTGCTCGTGTGGGGCCTGGTCATCAGCCGGCGGCGATGTGTCTGGACCAGCACGACGGCCGAGGTATACACGGCCGGAGGATTCACCGGATTCCGCTGGACCGACCATGACAACGTTTCACGGCAGACGCTCGTGGATGCCGACGTGGCGGAAGGAAGGGTGGCAGGAAACGCAGTGAAACTCCACTACGACGTCTGCCACCCATCCCGCTGGGGCCTCGGACCGCCCAAGCACGACAACACTGTCCTGATCCTGGGCTGGATCCTCACCGGCGTCGGCATCCTGAGCACAGTCGGAGGATTCCTGCTGCTGCTCTTCTAGGATCTGGTGTTGTCCAGTTCCTGCCGGGCCGGCCGAATGGCGGTGCAGCCCGGCGGAGGTCGCGTAACTCCCTGGCCGCGCCGAGGGCCTGCCAGTGGACGGCGCCGGCCTGCAGGGGCCGCGCCGTGCGGCCGGGCCGCACCGGCCGCACGTCGTTATTAAGTGTGCGAATCGAGCCGTGCGCCGTGCCCGGCCGGGCCCGGCGAGTTCCCGCCGCGCCGGTTCCTGTCCCGGAGATGGTCCAGCAGCGCCTGCTCGGGATGCCCCGGATTCTCTGCCAGATGCCGCAGCAGCCGGCGCCGGACTTCGGAGCGGGGATCGGCGGTGGCCAGCACGCCTTGAATAATGTCCAGGACCTGCTGGTGCAGTTCCGAATCGTCGATCGTGACAGTCGAAGGCTGGCTGTTCGGTACTCCCACGGTATATCCCCAACGCTCCTGCGGGATTGGCTCGTGCAGATCCCGAACTTCCCTGTGCATCCCGGGCTCCTTCAGCTGAGGGGAAGCTGATCCGGGGTGCCGCCGCTGGCTAGTAGTCATGGCCTGCCCCGCTGTCGTCGAAGGGGACATGGGAAGTGGGGTCGTCGGTAGGGGCCACGGCTGGGGACGTGATCTGGGTCGGGTCAACGCGCTGAACAATGCCGGAATCCGGATCGGTGGCAGGGCTGCTTTCCTGCGGCTGCGCCGGCTCGGCCAGCCTGGTCGCCGTGGGGATCGGCGTCGAGGATGCGGGATTGAGCGGCGCGGACTTGAGGTTCGGCGAATTGGGCCGGGCGGACGCGGACGGTTTGCCGAGCGGAGCCACGCCGGGATGCCTGGTGAGGCCGTCACCATGGACAGCAGAGCGCGGATCTGGTTCGCGCACCACAACTCCGGAATACTTTTCGTCAGGTGCCCCGACGACTGCCTGACTCCACACCGAAATGCCGGCAAGCGCAACCAGCGGAATGCTCAGCAACGACCATTTCTTCATCGCTCCGCCTTCCCTCACCGGTCCGCCTTCCTTGCTGTTGATTCCACTCTGCGATGCGAAGGTGAAGCGCGGATGAGACCTGCATGAGAGTCCTCTCATGCAATGGCTAGACCGGCGCAGACTCCTGGCCATTTGGCTCACCGTTGCGCCGCGTTCCTGATGTGCCGCCGTCGGCGTTTTCCCCGCCGGGACCCTCCGGGGCGCTCCCGTCGACCTCGGCCTCCGTGGGGCTGGTGCCGTCGGGCGGGAGGGACTCCGGCTCGCCTGGCAGACGCATGAGCCGGTAACCCACACCCCTGACCGTCTGGATGCGCTCCTGACCGAGCTTGTGCCGCAGATACCGCACGTAGACGTCCACCACGTTGGACGACCCCTCGAAGTGATAGCCCCACACACGGCTCAGGAGTTGTTCGCGGCTCAGCACGCGGCCGGCGTTCTCCATGAAGGTCCGCGCCATGACGAATTCCCGGGCGGACAGGTCGATCACGCGTCCGCCAATTCCTGCCGTGCGGAGGTTGATGTCCAGGGTCAGATCCCCGTAAACAAGCGCCGGAGTGGGCGCAGCGGTCGCCGTGCCCCGGAGCCGCAGCTTCACGCGGGACAGCAGCTCCTCGAACCGGAAGGGCTTGGTCATGTAGTCGTCCGCCCCGCCCTCAAGCGCGGCAACGGTGTATTCCAGGCTGTCCGCAGCCGTCAGCACGATCACCGGAACCGTGGAGTGCATGGCCCGGAGATTCCTGAGAACGGCGAGGCCGTCCATCCTTGGCATACCGATGTCCAGGATCAGGAGGTCGAACTCGCCGGACGTGGCATAGTCCAGGGCCTTCACGCCGTCAGCTACCTGGGTGGTGGTGTAACCCGCCGCGGTGAGCCCCTTTGCGAGGAACGCTGCGATGCGGGGCTCGTCATCGGCGATCAGAATCCGGGTCACTGAGTGCCTGCCGTGCTGGCCACCACCGCAGGGCCCGACGCCGGTCCAGCCAGCCGCGGTTTGGCGGCGGGGGCCGCTGTGATTGTCTCAGCATCGCTGATTTCTTCTTCGGTGCCGTCGCCGCCCCCGGATGGAATACTCAGCACGAAGCGGCTTCCCTCGCCCACGGCCGATTCCAGCCGAACCGTTCCGCCGTGCGCCTCAACAATGGCTTTGACGATCGAGAGGCCCAGCCCCGAGCCCTCGGTGCCGGCAGAATTGTGGCCCTTCCCGAAGCGTTCAAAGATGTGCTCGTGCTCGTCCGCCGGAATGCCGGTGCCGGTGTCCGCCACCCAGATTTCGAAGTCCTTAGCCGCGCCGGCCCGCGCGCCGTAAGCCATGCCGCCGTCGTTCTCTTCCCAGGCCGCCCCTACCGAAATCCGGTCCGCCTCCGATGTGTGTTTCACTGCGTTCGCCGCGAGCTGTTCCAGCGCTTGGGTGAGCCGGCGGCGGTCCGCATGGATGAGGCCGCCGGGCTTGGCGTCCAGCTGCCAGTGCCGCGGGCCCAGAACCTTGATCCGGTTCAGGATGTCATCCAGGAAATCGTCGGCTTCGATCCAGTCCGGGGAGACAAAATCCGGACGGCCGCTACGGGCGAGGATCAGCAGCTCGTCCACGAGCGACTGCATCCGGTCCAGCTCATCCAGGAGCAGGTCGCGGGTCTGGCCGACGTCCTCGGGATCGCCGGCGTTGAGGAGTTCCAGGTAGCCGCGGATGATCGTCATGGGCGTCCGGAGCTCGTGGCTGGCATCGTGCACGAAGCGGCTCTGGTTCTCGAAGCCGGACTCCAGCCGCTCCAGCATATGGTTGAAATTCTTGGCCAGCTGGGCAACGTCATCCGTGCTGGCGGGGACCTCGACCCGTTTGGTCAGGTCTTCGAACGTTGTGGCCTGCGTGGCCTCCCGCAGGCGCCGGACGGGACTGAGCAGCCGCCCGATGACCATCCACCCGACAACTCCGGCAAACAACAGCGTGGCGGCCGAGGCCAGGGCATAATTCCACATCGACACGAACACCAGGTGGCGCTGCTTGCCGATCTCGTTGGCTGCAACCAGCAGCCCTTCGTCCTGCGTGCCTTCCAAAGACACCGACGTGATTGCCAGCCGGACCGTCCTGCCGTCGATGGTCGTGTCCCGAAGAACTGTCCGGCCGGGAGCGCGCATGTTCCAGATCCTTTGGATCAGGGGCCCGGAGCTCAGGTTGGTACCCTGCGGCACGGACGGAAGGATGGTGTTCCCGCCCCGGATCGTGGTCATGACCGATTCGTACCCGCCCGGTGTGCCGCTCCGCAGGAACGTGGTGAAAAGGTCATCCAGGCTGCCATAGGAAGCGCCCCCGGAACCCGGCACGCCTTTCTTTGCCAGCGCGTCGAGTTGTGCTGCGGGCTGGCGCAGCTCCGCGTTGACCCTGTTGTTGAGGGCACTGAGCTGGGCGGCGTGCGTGAAAGCCCCCGAGCCGAAAAGGCCCACTCCCATGAAGACCAGAAGCGTGGCCAGCACCCGGAAGCGGACGGAATGGAATTCGGCGCGCAGCTCGGCCCGGACGTCTGACCGCTTTTCTGGCCGCTTTTCCGGCCGCGGGCCGTGGCGCTGAGCCGGCCGCAGGCCTGGCCGCCGGGCAAACCGCAGCCATGACCGATGCTCGCCGTCGGCCTTCACCGTTGTGCCTCTTCTATCTGCGGCGACGGCCGGTGGAGGCGCGGCCCGTACAGCTCTTTACGCACGTGCTTACAGACTTGTCCGCGTAACGGTGCACGCATTTTCTCTCGGGCCGAAGATTTTTTTTGAGTCCAGGGGCCGCCGAAAACACCACGCATTGCCGGGTACTCGGAGTACTTGGTTGTACTGGGTACGGCCACGGTCAGCGTCATGAGGTCACCCATTTCATGCATATCTGGCGGTCCTCCGGGGGTGAGGATCGCATGAACGCCGCTGGGAACTGCGGTAATACCAAACTACGCCTGAGTTCTTGGGAAAAACTTGGCACTTTTGTAAGCCCGGACGCCCCATCCCCAAGGTTTAAGGGGATGTCTGCAGGGGCCAAGCCAAGTGGTCACCCCTCGGCTGCGGAAGCAACCAAGTAGTCCTTTTCCTAAAATTCGAGTACCCGCTACTCGTGCCCGGGCTTGCCTGATTGACAAGTATGAGTCCAAGCCATTCATGGGGAATGCGGTCATGGGGATAGTAGGTGCAAGATGGTTCAGACAGTTGCAGAGGACACTCGCTGGTCAAGGAGGGTGCACGACGACGAGCACTTTCCGGCAGCCTTGGAGGGGGAGGGTGGAGCGCCGGCGCGGCTCTCGATCAGCATCCTGGGTCCGCTCAAGGTCCGCCGCGGAAACGTGGTCATCGGATCCCACGAGCTGGGCGGCCCGAAACCGCGGCAGGTCCTTGAGATCCTGTTGCTCAAGCTCGGAACGCCGGTTTCCAAGAACCACCTGATCGACGTCCTGTGGAACGGCCAGCCTCCTGCCGAGGCCCTGTCCACCCTCGAAAGCTATGTCAGCGTCCTGCGGCGCCACCTGCAGCCGGGTTCCGGCAAGGGCGGAGCGCTCCGGACTGTGACCGGCGGTTACATGATTGACCGCGCCGCGGTGGACCTGGACCTTGACCGGTTCGACGATCTCCTGAAGCAGGCCGGACACGCCGCCCCGGCGGAGTCCTACAAGATGCTTGAGAAGGCACTGGAGATCGCTTCGGTGCCGCTGCTCGGCGATGAGCTCCTGGCAGGCTGGGCCGAAGAGGAACGGGCGCTCCACGCAGCCCGCGTGGCCAGCATCAAGGCCCGGGCCGCCGAAGCCGCCGTCACCGTGGGCCAGCCGGAGCGCGCTGTGGCCCTTGCCAGCGAACTGCTCCTGGATGACCCCATCAACGAAAGGGCCTGGACCGCACTGGTGCTGGGCCTCGAGGAATCCGGACAGTACATGGAAGCCCTTCGGGCGTACGGACGCTGCCGCCGGGTCATGGACCAGGAGATCGGCTGCCTGCCCGGCCGGGCACTGCGCGATGCGCATGCCCGGCTGCTCCAGGCAACCGCGGTGAGCGATGATGAAGCTGCTGACCTGGCCGAAGGGGATTCACCGCTTCCCCCGCTTTCTTCTCAGCGTATGCGGGAGATCAGCATCCTGACCATCGACGACCACAGCACGTTTACCGAGCTGCTCACCGCCGCCCTGGACCGCGAGCCGGACCTGCGCAGCGTGGCCTCGGCCACCACCGCCAAGAGCGGCGTCGAGCAGAGCATGGCGCTCAAGCCCGACGTCGTGATCATGGACTACCACCTGCCCGACGGTGACGGCCTCACCGCCGCTGCCCGCATCCTGGCGGATGCTCCGCAGACGCGGATCGTGATGCTGACCGGCGACCCGACTCCGGATGCGCTGCGCACAGCCGCCTCGATGGGCATCTGCGCCTTCCTTCCCAAGGGTGGCTCGCTGTCCACGCTCCTTGACACGCTCCGGTACGCACGGGCCGGCAACATGGTGGTTCACCCCTCACTGGTGGCACAGCTGGGCATGAGCACTCCGAAGCCCGCCGCGGCTGTCCGCGAAGTTGAGCCGGGCGGTCCGGTGCTGACGCCGCGCGAGCTGGACGTGCTCAGGCTGATGGCAGGCGGTCACGGTTCAAAGGAAGTGGCGAGTAAGCTGGACATCTCGCTCAACACCTGCCGGGGCTACGTGAAGGCAATCTTCGCCAAGCTGGGAACCCATTCTCAGCTCGAATCGGTTATGGAAGCTTCACGGCGCGGCATGCTCGAGCAGCCGTCCAATGGCTAGGCCATCCCTCCGGAGGCCTGTACTGTTCCGTCCGCTGGAATCGCCGGCATCCGAGCGTTCCGAAGTCTTCAAGGCCGTCCGTCGTTTCCTGCTCATGGGTCTGGTGGCCCTGGTTGTGGTGATCACGCCTGTGGCCTTCTGGATCTGGTCCGAGGCCGAGAGACACGCCCTGCAGAATTCGGAGCACTCCACCGAGCAACTGGCGCAGAACGTGGTGGGGCCGCTCCTGGACAAATCAGTGCTGTCCGGAAACCCAGCCGCGGTGGCGCGCCTCGATGCGCGGCTTCGTCCCTGGATGGATGACCGGTCTGTCTTTGAAATCAGGCTCTGGAACAAGAACGGGCGCATCGTCTACTCGGAGGACCCCAAGCTGATCGGGCAGAAGTTCGAGCTGCCCGGGGAGGCCGCCGAGGTGCTGAACGGCGAGGATGTGCCGGCCAACCTGGAAATGCAGAAGGACGAGGTCAATACGCCAGGAGCCTCCACCGAGGAATTGGTTGAGGTCTACGTTCCCGTCACTGCACCCAACGGCGAGCTGCTCGTGTTCGAGGCCTACTACGACGTCGGTGCTGTCCGCCTGGAGCAGGCTGCGGTGCTGTTCGGCATGGCGCCGCCCTTCCTCCTTGCATTGGGTGTGCTGCAACTGGCGCAACTTTTCCCGGCCGTCAGGCTCGCAAAGCGTATCCAGGCCTATGAGGCCGCCCGCAGCCGCCTCCTGCACCGAGCCATTGAAGCCTCGGAACTGGAACGCCAGCGGATTGCGCGTGACCTGCACGACGAAGTGATCCAGGACCTCTCGGGCCTGTCCTACGTGCTGGAATCCGAGGAGCTGCACGGTCCGGTGGGCCAGCGCCAGCTTTTCGCTGATGCCCGGCGCATCCTGCAGGACAACGTCCGGAGCCTGCGCGCGATGACCAGCGAGCTCTACCCGCCGGACCTCAACCGGCTGGGCCTGCCAGGCGCCCTTGCCAGACTGGGTGATCCCCTCGAGGAACGCGGAATCAGCCTCGCACTCGAGCTTCCGGCCAAGTGCGAGCTGGACCGGGACCGTGCCGCCCTGTTCTACCGAGTGGCGCGGGAGGCGCTGGCCAACACGGCCAAGCACTCCAAAGCGGCCAACGCCGAGCTCCGGCTCAGGCAGGACGGGAAACGCTCCGAAATCCGGATCCACGACGACGGCTGCGGTTTTGACCAGAGCCTGGGATCACCCGAGGGCCACTTCGGACTGCGGATCATGCGGGACACCATCGGCGAGGCCGGCGGGACCCTGCAGGTGATGTCGGCTCCCGGACGGGGGACCACCGTGATTGCCCGGTTCGGCGTCGGCGTCGAGTCGGATCTGGCCGCCGACGTCTACGACGACATCGACGACGACGTCCCGGGGGACGTCCCTGGGGTGCCGCAGCCGGTTCCTTAGGATCCCTGGGGGGTTCCTAGGATCCTTGGGGGATTCTGGGATCTCTGGGGGTCCTGAGTGCAGCGGGTGTGCCGCCGTTTTTGAAGGTTTGGGCTTGCTGTGTTGGGGCGCAGCACCTTGTCCTGCTGTCGTGGAATTGCCCGTCGGCTGGATTACGGTCTTGGGGGCCGCGATCCGGCCCGGACCTCCCAGGCCATAACGGCAAGCCCCATTTGCAGGCCAAAAGGCCGTTTCTCGTTCTCCGCTCTGATTTCTACACCAGATTTCTGCACAACATTTCTGCACCATAATTTGCTAGGTCTCAATCGCGGCTCCCTCGTCAACAGAGTGCCGCCCCAAAAGCCGCCGGTCCCTCCAACGACGTGGGGGCCGGCGTCGTTCAAAGAAAGCCCAGTCAAATGACATCGCAGAGCCCGGAAGGTCCCGCTGGACTGCAGCACCCCCGCTTTGCCCGCGCGTACGCACGGGCCGTCGTCGGGATGAACCGCAGAGGAGGCGCCGGCCACCGCCGGCGTCTGTTGTCCGGTTTGCAAGGAAGCGTGATAGAAATCGGGGCCGGCGAGGGGTCATCGTTTGCGCTGTACCCGGAGACAGTAACGGACGTCCTGGCCATTGAGCCGGACGACTATCTGCGCGGACTGGCCGACCGGCGGGCGGCTTCGGCCCCGGTTCCCGTTGTACTGGTTGCGGGATCGGCCGAACACATCCCGGCGCCGGATGCCGGCGCGGATGCGGTGGTCTGCAGCCTGGTCCTCTGCAGCGTTGCGGACCAAGCAAGCGTCCTGGCGGAAGTCTTTCGGGTGCTGCGCCCGGGTGGAACGCTGGCCTTTTACGAGCATGTGCGCTCCAGCCGCCGGATCCTCGCTGCGGTGGAGGACGTGCTGGCGCCCGGCTGGCAGCGGATGGCCGGCGGCTGCCACCCCAACAGGGACACGCTGGAGGCCATCAGTGCCGCAGGATTTCAGGTGAAGGACAACGAGCGTTTCGGTTTCTCCGGTCATCCGCTCGCCCCGCCGGTGGCCCACATTCTGGGGCACGCCAGCCGACCGGAGTGATGGACGCGGAGCGTTCGGGAGGGTTGTCCACATAGCGTGATTCCTGCTGAGGCGGCGGCTTGGGGCACCGGTACAGTGAAGCCATGCCTGCCGAACGGCCTCCCGGGCCTTCCCATTTTCCGTCGCCTTCCGCGCCGGCGTTGCGTTCTCTGGGCGACATGCCCCCTGTTGAGGAGCTGATCGGCGCTGCCCACGTGGTGGTGCTGCCCATGCGGGTCAAGTTCCGCGGCATCCTCGAACGCGAAACGCTCCTGCTAGAGGGACCCGTGGGCTGGGGCGAGTTCGGCGCCTTCCCGGAATACGGCGACGCCGAAGCCTCCCGATGGCTCGCCGCCGCCATTGAGGCCGGCTGGCATGGTTTCCCGGAACCACTCCGGACCAGCATCCCCGTCAATGCCACGGTGCCGGCAGTCCCCGCCGCGCGTGTGCCGGAAGTCCTGGCCCGGTTCGGCCGCGTGGACGCCGTCAAGATCAAGGTCGCCGAGCGCGGGCAGACCCTCGACGACGACGCCGCCCGGGTGGCCGCGGTCCGCGCCGCACTGCCGGACGCCGCCATCCGTGTGGATGCCAACGGAGGCTGGAACGTTCCGGAGGCCGTGGAAGCACTGACCAGGCTGGCTGGGGTCGGATTGGAATACGCGGAACAGCCGGTGCCGGACATCGAGGGCCTTGCCGAGGTCCGCCGCCGTCTGCGCTCGGCGGGTATTCCGGTGCTGATCGCGGCCGACGAAAGCGTTCGCAAGGAAGACGATCCCCTCAAAGTGGCCCGCGCCGGTGCCGCCGATCTGATCGTGGTCAAGGTGGCGCCGCTGGGGGGAGTGCGGCGTGCGCTCAGCATCGTCGCGCAGGCCGGGATGCCCGCCGTTGTGAGTTCCGCGCTGGACACGTCCGTAGGAATCCGTGCGGGCCTTGCGCTCGCTGCCGCCCTGCCGGAGCTGCCCTATGCGTGCGGCCTGGGGACTGTGTCACTCCTGGCCGGGGACGTCACCGCTGATCCGCTGGTGGCTGACGACGGCGCCATCCGGCTCCGTGAGGCCGTCGCCGACGAGGGGCTGCTGGAGCAGTACGCCGCCTCCTCGGAGAGGAGGGAATGGTGGCTAGCCCGGCTCCGCCGCGCCTACGCGGAGATCGAGTGACCGGCGGTCCTTGACGAATATACCCCCCAGGGGTATGTTAATCGTGTTGTCAGTGAAGTGGTTTGTCCAGGCCTCCCGTCACGGGCCGTTACAGCCGTTCAACCCCAGCATCCTCATCACCTCTTTCCGTGAAGGAACGAACTGAAATGCCTGGATCAGACGCAACTACTCACGCGCATTTAGGGCGCGGAACCAACGGCCTCACCGAAGGCCACCCGGACCACGCGATGAATGCCACGCGGCCGGACGGCGATCATGAGGTGCACACGCATGGCCAGCATGCCGGGCACAGCACTGCCATGTTCAAGAACAGGTTCTGGCTCAGCCTTGCCCTGTCCTTTCCCGTCGTCTACTTCAGCCCCATGTTTGGGGACTTGCTCGGCTACATGCCGCCCGAATTCCCAGGATCCACATGGATTCCGCCAGTGCTGGGTACAGTGATCTTCTTCTACGGCGGCCAGCCCTTCCTCATAGGTGGCCTGTCCGAACTCAAGGCCCGGCGCCCCGGCATGATGCTGCTGATCGGCATGGCCATCAGTGTCGCCTTCGCTGCCTCCTGGGCCACGAGCCTGGGCATCGGCGGATTTGACCTCGATTTCTGGTGGGAGCTGGCACTGCTCGTGGCCATCATGCTGCTGGGCCACTGGATCGAAATGCGCGCCCTCGGTTCCGCCCAGGGGGCGCTCGACGCGCTTGCGGCACTGCTGCCGGATGAGGCCGAACGAATCGCCGGCGACGGCACCGAAACCGTCAGCGTCCTGGAGCTCCGGGCCGGCGACACCGTGCTGGTCCGTTCCGGAGCCAGGATGCCGGCGGACGGCACGGTCATCGGTGGCCAGGCTGAATTCGACGAATCCATGATCACCGGCGAGTCCCGGACTGTTCCCCGTGGTGTGGGCGACCCCGTGGTCGCCGGGACTGTGGCTACGGACAGTTCCGTCCGCGTCCGGATCACGGCCGTCGGCGACGACACGGCGCTGGCCGGCATCCAGCGGCTGGTCGCGGAGGCGCAGGCGTCGTCGTCGAAAGCGCAGGCTTTGGCCGACAGGGCCGCGGCCTTCCTGTTCTACTTCGCAGCAGGCGCAGGCGTCATCACGTTCATTGTCTGGACCCTGCTCGGCAGCGTTCCGGACGCCGTTACCCGCACGGTCACCGTGCTGGTCATCGCCTGCCCGCATGCCCTCGGCCTGGCCATCCCGCTGGTCATCGCCATCTCCACCGAGCAGGCCGCCCGCGTCGGCGTGCTGATCAAGGACCGGATGGCCCTGGAAAGCATGCGGACCATCGACGTCGTGCTGTTCGACAAAACCGGCACGCTGACCAGGGGCGAGCCGGAACTCAAGGATGCGGCCAGCGCGGACGGCGTGGGCAGGGAAGAGCTGCTGGGTCTCGCCGCCGCGGTTGAGGCGGACAGCGAGCACCCCGTGGCCCGGGCGATTGTGCGGGCAGCACGGGAGCAGGGACTGCGTATTCCCCTGGCCACTGACTTCACGTCACTGACGGGCAGGGGTGTGCGGGCCGCCGTGGACGGCCGCCTCGTTCAGGTGGGCGGCCCTGCGCTGCTCCGGGAGCTAGGCATTGCGGAAACCGGAGAATTGGCTGAAGCCACCAGCGGCTGGAAGGGCCGCGGGGCGGCGGTGTTGCACGTGGTGGAGGGCGACAGGATCCTCGGAGCCGTAGGCCTCGAGGACGCCGTCCGCGGCGAATCCAGGCGGGCCGTCGCCGCATTGCAGAACCGGGGAATCCGGGTGGCCATGATCACCGGCGACGCCCGGCAGGTGGCACACGCCGTGGCCGCCGAGCTGGGCATCGACGAGGTATTCGCCGAGGTGCTCCCTGCGGACAAAGACAAGAAGGTGGCCGAGCTGCAGGGCCGCGGCCTGAAGGTGGCCATGGTGGGGGACGGCGTCAACGATTCGCCGGCGCTGGCCAGGGCGGAAGTAGGCATCGCGATCGGCGCCGGCACGGACGTGGCCGTCGAGTCAGCGGGCGTCATCCTGGCCGGCAACGATCCCCGGTCTGTGCTGTCCATGGTGGATCTGTCCAGGGCAAGCTACCGCAAGATGTGGCAGAACCTGGTGTGGGCCACCGGCTACAACATCATTTCCGTCCCGCTGGCCGCCGGTGTGCTGGCCTTCGCGGGAGTGGTGCTCTCACCGGCCGCCGGCGCGGTGCTGATGTCCCTGTCCACGATCGTCGTTGCACTCAACGCCCAGCTGCTGCGCCGGCTGAAGCTCAACCCGGCCCGGATCAGCTGACCCGCCGGCGCCCGGCAGTTGCTTCTTCCTGCGCTGCGAACATGAACTTACAGGTATGTAAGTTCACCGGATCTTAACCAGAGCGTCCTCTCACATTTAGTTCTCGCTGGAAGGGTGGCCGGGACCGCATCTCACCCCTTGGAAGGTCTCTCCATGTCTGAAATCCCCGGGCGCAAGTTTGCCCTGCTGCCTATGCTCGGCCACACCAAAGGCAAGCGCAGCCCCGTCACCTGTGCGCTGAAGTGCGACAACGCCTGCTCGGGCGACGTCTGCAACACCAGCTCCAACAGCTACTTCCGTGACATCGCGTCCACCACCCTGTCCCGCCGCGCCGCCCTGGGCTTCGGCGCCGCCGGTGCTCTCGCCGTCGTACTCGGCGGCTCCCTGACTTCTGCCGAAACTGCCGTTGCCGACGGCGGGACCGGCCTGTCGGCTGCCGCGACGAACGGTTACGGCCGTGCCGGCAAGTCCAAGCTTCAGTTCACCGCCATTCCCTCCATCGGCACCGACGTCGACGCCGTGACGGTTCCGGCCGGCTTCACCTGGCAGCCGGTCATCCGCTGGGGTGACCCGATCTTCAACGACGCCCCCGCGTTCGATCTCACGAACCAGACCGCCGCTGCACAGGCGCGGCAGTTCGGCTACAACAACGACTACTCGGACATCCTGGAGATACCGGGCAGCAAGGGCCGCCGCGCGCTGCTCTTCGCCAACCATGAGTACACCAACGAGAACATCATGTTCCCGGCCACCATGCCGGCCGCCGAGATGCGGGCCGTCGGTGCCGCCGCCCACGGGCTGACCGTGGTGGAGCTGGAGCGTAAGAACAAGAACCAGCCGTGGAGCTACGTGAAGGGCGCCGGCCTGAACCGGCGGTACATTAACAGCACCCGCTACGAGCTGACGGGGCCCGTTGCCGGCTCCGCCCTCGTCAAAACTACGGCCGATCCGGCCGGACGCTGGATCAACGGCACGCTGGGCAACTGCTCCGGCGGCACCACGCCGTGGGGCACCGTCCTGTCCGGCGAGGAGAACTTCAACGGCTACTTCGTCGCCCCGGGCACGTCCGCCGCCGATAGGCGCTACGGCCTCACCAACAAGCCCACGGCCCGCCAGTGGGAACTTGATGACCCGCGCTTCGACGCCAACAACCCCGGCTACGAGAACGAAACCAACCGCTTCGGCTGGATCGTGGAAGTTGACCCGTTCGATCCCACCTCCACCCCGAAGAAGCACTCCTCCCTGGGCCGCTTCAAGCACGAAGGCGCCAACGTGATCGTGGCCAGGTCCGGGCACGTGGTGGCCTACATGGGCGACGACGAGCGCTTCGACTACCTGTACAAGTTCGTCTCAAAGAACAAGGTCATCGACGGGAACCGCCGTCACAACATGACGCTGCTCTCCGAGGGCGACCTTTACGTGGCCAAGTTCACCGGCGACGCACCGGCGTCCCAGATCGACGGCTCCGGTTCGGTTCCGGCGGACGGTTCCTTCGACGGCACCGGCGAATGGCTGCCCCTCGTGGTGGGAGGGAAGTCCAAGGTCGCCGGAATGTCTGTGGAGCAAGTGCTCGTCTACACGCGACTGGCCGCGGACAAGGTGGGCCCCACGAAGATGGACCGCTGCGAGGACGTCCAGCCGAGCCTGCACACCGGCAAGGTTTACGTGGCCTGCACCAACAACTCCGACCGCGGCAAGGTGGGCAAGGAAGGCGCCACGGAGGTCAACCCGCGCACCGAAAACCGGGACGGCCACATCGTCGAGATCACCGAGACCGGCGACCAGACCTCAACGAAGTTCACGTGGAACCTGCTGATGGTCTGTGGCGACCCCTCCACCGGCGACGTCACCTACTTCTCCGGCTTCCCGGCAGACCAGGTCTCGGCGATCTCCTGCCCGGACAACCTGGCCTTCGACTCCGTGGGCAACCTTTGGATCTCCACCGACGGCGCCCCCTCCGGGATCGGCAAGGCGGACGGGCTTTTCAAGGTCACGCTGGAAGGCGCCGAGCGCGGCCGCGTGGAGCAGTTCCTCGCCGTCCCGCGCGACGCCGAAACGTGCGGCCCCATCGTCCACGACGACGAACGCACTGTTTTCGTTTCCGTGCAGCACCCGGGCGAGGAAGGCACCTTCGAGGCGCCGCACTCGTACTTCCCGGACTACGTGCCTGCCGGTGCCACACCGAAGCGCGGCCAGGTCCGCGCCCCGCGGCCGTCCGTGATCCAGGTCTTCCGCAAGAGCGCGTAGGGGCTACGCTCCCGACCCTCTCGCACATCCTGCAGGGTTCTGACCGACGCTCTCGCAGGTTCTGTGGGTTTCTGGCCGACCCTCTCGCAGGTCCTGTGGGTTTCCTCCCGACGCTCTCGCAGGTCCTGTGGGTTTCTGGCCGACGCTCTCGCAGGTCCTGCCGGTTTCTGGCCGACGCTCTCGCAGGTCCTGTGGGTGGGGAGGGCGGGATCTGCGGGAGGGTTGGGATGGTGGCAGACTGGTTCGGTGACTTCCGAGGACCAAACCGAGCCTTCCGCGCCCGCTATCTCCAGGCCCACAGGGCCCGTCGCCGGCAGCCCGGCACCTACGAGGCAGGCCCGTGCGGGCAGCGTCAGCATTCCAGCGCACTCCACCCCGCCCGCCGGCCCGGGCAGCGAGACGCACTCCACCCCGCTGGCCGGACCCCAAAGCCGTCTGACATCGATGGCCGCGGCCAGAATCACGGTCGCCGCGCTGCTCGACGGCGGTGTCAGGTACGTGGTGGTCGCACCGGGTTCGCGGTCGGCCCCCATGGCGTACGCGCTGGCGGAAGCGTCGGCGGCGGGCAAGGTGGACCTGCTGGTCCGGATCGACGAGCGTTCCGCCGGCTTCACCGCCCTGGGCCTTGCCCTGGCCACCGGCGCTCCGGTGGCTGTCCTGACCACCTCAGGGACCGCCGTCGGGAATCTCCTGCCTGCGGTCATGGAAGCCAACCACGCCGCTGTGCCGCTCGTCGTGCTCTCGGCCGACAGGCCGGAGGAGCTGCGCGGCACCGGCGCAAACCAGACCACCGTCCAACTGGACCTTTTCGGCGAGCACGTGCGCTTCGCCGTCGACGTCCCAGCCGGCGACAGCCCCCAGCGCGCCGTGGACACAGCCCTCGCCGCCGCCACGGGGGCCTTCGAGGACTCGCCGCCCGGGCCCGTGCAGCTCAACCTTGCGTTCCGCGATCCGCTGGTCCCGGAGGCGGGGGAGCGGCTGCCCGAACAGCGCGGACACGGCACGTTCCGGATCGGCACCGAGCCGCTCACCATGACCCTGACGCATACAACGTCAGATCTGCCCGAGTGCCGCACCGTAGTGCTCGCAGGGCACGACGCCGGGCCGGTCGCCGAGGCGTTCGCCCGCGCGCACGGCCTTCCTCTGCTGGCCGAGCCGTCCTCCAACTCGCGGTTCGGACCGAACGCTGTGGGCCCGTACCGGCTGCTGCTGGAGCACTTCGGCCCCGAGGCGGCGCAGCCGGTCGAACGCGCGGTGGTGTTCGGACGTCCCACACTTTCCAGGCCCGTCTCGGCACTGCTGGCCCGGGCAGACATCCCCGCCGCCCTGTACGAGCCCGTCCCGGTGGCCTGGCACGAGCCGGGCCGCCGCCGCGAAACCCCGATCACAAGCCTGACCGAACTGGCGGAGTTCGCGGGCCGCGGTTCCTCGGCGTGGCTCGACGCCTGGCTGCTTGCGGGGGCCGCTGCCCAGCATGCCATAGACGGCATACTCGCCGACGCCGAAGCGGCGACCGGGCCGTCCGTCGGCGCCCTCGTCTGGCAGCACTCGCGGGGCCAACTGGTCCTCGGCTCGTCCAACGGCATCCGCGACGTCGACCTCGCCGGCCAGCCCGCCCCCGGACCATCGGCCACCGTCTTCGCCAACCGCGGCCTCGCCGGAATCGACGGCACCATCTCCACCGCCACCGGCATCGCGCTCGGCGGCCACCAGGAAACCACCCTGCTGCTGGGCGACGTCACCTTCCTGCACGACGCCGGCGGACTCCTCCTCGGCGCCGGCGAAGCTCAGCCCGACCTGCGCATCGTGGTGCTCAACGACTCCGGCGGCGCCATCTTCAGCCTCCTGGAGCACGGCGCGGTGGCCGAGGCAGGCGGCTACGGAGACGCCGTCGAACGCCTCTTCGGCACCCCCCACTCAGTGGACATTGCGGCACTCGCCGCAGCGTACGGCGTCGGGCACTGCGCGGTGAGTACGACGGCGGGACTCGCCGAAGCGCTTGCCGCACCCTTCGCCGGGCGCACCATTATTGAGGTGCGCACTGACCGGCACGACCTCCGGGCCCTGCACGCACGGATCAAGGCGGCAGTGAGCGCGGCCGTGGCGGGCGTGCTCGCGGACTAGCTTTCCGCCTCTCGACGCGGAAAATACCTGACGCTACGGGAATTCCATGGGCGCGGGGCAATGTGCGCGTCGCGGAGCAAGGTGCGCGTCGTCAAAGGGCGTCGGCCGGATTTCCACATAGCCCCGACTGCCGCTGTTCGGCGCTGCCCAAAGCTGCGATTGTTCCATCCATGACCGAACTACCGCGGCTGATTCTCGCCCGCGATCACATACAGCAGGGGCTGACACCCAAGGACCTCGCGCGGCGCTCCAGTGCCGGTACGCTGGTCAGAATCCGGCACGGCGTGTACGTGGATGGGGTCGCCTGGCATGCCCTCAAACCCTGGGAGCAATACCGGCTACGGGTGAGTGCCGCCGCGGAAACCTGCGGTTCACCCACGGTGTTTGCCCGCCATTCCGCAGCCAGCGTCTGGGGCATCCCCACGGTTGGCCGCCAGGAAGTGGTGCATGCCCTGACTCTCCAGAACGACGGCGGCCGGTCCCGTGCCGGTGTCCGCCGGCACTACGCGGATCCGGCTGGCCTGACGGCGGTCCGGCGCGAGGGACTGTTGGTCACCGGACGGGTGCGCACCGTGCTGGATCTCGCGGCGTTCACGTCCTTTGCCGAGGCCATCGTTCCGCTGGACCACGTGCTCAGGCCGGACAGGGGGAAGGGGCTACCGGCTCTGTCCAAGGAAGCGCTTTTGGCTGGTATCGCTGGAAACTACACGTCCGCGGCCGCCCGCAGGATCGCGACGGCCGTTGATTTTGCGGATCCGCTTTCTGGTTCAGCGGGAGAGTCGTACAGCCGTGCCCTCATGAGCGTTAAGGGCTTTGAGCCACCGGTCCTGCAGTACGAGGTCCGTGATGCGGATGGACTCGTTGGTTACGCAGATTACTACTGGCGCGGCGTCCGGGTTGCCGGCGAGTTCGACGGCGTCGACAAGTACCTGAAGCCGGAGTACCTCCAAGGCCGGAGCCCGTCCCAAGCCGTGGTCGCTGAAAAGTACAGGGAGGACCGGATCCGGGCGACCGGTCGTGCCGTGGTCCGGTGGATCTGGTCGGACCTAATGACCGCCGCGCGACTGGAACGGAAGCTGGCGACGGCCGGCGTGCCCCGTCGTCGTGCCCGTTCAGCGGATGCGCAAATTCCCCCGTGACACGCAAATGCCCCGGCGCTACCGGAATTCCAGTAGCGTCAGGGCATTTGCGCAGCGTCAAGCGAGAAGCGCAGCGGCGAAGCCTACTCTGCGATCTCGATGTGCGTCGGGTCCAGCACACGCTTGAGGAATTCCTTGGTGCGGCCCTGCGTGGGCGAGCTGATGACGTGCTCGGCCACGCCTTCCTCCACCACCACGCCGCCGTCCATGAAGACCACGCGGTCGGCGACTTCCCGGGCGAATCCCATCTCGTGCGTGACCACGAGCATCGTCATGCCTTCCTTGGCCAAATTCCGCATGACAGAGAGGACATCGCCCACGGTCTCGGGGTCCAGAGCGGAGGTGGGTTCATCGAAAAGCATCAGCTCGGGGTCCATGCTCAGCGCCCGGGCAATGGCCACGCGCTGCTGCTGGCCGCCGGACAGCTGGTCCGGGAAGCGGTCGGCGAGGTGCCCCAACCCCACGCGGTCAAGGTTGGCCTGGGCCACGTTGTCGGCCTCGGCCTGGGAGCGCTTGAGCACCTTGGTCTGCGCCACGGTGCAGTTGCGCAGCGCATTCAGGTGCGGGAACAGGTTGAACTGCTGGAACACCATGCCCACTTTGCGGCGCATCTTGTCGATGTCCACGTCCAGGTCGGTGGCCTCGAAGCCGCCCACGTGGATGGTGCCCTCGTTCGGCTGCTCCAGAAGGTTGACACAGCGCAGCAGCGTGGACTTGCCCGAGCCGGACGGGCCGATCAGGCAGACAACCTCGCCCGGGGCAACGTCCAGGCTGATGCCCTTGAGGACCTCGTTGGAGCCGTAGGACTTGCGCAGGTCCTTGATGGAGACCCCCGCGGCATGGACAGACCCGGTGTGGTTGCGGGAGGGAATTACGACGTCGTTCATGACTTCTCTGCCTATCGCTTAGTCCGCGCGGAGCGGCTTTCGAACTTTCGGGCCAGGAGGCTCAGCGGGATGGTGATCACCAGGTAGAACGCACCGGCCACCAGAAGTGGCGTGAGGCCCGCGCCGAGGCTGGAGATGCCGTCACGGCCGAACTTGGTGAGCTCGTACTGCGATGCGGTCAGGCCCAGCACGTAGATCAGCGAGGAGTCCTTGGTCAGCAGGATGACCTCGTTGGTCAGCGGCGGCAGCACAATCCGGAAGGCCTGCGGGATCACGATGGTGACCATGGCCCGCCACATCGGCATGCCGAGCGACCGTGCGGCTTCCATCTGTCCCTTCGGAACGGCCTGCAGGCCGGCGCGCAGGGTCTCGGCGATGTAGGCGGAGGCCACCATGCCGAGGGAAACCATCACCACGATGTTGACATCCCATGAAACGCCGAAGGCCAGTGGCACGCCGTAGCCGAACGCAATGAACACCAGCAGCGCCGGCACGCCGCGGAAGAATTCGATGTAGCCGGTGGCAATCCAGCGGTACAGCGGGAAGGTGGACAGCTTCATGAGTGCCAGCAGGAGGCCGCCGGACAGGCCGACGACAAACGCCAGCGCGGTGTAGATCAGGGTGTTCTTCAGGCCGACGAGGATGATTCCGGGGAACATCGGGCCGATCTTGCCGAAGTTGAAGACGCTGTTGCCGACGGTCTTCCAGTCCGTTGCCAGAATCAGTGCGGCCACAGCCACGACGAAGATTCCGGCTTGGATGTACAGACTGACTTTGGCTCGTTGACGTGCGGTCATTGCCATGGTGTGCTCACATTCGTTTTGCGCAGTTGAGGCCCCGCACGGACTGCTGAGCAGATCCTGAACGGGGCCCCGGCTGCGTAGGTCTCAGGCCGAAGCGCTGGCTTACTTGGCTGCTTCGCCGAACCAGGTGGTCTCGTACTTCTTCAAGGAGCCGCCGTCGGTCAGGCGCTTGAGGGTCGAGTTGACCTGATCAGCCATGGCGGTGTTGCCCTTCTTGATGGCGATGCCGAGCTTCTCACCGGTGGCGTAGTTTTCGACGCGCTTGATCTTGGCATCGTCCTTGATGGCATAGCCGAGAACCGACTGGTTGCCGAGCGCGGCGTCGATGGTGCCTGCCTTGAGGGCCTGGACCAGGAGTCCGGTGTCCTCGAACTGCTGCGCGTCGAGGCCCTTGTCCTTGGCGTACTGCGCACCGGTGGTGGCCTGCTGGACGCCCACCTTCTTGCCCTTGGCGCTGTCGATGTTGGTGATGCCGGAGGCCTCGGTGGCAACCAGGGTCAGGTCATCGTTCAGGTACGGGTTGGAGAAGTCCATGACGGACTTGCGGGTCTCCGTGATGGAGATGGAGGAGATCGAGACGTCGCACTGGGTCAGGGCCGTCCCGGTTTCGATAGCCTCGAAGGAGCTGTCCACCACGTTGAGCTCGGCCTTCATATCCGTGGCGAGCTCGGCCGCGATGTCCATGTCGAAGCCGACGTTCTTGCCGTCCTTCTGGAATTCGAACGGCTCGTAGGGAATGTCCGAGCAGACAGTGAGCTTGCCGGCGTTGATGAGCTGAACGCTGCCAGTGCTGCTGCTTGCCGCGGGAGTCGAGCCGCCCCCGCCGCATGCGGTGAGGCTCAGGGCCCCGACAGCGAGGATTGCGGCGGCCTTGGCGCTGAGCTTGGCCGTGGCAAGGGACTTGAGCTGCATGTTTCTTACCTTTTGTTGCAGGAGTATGCGGGTCTAAAGCGGTTCATAGTGTATCTCTGAATAAGAGATGTGCATCACAGAAAACTTAGTTTCACCATTGGACAACTAAACCACACCGGATTTCAAGACCCTCGCACGGTCATGTGTCTGGAATCCCGGACTCTGTCAATCTACGCCACCCCGCCCGTATAGCCCAGCCCCACCCTGGCGTTGCCGGTAGCCCTAGCTGCTGATGCCCAGCGATTCCAGCATCGGACGGAACTTCGCCCACGTCTCCGCCAGCTCGGCCTCGGGATGCGATCCCTCGACTATTCCGCAGCCGGCATATAACCGGACGGTGTTCGGCGATTCGATGACGGCTCCGCGCAGGGCGATGCCCCATTCGCCGTTCCCCGCGGCATCGAGCCACCCCACAGGCCCGGCGTAGGGCCCGCGGTCCAGGTGTTCGAGTTTGCGGATCAGGGCACCGGCCACCTGCGTTGGCGTGCCGCACACCGCCGCCGTGGGGTGAAGCGCGTTGATCAGGGCGAGGCACGTGGGGACGTGCCCCTCCACCTCGGTGAGCTCCGCCTTGACGTCCGACGCCAGATGCCAGACGTTCGGGAGCTCCAGGATGAACGGTTCGCTGTGCGCGTTCATCGCTTCCGAGAATGGCGCCAGCTGCGTGGTCAGTGACTGGATCGCGATCTCGTGCTCGTGCCGCTGCTTTTCGGAGCCAGCCAGCACGCGCTCGGCATAGTCCAGCGGGAGCCCGGCCTCGCCGACAGCGTCGCGGCGGTCCAAGGTTCCCGCCAGGACGCGGGCCTGCGCTGTGCGGCCTTCCACCTGGATCAGCATTTCGGGCGTGGCACCCACCAGTCCGTCCACACCGTAGGTCCAGCATTCGCGGTACCGCACGGCGAGCTGGCGGAGCACTTCCGCGGCGTTAACGCCGTCCGGGACTGTGGCGACGACGTCCCGGGCAAGGACCAGTTTCTCCAGCCGGCCGGTGCGGATTTCGGCCACCCCGGCGGCCACCGCGGTCATCCAGTCCGCTTCGCTCAGCGAACCGGTCTGCAGGGTGGCAGTCTCTGAAAGCCCGACGGCGGTCCCTGCCTCCGCGGGCACGTCGCCGCGGGAGGCGGCGGGGGTACCTCGGGAGGGAGTCTGAGCAGCCGAACCAGGAGCGGCGGAACCAGGGGCGGCGGGCTCGGACGCCTCCAGCCACCCGTTCAATGCGGCGAGGGCGCCCTCTTCGGTGAGTTCGCCGTCGTCGGCCCTTATCTGGGTGAGCCAGGTGCGGCCGTCACGGAGGCCCACCACGATCTCCGGCACGATCAGCCGCGACTCATGGGCAGAAACCTTGGAGAACGCGAACGAGCCGAAGGCCACCGGGCCGGTGCCCGGGCATTCGACGTGGTCGGTGATGTCCGCCTCGATGACGAGGTGCCGCCACCAGATGTCAGCCTCCAGGAAGCGCTCCGGGCCGGTGGCCGTGAACCGTGCCACCTCGCCGAAGCCCACGAGGCCGGCTTCGCGGCGGGTCCAGCAGAGGACATCGTCCCGCACCAGATACGACGGCAGCCCCCCGGGAGTCGATTCTCCATCCAAAGGGACTGTCAAGGTGCGGAGCGTTCTGGTCATGATGGATCAACAGTACTCTCCGGTACTTGAAGCTGCCTGTTCCTACCCGTGGCGGCAAATACAAAACGGTAGATTCAGGTAGATTGTCAGGGTGAACCGAGCATCCTTGGATAAGCGTCCGGACGAAGTAGCCACGATGTTTGACGACGTCGCACCTAAGTACGACGTCGTCAACGATGTCCTCTCGATGGGGCAGACCCGCCGCTGGCGCAAGGTCGTGGTGGAAGCCATGGATGTGAGGGCAGGCCAGCGCGTGCTGGACCTGGCCGCCGGAACAGGCACGTCCAGCGAGCCATATGCCGATGCAGGCATAGATGTGGTGGCCTGCGATTTCTCCCTCGGGATGCTCAAGGTGGGCAAGCGCCGCCGCCCGGACATCGATTTCATCGCCGGTGACGCTACCAACCTGCCGTTCGCGGACAACACCTTCGACGCCAGCACCATCTCCTTCGGCCTGCGCAACGTCAACGAGCCTAAGAAGGCCCTGGCCGAGATGCTCCGGGTGACCAAGCCCGGCGGCAAGGTGGTCATCGCCGAGTTCTCCCAGCCGGTGGTGCCGCTGTGGCGCACGATGTACACCGAATACCTCATGCGTGCGCTGCCTGCCATCGCTGTCAAGGTCTCCTCCAACCCGGATGCCTACGTGTACCTCGCTGAATCCATCCGCGCCTGGCCGGACCAGGACCACCTCGCCGCGTGGCTGCAGGAATCCGGTTGGGAAGACGTGACCTACCGCAACCTCAGCGGCGGAATCGTGGCCGTGCACCGCGCGCACAAGCCGCTGGCCGACGGCGGGGCTGCCGCAATCGCCGCCCACACCGGGCCGGTGGCCAAGCTGCGCCGCAACATCCCGCGCGGCGCCCGTTGACACCGTGAACGTACTGATTGTCGGCGCAGGCCCGGCCGGATCCACCGCTGCGTATTACCTCGCCAAGGCCGGCGTGGATGTCACGGTCCTCGAAAAAACCAGCTTCCCGCGGGAAAAGGTGTGTGGCGATGGCCTCACACCGCGGGCCGTCCGGGAGATCCAGAAGCTCGGCCTGCCGCACCCAGAAGAGGACGGCTGGCGCCGCAACAAGGGCCTGCGCCTCCTCGCCGGCGGCCGCTCCATCGAACTTCCCTGGCCCGAGGTGTCCGACTTTCCGCAGTATGGCCTGATCCGCACCCGCCTCGGTTTCGACGAGGAACTGGCCCGGCACGCGCAGGCCGCGGGCGCCGTCGTGCTCGAACGCCACAGCGTCACCGAAGCGCTCCGCAGCGAGGAAGGCCGCGTCAGCGGCGTCCGCGCAGCGCTCTTGGACGAGTCCGGGCGCAAGACGGGGGAGACGCGCGACTTTACCGCCGACGTCGTCCTCGCCGCGGACGGCAACTCCACCCGCACCGCCGTGTCGCTCGGCATCCAAAAGCGCGACGACCGCCCGCTCGGAGTCGCGGTGCGCACCTACTTCACTTCGCCGCGCCACGACGACGACTGGATGGAGGGCTGGCTGGAGCTTCCCAGCCGCGACGGCAAGCTCCTGCCCGGCTATGGCTGGGTGTTCGGCGTGGGGGACGGCACCTCCAACGTGGGCCTCGGCATCCTCAACTCGTCCAAGGAATTCGGCAAGCTCGATTACAAGCAGGTGCTCCGCGAGTGGACTGCCGGCATGCCCGCCGAGTGGGGCTTCACGCCTGAAAACCAGGTGGGCGAGATCCGCGGCGCCGCGCTGCCCATGGGCTTTAACCGCACGCCGCACTACTCGCCCGGCCTGCTGCTGCTCGGCGACGCCGGCGGCATGGTGTCCCCGTTCAACGGCGAGGGCATCTCCTACGCCATGGAGTCCGCCCGCTTCGCGGCCGAGTTCATCATCGACGCGTCTCGGTTGGCTTCCAGCCGGCCCGCTTCCGGCGGCTGGAACGCGTCCGACGCCGATGCCCGCCTCGCGGGGTATGCGGACTATGTGCGGGAAAAGTGGGGATCGCACTTCACGCTGGGGCGCGCATTTGCCGCGCTGATCGGCAAGCCCGCGGTGATGAAGCTCGCCCTGCGGACCGGGATGCCCTTGCCCGTGCTGATGCGCTTTGTGGTCCGGCTGCTGGCCAACCTGACCGACCCGTCCGCCAAGGGCTTCGAGGACCGGGTGATCCGGGTACTGGAGCTGCTGGTCCCGGCCACGTCCAATTCGTCTGTCCAGCCGCCGTCCGGCCTCAAATCAGCGGTTTCCGCAACAAAAAGTTAGGGTTAACCCGTGACCAACTCCGCGAACCACAGCTGGACGCACGCCGGGCATGGCCTGCCGACGTCCGAACCCAGCCTCAACACCACCGCCATCGCCACCGGACTGCAGCTGCCGGCAGGCTTCGCGGCCATTGCGGGGGACCCCGAACTCGGGCCTGCGATCACCAACAACCTGGCGCGCGTGGAGAAGAAACTCCGCGAGGCCATCGCCAACTCGGATCCGCTGGCTGACGCAACGTCGCGCCACCTCGTGGAAGCCGGCGGCAAGCGCATCCGCCCCCTGCTGACCCTGCTCTGCGCCCACCTTGGTGACGCCTCGCTGCCAGCCGTGGTGCAGGCCGCGGTGGTGGTGGAACTGACGCACCTGGCCACGCTGTACCACGACGACGTCATGGACTCGGCACCGTTCCGCCGCGGCGCCCCCACGGCACACGAGGTCTGGGGCAACTCGGTGGCTGTCCTGACCGGCGACCTCATCTTCGCTCGCGCCTCGATCCTGGTGTCCGAGCTGGGCTCGCGCGCACTGGGAATCCAGGCCCGCACCTTCGAACGGCTGTGCTTGGGCCAGCTGCACGAAACGGTGGGCCCCCGCCCGGACGAGGACCCGGTGGAGCACTACCTCTCGGTCATTGCGGACAAGACCGGCTCGCTCGTGGCTGCCTCCGGTCAGCTCGGCGCGATCTTCGCAGGTGCCGACGAAGCCTACGAGGACCTCCTGGTGGAGTATGGCGAAAAGGTGGGCGTGGCCTTCCAGCTGGCCGACGACGTCATCGACGTCACGGGCATCAAGGTGAAGTCCGGCAAGTCCCCGGGAACGGACCTGCGCGAAGGCGTTCCCACCCTCCCGGTGCTGCTGCTGCGCAGCGCGGCGACGAACGGCGACCAGTCCGCCGTCGAACTTCTCAACCTGATCGACGGCGACCTCACCTCGGACGAGGCACTCGCCGAAGCTGTTGCCGGCCTCCGCGAGCACCCCGTGACCGCCGAGTCGTGGGTTGTTGCCCGGGCTTGGGCGGACGAAGCGATTGCTGCCCTGACCCCTCTGCCTGAGGGCGTGGTGAAGGACTCGCTGACCAGCTTCGCCCGGGCCGTGGTGGACCGCGCGAGCTAGCTCAGTCCCGGCCACAGGCTTGGCTACAAGGGCTTGGCCACACAGGCTTAAACGGAACGGCCCCGGTTCCCTGCAGCGCCACACTGCCAGGAACCGGGACCGTTTCTCCGTTCGCATCAGATCCACCGGAGGCATTTAGTGGATCCGTGAACGAGTCTATGACAGCTTTGTCACAAACTTCAAATCCGCTGTTAACCCGCCTGTCACGGTCTTGCTGCTCCCGTCGTGACCCTGTTCGGACGGTGGGGGCCCGGGACACGCCGGCGAGGTGGCGCGCCTTGGTCGATCGGGCGTGAAAGCAGGTCGGGAGCGGCGGCCACGGATTGTCCACATAGGGCCGCCGGTCGGTAGCCGGCGCCGCGGACCTCGTCCACGATGGCTCCATGGAGCTTCTCGGATTTGTCCGGCACCGGGGCGGGGCGGTCAAGCGCAGTGATCTCCTGCAGGCCGGCTTCCGGCGTCTCCAGCTCGACAGTGCGGTCCGCGCCGGCCAGCTGTACCGTCCATTTCGCGGCGTTTACGCGACGAGCAACGCGGACGACGGCGTCCTGGCCGCCTTTCGCGCCAACGCCCGGCTGACGTGCATCTCGGCAGCGCGCTTCTACAACCTGTGGACGTTGCGTCCGGCGGCAGCATTCCACCTGAGCTGCGGGAACGGGGTTCCCAAGGCGGGCGTCGTTGACCACGCGCCCTGCGCTCATGCCCCGCATCCGGCCTATCCTGTGGCCGGCCTGGCCGACGTGCTTCTCCACGCGCTGAGATGCCTGCCGGAGCTGGATGCACTGGTGCTGGTGCAGTCCGCCACTGGCAGCGGCCAGATCTCGGCAGCCTTCCTCAGGAAAAAGCTTGCCGGAAACAGAACGGGCGGGCCCGCGCCGTGTTGGACCTGCTCATTTCGAGGGCAGATTCGGTGCTGGAAATCCTGGCCCACACCCATTTCGTCCGGGCGGGCCTCAACGTCCGGATGCATGTCAGCCTGCCAGGCGTGGGCGAGGTGGACTGCCTGGTGGAGGAATGTGTCGTGGTGGAGCTGGACGGCTCCTCGCATTTTGAGCCGCGGCAGGTCAAGAAGGACCATCGCAGGAACAATGTGGGAATGCTTGGCGGCCACCTCACCCTGCGCTACTACTACGACGATGTGGTGCACCACCCCGCGGCCATGGTGGAGCAGGTCCAGGCGGTGCTCCGGCTCCGAGCCCTGGGCCGGTTCGCCCCTGGCTGGTGACCCGCCCGGCTGGTGACCAGCCGCGCCCTAGTGGGTGCCGCCGTCGTGACCTTCTTTGCCGGTCTGTCCTTGGAGACACGCAGGTACCACGGCATGTTGTTGCCACCAGACCGTCATTCGAGGTCAGGAGGGCGGCGGTTCAGGAAGGAAGCGCGGGAGGCGGAGGCTCAGTCCTCGTCGTTGAACGCCCAGTCGAACATGTCGAAGACGAACTCCGAGAAGGTGCCTTCCTCGCTCTTCCACTGGCCGCGGGCGTTGTTGCGGCGGTACACGATGGGATCCGGGACACTGAGGTCGCCGATGCGGAAGCCCCAGGTGAAGTTTTCCTCCTCGTCCTCGAGGAACATGAGGAAGCCTTCGTCGTCAACCTCGAGTTCCTCGGGGTCCCAGAAGTAGTGGTAGGCCTCCATGAGGTCCTCGCACCCGCCGAGGGCCAGGTAAAACTCGCGCAGCACCAGCGGGATGGTGAACTGATGTTCGGCGAGCTCCGCGTCGAGCTCCGCGTCGGGAAGCCCGTCCTCTTCCTGCCATTCGTCTTCGAGATACTTCGGAACAAGCGCGCGGAACTTCTCGAGGAACATGTCAGTCATGGCTCTTATCCTAGCTAATCCCGGCCCCTAGAATTTCCCGAGTCCAGCCCCAGCCGGTGCCATCCCCGGACGGCTAGCGGAGCGTGCCACGAACGGCGCCAGGCAGCCACGCGGAAGGCAAACACCACGGCCGCCACGGCACACGCGGTCACTGCATTGAAGGCCCCCGAAACCCAGAGCACGGTGGTCAGAGCGGCGCCGGTGAAGGCCGGGAGGGCATAGATGTCCTTGGGGTCGAACAACTGGGGCACCTCATTGGCGGTGATGTCGCGCAGCAGGCCCCCGCCCACCGCCGTCGTAACGCCGAGGAGGACGGCCGCAACCGGATTCATCCCGGAGGACAGTGCCTTGAGCGTGCCGGTGATGCAGAACAGGGCCAGGCCGCCGGCGTCGAACAGGATCAGGAGGGAGGTGAAGCGCTGGACGCTGGAGAACAGGAAATACACCAGCACCGTGGCCAGCACAGGAGGCGCCAGGTAGGCCGGGTTGGTGAAGGCAGCCGGCGGCCCGGTGTTGAGGATGATGTCGCGGATCACGCCGCCACCGAGCGAAACAATGGACGCGAGGAGGAGGGAACCGATGATGTCGAACTGTTTCCGCGCCGCAAGCAGCGATCCGGAGACGGCGAAGAAGAAGATGCCGGCCAGGTCCAGCCATACCAGGGCGATGTCAAAAGGGAATGTCATGGAGCGTCCCGGCTTATTTCAAGGGGCGGACAGTGCGGCTCCAACGTTACGCTAGCCCCTATGAATAGCCCGATCATGATCGCCTGTGCCCACGGGACGTCCAACGCGCAGGGAGCCGCCGAGGTCGACGCCCTCCGCGGCGGCATCGCGGCGCTCCGCCCGGGACTCGACGTCCGTGAGGCCTATGTAGACGTCCAGCAGCCCGATCTTGTGGACGTGGTGGCCGGACTTCCTGAGGACCCCGACGGCGGATCGGCCGGCCCCTCCGCTGTGGTGGTCCCGCTCCTGCTCAGCGTGGGCTATCACGTGAAGGTGGACATCGCGCGGGCCGTCAAGAGCCGGCCCGGCAGCATCGCGGCAGCGCCCCTGGGCCCGGACCCGCGACTGGCAGCGCTGCTGGACCAGCGCCTCCGCGAGGCCGGCGTCACCGAGAACGACGCGATCGTCCTCGCCGCCGCAGGCTCCTCGAACCCCAACGCCGCGCTCAGCGTTGAGGAGCTCGCAGCCCAGCTCCGCGCGCTACGCTCCAACCGGATCCTGCCCGCGTACGGCGCCTCCGCCAAGCCGTCAGTCCCCGACGCCGTCGCCATGCTCCGCGAGGAGGCCTCGGGCGGTGCCGGGGCGGGGGAGTCCGCCGGGGCAGTGGATCTGGGTGGCCGCGTGGTCATTGCGTCGTACCTCCTGGCGCCGGGCTTCTTCCATGACCAGCTCGCCAAGGCCGGGGCGGACCTGGTGACGGAGCCGCTGCTGCCGTCGCCTGTGCTCGCCGAGATCGCGCTGGAGCGTTACGACGCGGCGCTTGCGGCGCAGCACGCCCCGGCCTGACGCCCCGGCACTGACGTTCCGGCCTGAGGACCGCAGGGCTGGTTTCGCAGGGCTGGTTCCGGCGCGAGCCCGAAGCACAGGCGGGAGGGCTGTTCAAGGCCCTTCGGCGATTCATGACGAAATATTTCCCTAGGTGACTTAGCGTTTCCGGGGCCTTTGTGACGGGTTTCCGGGCGGCCCTACAGTCGATGCATGACTGATACAGCTCTAGCCGGAGCGGCCACGGACAAGCCCGCGCGCCCAGCCCGTGCCTCCCGCCCCGCCGCAAAGCCTCACGGCCAGTGGAAGGTTGACGGAACCACGCCGCTGAACGCCAACGAAACCTGGAAGCAGGAAGACGACGGCCTCAACGTCCGCGAGCGTATCGAGTCCATCTATTCCAAGGACGGCTTCGACTCCATCCCGGGCCAGGACCTGCACGGCCGCTTCCGCTGGTGGGGCCTGTACACCCAGCGCAAGCCCGGGATCGACGGCGGCAAGACCGCCACGCTTGAGCCGCACGAGCTCGAAGACAAGTACTTCATGCTCCGCGTAAGGATCGACGGCGGCGCGCTCACCACCGAGCAGCTGCGCGTGATCGGCAACATCTCGGTCGAGTTCGCCCGCGATTCCGCGGACCTCACCGACCGCCAGAACATCCAGCTGCACTGGATCCGGGTCGAGGACATCCCTGAGATCTGGAACCGGCTCGAAGGCGTCGGCCTGTCCACTACGGAAGCCTGCGGCGACGTCCCCCGCGTCATTCTGGGTTCGCCGGTGGCCGGCATCGCCAAGGACGAGATCATCGACCCCACCCCGCTTATCGCCGAGCTGAGCGAGCGGTTCATCGGCAACCCGATCCTGTCCAACCTGCCGCGCAAGTACAAGACCGCCATCACGGGCCACCCCAGCCAGGACGTGGTGCACGAGATCAATGACTTCGCCCTGGTGGGCGTCAAGCACCCCGAACTCGGCATCGGCTACGACCTCTGGGCCGGCGGCGCACTGTCCACCAACCCCATGCTCGGCAAGCGTCTCGGCGCGTTCGTCACTCCCGAGCAGGCTGCCGACGTATGGCTCGGCGTCACCAGCATCTTCCGCGACTACGGCTACCGCCGCATGCGCACCAAGGCCCGCCTGAAGTTCCTCATGGCCGACTGGGGACCCGAGAAGTTCCGCCAGATCCTTGAGGATGAATACCTCGGCTATAAGCTCGCCGACGGCCCCGCCGCGCCCAAGCCGGCCACACCGGGCGACCACGTGGGCGTGCACGAGCAGAAGGACGGCAAGTTCTTCATCGGCGCCACCCCTATTGCAGGCCGCCTCTCCGGCGCGCAGCTGGTGAAGCTCGCGGACACCCTCGAGGCCCGCGGCTCCTACCGCCTGCGCACCACGCCGCACCAGAAGCTGGTTGTGCTGGACGTGCCCAAGGACGAGGTGGAACCGCTGGTCGCCGAGCTCGACGCCCTGGGCCTCTCCGCCCGGCCGTCCGTTTTCCGCCGCGGCACCATTGCCTGCACCGGCATCGAGTACTGCAAGCTGGCCATCGTGGAAACGAAGATCACCGCAGCCACTGCGATCGCCGAGCTGGAACGCCGCCTCGCGGACCTTGCAGACAGCGGACAGCTGCCGAATGCCTTGTCCCTGCACATCAACGGCTGCCCCAACTCCTGCGCCCGCATCCAGACCGCGGACATCGGGCTCAAGGGCATGATGCTCCCCACGCCCGACGGCGACCCCTCCCCGGGTTTCCAGGTCCACCTGGGCGGCGGGCTGGCTTCGTCGGACCGCGAAGAGGCCGGCCTCGGACGTACCGTCCGCGGCCTGAAGGTCTACGTCGCGGACCTGCCGGACTACGTGGAGCGGGTTGTCCGTAAGTTCGTGGCCGAGCGCGCCGAAGGCCAGACCTTCGCCGAGTGGGCCCACGCAGCAGACGAGGAGGACCTGCAATGACAACCGCACTCCGCACCCACGAGGAGCTCAAGGCTCTGGCCGAGGCCGGCGCCGCCGAGCTCGGCTGGGACGCCCCGGCCCGCGACGTGATCGCCTGGGTTGAGCGCAACTTCGACTTGCCCGCCGTGGCCGTGGCCTGCTCCATGGCCGACGCCGTTCTGCCGGCGCTTGTCGCGGACCAGCTTCCCGGCGTCGACGTTCTTTTCCTCGAGACCGGCTACCACTTCCCGGAAACCTATGCCACGCGTGACGAGGTGGCCGCCAACCTCCGCGTCAACGTGGTGGACGTGCTCCCGGAGAACACCGTGGAGCAGCAGGACCGGCTCCTGGGCAAGGACCTCTTCGCCCGCGACGCCGCCCAGTGCTGCGCACTGCGCAAGGTCGCACCGCTGCGCCGCACCCTCGCCGGCTACGAACTCTGGTTCACCGGCGTCCGCCGCGACGAAGCCCCCACCCGCACCAACACCCCGCTGGTGACGTGGGACGAAGCCAATGGCCTGGTCAAGGTCAACCCGGTTGCGGCCTGGACGTTCGACCAGCTGGTCCAGTACTCCGATGACAACCTCCTTCCCGTCAACCCGCTCCTCTCCCAGGGCTACCCGTCGATTGGCTGCCAGCCCTGCACCCGCAAGGTGGCACCCGGCGATGACCCCCGCGCCGGCCGCTGGGCAGGAACCAACAAGACAGAATGCGGACTACACGTATGAGCACTTTCCTAACTGAGGAGCCCACCCAGGTGACTGACGTCGCAGCCTCCACGCGCCTCTCCAGCCTGGACACCCTCGAGTCCGAGGCAATCCATATCATCCGCGAAGTCGTCGCCGAGTTCGAGAAGCCTGCGCTCCTGTTCTCCGGCGGCAAGGACTCCGTGGTGATGCTGCACCTCGCCACCAAGGCCTTCTGGCCCGGCAAAGTTCCCTTCCCGGTCCTGCACGTCGACACCGGCCACAACTTCCCCGAGGTCATCGACTTCCGCGACCGCACCGTTGAGCGGCTGGGCCTGAAGCTGGTTGTCGGCTCCGTCCAGGAGTTCATCGACCGCGGCGAACTGGCCGAGCGTGCCGACGGCACCCGCAACCCGCTGCAGACCGTCCCGCTGCTGGACGCCATCCAGTCCAACAAGTTCGACGCCGTCTTCGGTGGCGGCCGCCGCGACGAGGACAAGGCCCGCGCCAAGGAGCGCATCCTGAGCCTCCGCGACGAATTCGGCCAGTGGGACCCCCGCAACCAGCGCCCCGAGCTGTGGAACCTCTACAACGGCCGGCACACCGTGGGCCAGCACGTCCGCGCGTTCCCCATCAGCAACTGGACCGAGCTGGACGTGTGGCGCTACATCGAGCGCGAAAACATCGAGCTGCCCGGCCTGTACTACGCCCACGACCGCGAGGTCTTTGCCCGCGACGGCATGTGGCGCGCAGTGGGCGAAGTGTCCCAGCCCCGCCCCGATGAGGATGTCATCACCAAGACCGTCCGCTACCGGACCGTGGGCGACATGTCCTGCACCGGCGCCGTTGAGTCGGCTGCCGCCACGGTGCGCGACGTCGTCATCGAAGTTGCCGCCTCCACCATCACCGAACGTGGCGCCACCCGTGCAGATGACCGCATCTCCGAGGCCGCCATGGAAGACCGCAAGAAGGATGGCTATTTCTAATGAGCACCGAAATCGATACAGCCCGCGCGGCTGCCCTTCTTGACGAGGCACCCCTCGCCCACGCCTCGCTGTTCCGCTTCGCCACCGCTGGATCGGTCGACGACGGCAAGTCCACCCTGGTGGGCCGCCTCCTCCACGACTCCAAGGCGATCCTCGCCGACCAGCTCGACGCCGTTGCCCGCACCTCCGCGGACCGTGGCTTTGGCGGCTCGGCCGGCGGCATTGACCTGGCACTCCTGACCGACGGCCTGCGTGCCGAGCGCGAGCAGGGCATCACCATCGACGTCGCCTACCGCTACTTCGCCACGGACCGCCGCAGCTTCATCCTCGCGGACTGCCCCGGGCACGTGCAGTACACCAAGAACACGGTGACCGGCGCGTCCACCGCCGACGCCGTCGTCGTACTTATTGACGCCCGCAAGGGTGTCCTGGAGCAGACCCGCCGCCACCTGTCCGTGCTGCAGCTGCTGCGTGTTGCCCACGTGATCGTGGCCGTGAACAAGATCGACCTGGTGGACTTCAGCGAAAGCGTGTTCCGCGAGATCGAAGCCGACGTGCAGAAGGTGGGCCGCGAGCTCGGCCTCGGCGCTGACGGCATCACCGACCTGCTGGTGGTTCCGGTTTCCGCGCTCGACGGCGACAACGTGGTGGAGCGCTCGGAGCGCACCCCCTGGTACACCGGCCCGGCACTGCTCGAGGTGCTCGAAACCCTGCCCGCCGCCGACGAGCTGGAAAGCCACCTGGAAAGTTTCCGCTTCCCGGTGCAGCTGGTGGTCCGGCCGCAGGGTGCGCTGGCACCCGACGCGGTTGCCGGCGGACTCGACGTGGAGAAGTACCGCGACTACCGCGCGTACGCCGGGCAGATCACCGAGGGCTCGGTCAGGGTGGGGGACAAGGTCAGCGTGCTGACCCCCGGCCAGGACCCCCGCACCACCACGGTGACGGGCATCGACTTCGCCGGTGCCGAACTGGACGAAGCCGTCGCGCCGCAGTCCGTGGCGATCCGCCTGGCCGACGAGTTCGACGTCGCCCGCGGTGACACGATCGCCGCCGCAGGCACCGTCCGCGTAAGCTCGGCTGACCTGTACGCCGCGCTCTGCTGGCTGTCCCCGAAGCCGCTCCGCGAGGGTGCCAAGGTGCTGGTCAAGCACGGCACGCGAACCGTGCAGGCCCTGGTCCGCAGCGTCAGCGGCAAGCTGGACCTCGCCACCTTCAAGCTTGAGGGCGCGTCCAGCCTGGAGCTCAACGACATCGGCCACGCGCAGCTCCGGCTCGCCGCCCCGCTGCCGCTGGAGAACTACCTGCACCACCGCCGCACCGGTGCGTTCCTGGTGATCGACCCGCTGGACGGCAACACATTGGCTGCCGGACTGGTCAACGACCACCCGGGAGACCACGAGGACGAGCGCTACAGCATCTGATTCGCGTTGGCTGAGGCCCCGGCCCGGAATTATCCGGACCGGGGCTTCTCTGTGCCCGCCCCGCGTGCCCGCCCCCAGGACCGCTCATGCGGGCGAGGGCCGGTCAACGTGGGCCGCGCGCAGGAATCCCTTGACTCAGCCTCGTCCGTCGGCGATAGTTTCTCCGAATCCTGCCGGATCCTGGCCGCAGCCGGCCTGTTTCATCCAGCGGAGGGGAAGCCGTGGAAACTATCAATAGCAGGCTCATCAACTGGGCCTCGATCCTGGATGACAAGACGCGTGAGCAGGCCCTCGCCACGTCCCGGCTGCCGTTCATCTACCCGCACTTGGCTCTGATGCCGGACGCGCACCTCGGCAAGGGCGCCACGGTGGGGTCCGTCATTCCTACACTGGGCGCGATCATGCCGGCTGCCGTGGGAGTGGACATCGGCTGCGGCATGATCGCGGTCAGGACGCAGTACTCGCTGAAGGAACTGCCCCGGGACCGGAGGCGGCTGCGCGAGGACATTGAGCGTGTCATTCCACTGTCCGCAGGCCACAACAACCGGAAAGTCCTGGCCACTGCCGAACCCCGTGTCGCTGAGCTGGGGAGTCTGGCGGCCAAGGCGGGTTTTGATCCCGGCCAGTATGTGGCCAAGTGGGAGTTGCAGCTCGGCTCGCTGGGTTCGGGCAACCACTTCATCGAGGTGTGCGTGGATGAGGCAGACGCCGTCTGGCTGTTCCTGCATTCGGGCTCGCGCGGCGTTGGCAACAAGATCGCGCAGCATCATATTGGGGTGGCGCAGCGGTTCAGCAGAGAGAAGCGGATCACGCTGCCGGACCCGGACCTGGCTTCCCTGGAGGAGGGCACCCCCGAGTTCACCCGGTACATCAAGGAACTGCGGTGGGCCCAGCACTTCGCCCTGCTGAACCGTGAGGAAATGATGGACCGGGTGATCACGCAGTTCGGCACCTGGGTGGGCGGCAGGGTGCATGAAAGCGAACGGATCAACTGCCACCACAACTTCACGGCGCAGGAAACCCATTACGGCAAGTCCGTCTGGGTGTCGCGCAAAGGGGCCATCAAGGCGGAGGCGGGGGACCCGGGCCTGATCCCGGGCTCCATGGGTACTGCCTCCTATGTCGTGGAAGGCCTGGGCAACCCCGTGTCGCTGAATTCCTCGCCGCACGGCGCCGGCCGCGAATACTCCCGGAATGCGGCGCGCAAGACCTTCACCCTGGCGGAACTGAAGGAGGCCATGCACGGGATTGAATTCCGCGCCACCGAGGCATTTATCGACGAGATCCCGGCGGCCTACAAGCCGATAGACCAGGTCATGCGCGACTCCGCGGATCTCGTCAAGGTAAGGCACAAGCTGCGGCAGTTGGTCAACGTCAAGGGGGACTGAACCTGCACCGTCGGGGTGCTCTGGACGCTGCTTCAAGGCGGTGCCAAGGTGAAGCAGTAGGGGTGAACATTCCGGCACTGAAGCAACGGAGGATGTCATGAATCTCGACGAACTGGTCTTCCACCCCTGGGCGGTGCAGGGGCCGCGCGCCGTGCCTACGTTTGTCGGTGGCTCCGGGAGCTACGTCGTCGACGCCAATGGACGGCGCTACCTGGATTTCAGCTCGCAACTGGTGTTCACCAACCTCGGTCACCAACATCCGCGAATCGTCGCTGCGATCAAGGAGCAAGCCGACCGTCTGTGCACGCTTGCACCCAGCCACGCGTCCGACGTCCGGAGCGAAGCGGCGCGGCTGATTGTGGAGGTCGCGCCGGAGGGCCTCGGGCACGTGCTGTTCACCACCGGCGGAACAGAGGCCATCGAGCATGCGGTTCGAATGGCGCGCCTTTACACGGGACGACCGAAGGTGCTCGCCGCCTACCGCTCCTACCATGGCTCAACGGCTGCATCGATCCACCTCACCGGCGACCCGCGCCGCTGGGCCTCGGACACCGGGGCGGCGGGTGCCGTCCACTTCTTCGGTCCTTTCCTGTACCGGTCGGCGTTCGGGTCGAGGACCCCGGAGGAAGAGTCCGAGCGGGCGCTCGCCCATCTCGAGCAGCTGATCCTCCTGGAGGGCCCCTCGACGATCGCCGGGCTGGTCCTGGAATCTGTGATCGGCAGCTCGGGCGTCATCGTGCCGCCAACCGGTTACCTGCGTGGGGTCCGCAACCTGTGCGACCGCCACGGCATCGTCTACATCGCGGACGAGGTGATGGTCGGCTTCGGCCGCACGGGAGCCTGGTTCGGCGTCGACCACGATGGCGTGGCACCCGACCTGATGGCGTTCGCGAAGGGAGTGAACTCCGGGTACGTGCCGCTGGGCGGCGTGCTGGTCGGCGACGCGATCTACGAGATGTTCACCAAACGCCCCTACCCCGCGGGCATGACGTACAGCGGCCACCTACTCGCCTGCGCAGCAGCCGTCGGCGCCATCAACGCGATGCACGAGGAGGGCACCATCGCTGCAGCAGCACGCCTCGGCGCGGACGTCCTTGGGCCAGGACTCCGTGAGCTTGCGGCGAAGCATGAGTCTGTCGGGGATGTTCGCGGCATCGGCGGCCTCTGGACCGTCGAACTCGTCCGCGACCGGCTGACCAAAGAGCCGCTCGTGCCGACAGGAGCCACTGGCGCGGCGAACGCGCCGATGGTCTCCTTCGTCAAGGCGTGCCTGGATCGGGGTCTGTTGCCGCTGACTATGGGCAGCCGCGTCAATGTCGCTCCTCCCCTTAACGTGAACGACTCCGACGCCGCCGCGGGCCTCGCCATCCTGGACGACGCTCTGGCTGCGGCCGACAGCTATCTGTCTTAAGCCTGGGTCCACCGAAAGGACGGGCACCGGAGGGTGGTCAGGTGCGAAGGCTGGCCCCCGTCCGAATGTGACGCTAGATGAACGCGCGTGACCCCCCGTTTCCGGCCCATTGAACCCTGTTTATGACACTCCCTATGGTGAATTCATGACTAGTTCCAGGCCGGGCATGACCCGCATTGAGGCCGGCGAGAGCCAGGGGCCCCAGCGCAGGCGTGCCCTGGAGATTGCCCTGGCCCTTGGTTTGGTCCTGCTGATCAGTGTGGGCGCCATTGTTGCCTCTGCCGTATCGCGGGATTCCAACGCGTCGGCTGCGTCAGCGGCCCCCAGTGGGCCCGCCCGTGAGCTCAAGCTCGGTTACTTCGGCAACATCACGCACGCCGCGGCCCTGGTGGGCGTCAATGAGGGCTTTATCAAGGACAACCTGGGCAGCACCAAGCTGTCCACGCAGGTGTTCAACGCCGGCCCCGCGGCCATCGAGGCGCTCAACGCCGGTGCCATCGACGCGACCTACATCGGCCCGAACCCGGCCATCAACTCGTTCGTCAAGAGCAAGGGCGAATCCATCAGCATCATCGCCGGGGCAGCCTCCGGCGGCGCGCAGCTGGTGGTCAAGCCCGGGATCAAGACGCCCGCTGACCTGAAGGGAAAGACGCTGGCATCGCCGCAGCTGGGCGGCACCCAGGACGTGGCGCTGCGCGCCTGGCTCGGCAAGCAGGGTTTCAAGACCAACACCGACGGCGGCGGGGACGTCAAAATCAATCCCACCGAGAACGCCCAGACGCTGAAGCTGTTCCAGGACGGAAAGCTCGACGGCGCGTGGCTGCCGGAGCCGTGGGCCTCCCGCCTGGTGCTCCA